>JAKSSR010000007.1 GCA_024402995.1 Clostridia bacterium | reverse complement strand
CTGCATAGGGGGGCCAGCCCATGGCCTTGCCGCCCAGAATGTGCATGTGCAGGTGCTTGACGCTCTGTCCGCCGTCTTCGCCGGTGTTCATGACACAGCGGAAACCGCCTTCGGCAATGCCTGCGTCGGCAGCAAGCTTCTTTGCCACCAGCATCATGTGACCCATGAGAGCTGCGTCCTCCTCAGTAAGCTCTGAAATGGAAGCGATGTGCTTCTTAGGGATAAGGAGAATATGAACCGGAGCCTGTGGATCCATGTCGTTAAAGGCAAAGACCTGGTCGTCCTGATAAACCACAGTAGTTGGGATTTCGCCGGAGGCGAGTTTGCAGAAAATGCAGTCAGTCATTGTTTACTCCTTTCGGCCCAGCAGACCTTCTTCGTAGGGAAGCGCCGGAATAACAGTTACAAAGGTGTTGCTTATATCATTTCCCGATTCATCCAGGAAATATATCTCGGTAAAATTGTCCGCGTGACCGCGCCACAGTCCGTCTGCTCCCCGCTCTTCGGCCAGAACTCTCTGAGGAATGCCTATGAGAGACCTGCAGAAATCAGCAGCGACTTCTTCACCAAGAGCAATGAGTTCCTTGTTGCGTTCCTTCTTGACAGGAGGAGCGATCTGGCCGTCCATTTCAGCAGCCGGAGTGAACAGCCTCTGGGAATAGGGGAAGCCGTGGACTTTAAGATATTTCACCTTGCGGACCATATCCAGACTTGCTTGGAAATCCTCCTCAGTTTCTCCGGGGAATCCGGTGATGATATCGGTGGTAATTCCGTAGCAGGGGTCAAACTCTCTGAGCACACGGACTATGTCCAGATAACTCTCCGCAGTATAATTGCGGTTCATAGCCCTGATAATATTATTGCTGCCGCTCTGGAGAGCCAGATGTATGTGATGGCAGAGCTTATCGTATTTAAAAAGTCTGCTGACGTATTCCGCGTCGACTACGGTAGGCTCCATGGAGCCCAGACGTATGCGGAAGTCTCCGGGGATACAGCTGATGGCCTCAACTACGGTCTCTATTCCGTAGGCCTTGGACTTATCTAAAAACGCCTCATTTTCAAGGCCGTACAGGGCTGTATTGATTCCTGTCAGAACGATCTCTTTATACCCCGCCTTGACCAGTTTTTCGGCCTCAGAAACGATCTCAGAAAGGTCTCTTGACCTGACAGCTCCGCGGGCATAGGGAATTACGCAGTAAGAGCAGAAACGGTTGCAGCCCTCCTGGATCTTTATGAGAGCGCGGGTCTTGCTTTCAAGGCAGGTGACGCCGCCCTCTTCGTTGAATGTTGTTTCCGTAACCTTGGGCTCGGCAACGTGGTGCTGTGTCTTTCTGTCTTCGAGGAACTTTGCCACGTATTCGGGAGCCTTGGTCTTCTCTGTAGTTCCCAGAATAATGTCCGCTTCCTCTATCTGGGCAACTTCCTCCGGATTGGTCTGAGGATAGCAGCCCATGATCACCACAACTGCGTGAGGATTGGCCTTCTTCATTCTGCGGATGTACTGGCGGCTCTTGCGGTCGGCAAGTCTGGTGACAGTACAGGTGTTCACCACGTAAACATCGGCAAGATCCTCTTCACCGGCAATTTCATATCCGGCTCTGCGGAAGGCTTCGCCGACGGCCTGAGTTTCATATTGATTAACTTTGCAGCCGAGGGTGTAGAATGAGACCTTCATTCCTCCATACCTTTCTTTTACTTCTTATCGGAACCGAAAAGGTCCTTGAGTGCATCGGCAAATTTCTTGCGCTTCGCGTATCCTTCGTGTCCCTTGGTTTCGCCCAATTCCCTGATGAGTTCCTTCTGCTTCTGGGTCAGCTTGGTGGGAACCTCCAGATTTACCTGGACGTACATGTCGCCGGGCTTTCCGCTGTTGACGTTGACAACGCCCTTTCCCTTCATGCGAAGGACGGTACCCGTCTGAGTTCCTGCGGGGACCTTGCAGGAAAGCTTCTCCCTAAGGCCGGGAACGGTGATCTCATCGCCCAGAGCAGCCTGAGTGAAGGTAATGGGGACCTGTACCCAGAGGTCGTCGCCGCGGCGTTCAAAGAGTTTGTGTTCTCCTACGGAAAGTACGATGTAAAGATCGCCTGCAGGACCTCCGTTGTAGCCGGGCTGGCCCTGTCCGCGGAGAGTGATGACGGAATCGTCGTCTACGCCTGCGGGAATGTTGACGCTCAGGTTAATGGTCTTGCGTACCTTGCCTGTGCCGCCGCAGTCCTTGCAGGGACTTTCGTTGATCTCACCGGTGCCGCCGCAGTCGGGGCATACGCTTGAGGTCCTCATCTGGCCTAAAGGAGTGTTTCTGACAGTATAGACCTGACCGCTGCCGCCGCACTTGGGACAGGTCTTCTTGGAGGTTCCCGGAGCCGCTCCGGTACCGCCGCAGGTCTCACAGCGAACATCCTTGGTGAGACGTATCTCTTTCTTGCAGCCGAAAACAGCCTCTTCAAAGCTGATGTTCATACGCTTCTGGATATCCGCGCCACGTCTGGGCCCGTTGCTTCTTGTCTGGCCGCCGAAGCCACCGAACCCCCCGAAGCCGCCGGTGAACATGTTGAAGATGTCATCGAATCCGCCAAAGCCTCCGAAACCGCCGGCACCTGCACCGCCCATATTGGGATCTACGCCTGCGAAACCGAAACGGTCGTATTTTTCCTTCTTTTCGGGATCAGAAAGGACACTGTATGCCTCGTTGATTTCCTTGAACTTTTCTTCGGCATCCTTATCATCGGGATTTCTGTCCGGATGATACTTCATTGCCATCTTTCTGAAGGCACTTTTTATCTGATCTTCGCCGGCACCCTTCTGGAGTCCCAGCACCTCATAGTAATCTCTCTTATCTTCTGCCATAGTATATTTCCGTCACGTTTTTCGCGTAAAAAACGTGCCCGCCTACAAAACGACATAAGGCGAAATGAAATTCATTCCGCCAGATGTCTTGATAATTAATGGTTATTGCTGTCTGAGGAGCCTGTCCTCGGTATTCTACTTGTCGTCTACGACTTCGAAGTCTGCGTCGACTACGCCGTCGTCGTTGGCGGGCTTAGCGCCTGCATTGGGGTTGAAGCCCTGACCGCCGAAGCCGCCCATGTTGGGATTGAAGCCCTGTCCGCCCATTCCGCCCATCTGGCTGGGATCGAAGCCCTGTGCGCCGCCCTGAGCCTGCTGCTGTGCTGCAGCCTGTTCATAGAGCTTGGTGGAGATGATGTGGTACTCGTTGGTGAGCGCTTCGGTCTTTGCCTTGATGTCTTCCAGAGTGCCGCTTTCAAGAGCAGTTGAGAGTGCATTCTTTGCGGCAACGATCTTGTTCTTTTCGTCTTCGGAGAGCTTGCCTTCCAGTTCCTTCAGGTTCTTTTCGGTCTCGTAAACAAGGGTCTCGCCCTGGTTGCGAGCTTCGATCTCGTCCTTCTTGGACTTGTCAGCTTCTGCGTACTGTTCAGCTTCCTTGACCTTCTGCTGGATCTCTTCATCGCTCAGCTTGGTGGAGGAAGTAATGGTGATCCTCTGTTCCTTGCCGGTTCCCAGATCCTTGGCGCTGACGTTTACGATGCCGTTGGCGTCAATATCGAAGGTAACTTCGATCTGAGGAATTCCGCGGGGCGCTGGGGGAATACCGGAGAGCTGGAAGCGGCCGAGGGTGATGTTGTCGGCTGCCATAGGTCTTTCACCCTGCATAACGTGAATGTCAACTGCACTCTGGTTGTCTGCTGCGGTGGAGAAGATCTGGCTCTTCTTGGTAGGAATGGTGGTATTTCTCTCGATAAGTCTGGTAGCTACGCCGCCCAGAGTTTCGATGGAAAGTGACAGCGGAGTAACATCGAGGAGAAGAACGTCCTTGACTTCGCCGGTGAGAACGCCAGCCTGGATGGAAGCGCCTACTGCAACGCATTCATCGGGGTTGATGCCCTTGAAGGGTTCCTTGCCGGTAACTCTCTGAACTGCAGCCTGGACTGCGGGGATTCTGGTGGAGCCGCCTACGAGGATGACCTTGTTCAGGTCGCTCATGGTGACGCCTGCATCTCTCATAGCCTTCTGCATAGGTTCGATGGTTCTTTCTACCAGATGAGCGGTCAGCTGATCGAACTTAGCTCTGGTAATGTCCATGTTCATGTGGAGAGGACCGTCCTGATTTACGGTAATGAAAGGCAGATTGATATTGGTGGTCTGGCTGGAGGAGAGTTCCTTCTTTGCCTTTTCTGCTGCTTCCTTAAGTCTCTGGAGAGCCATCTTGTCTGCTCTCAGATCAACGCCGTTTTCCTTTGCGAACTGATCTGCCATGAAGTTCATGAGAACGTTGTCAAAGTCATCGCCGCCAAGCTTGGTATCGCCATTGGTGGAGAGAACTTCGAAAACGCCGTCGCCCAGTTCGAGGATGGAGACATCGAAGGTGCCGCCGCCAAGGTCGTATACCAGGATCTTCTGGTGGGTGTCATCCTTGTCAAGGCCGTATGCAAGAGCTGCTGCGGTCGGTTCGTTGATGATTCTCTTAACGTCCAGGCCTGCGATCTTGCCGGCGTCCTTGGTTGCCTGCTTCTGGCTGTCGCTGAAGTAAGCGGGAACGGTAATGACTGCTTCGGTGACCTTTTCGCCCAGGTAGCTTTCAGCGTCTGCCTTCAGCTTGCTGAGGATCATTGCGGAAATGTCCTGCGGAGTATAGTTCTTTCCGTCGATGGCTACTGTATAGTTGGTGCCCATGTGTCTCTTAATGGACGCGATGGTTCTGTCGGGGTTGGTGATTGCCTGGCGCTTTGCGGTTTCGCCGACAAGTCTTTCGCCGCCCTTGGTGAAGCCTACTACGGACGGAGTTGTTCTGTTGCCTTCTGCGTTAGCGATAACTGTGGGTTCGCCGCCTTCGAGTACTGCAACGCAGCTATTGGTTGTTCCTAAGTCGATTCCTATAACTTTACCCATTTTATTACCTCCGGTAAAATATGAATTATTAACTGTTTTATTCGGCTACGATTACCGTGCTGGGACGGACTACCTTGCCGTTTAATGTATAACCCTTTTGAAGTACTGTGATGACGGTATCGCTCTCGGCACCTTCCTTTGCCTGACGCATTACTGCGTTATGCATGTTGGGATCAAAGACCTTACCTTCGGCTTCGATTTCCTCAACTTTATTCTTCTTGAGGGCGTCCACCATCTGTTTATATATGAGCTCCATGCCTTCCGTGAATTTGTCTCCTTCAGGGGCGGCAGCAAGTGCTCTTTCGAAATTATCCAGGATAGGAAGCATATCGGATACCAGCTTTTCGTTTCCGTAAGCATAGATATCGCTCTTTTCCTTTTCCGTTCTGCGTCTGAAATTCTGGAAGTCAGCCATAAGGCGCATATAACGGGTATTGAGATCCTCGTCTTCTTCCTTCTTTTCAGCAGGTTTTTCTTCTGTCTTTTCTTCTTTTTTCTCTTCTGTATTTTCAGGTTCTGAGGTGTTTTCTTCGGGAGTTTCTTCAGTCTGCTGTTCAGTCTTTTCTTCCTTCAGTTCTTCCTTCTTCTGTTCTTCAGTCATCCGTTTCTCCCTTGACTTCAAATGTTTCACTTATGTTCTCCGAAATGTATTTTATGACCGAGCTTATCTCTCCGTATTTCATGCGCTTAGGGCCGATGACGCCAAGTTTTCCTACCAGCTTGCCGTTGACCTTGTAGTCCGCGGTAATGAGGGAAACGTCCTGCATGTCTTCGGAGTTTTCGTCGCCTATGGTTATGACCAGACCTTCGTCTCTGTTGACGATGACGTCCTTCAGGTGGCTCTTGTTTTCAAGCAGCTGCAGGAAATTGCGGCTCTTCACCGGATCCTGACTGTATTCGGGAAGATCGAAAACGTTGGTGTAGCCGTTCATGTAAAGGTCTACGTCCAGCATTTTCTGCAAAGTCTTCATGAAGCTGGGAGCCACGTCCTTGGCAAGGCCTGCCAGGGAAGACATGTCATTGGTAAAGTCCTTGATAATGTCCCTTGCCATAATGGAGGAAATGGTCTTGCCCATGTAATTATGGGTCATTACCTTGCTCATAAGCTCCAGGTTTTCCTCAGTATAGGGAACGGACAGGCGTATGGCCTTATTGAGGACCTTGCCCTTTTCGGAGACCAGCATGAGGACTACTGTCCTTTCGTCTACGGGGAGAAACTGAATGTACTTCAGTTTGTTCTCGTTGACCTGAGGAGTAATGGCAAAGGAGGTGAGATTAGTCATCTCCGACAGAAGCTCGGCAGCGTGTTCAATGGTTGCGTCCAGCTCGGTGCGGGTCTCGGAAAGCTTCTCGCGTATGGCCTCTTTGCGATCATCGGGAAGGTCCGAAGTATCCATGAACTCATCTACGTAAAGGCGGTAAGCCTTATCGGAAGGAATGCGGCCGGCAGAGGTATGAGGGTGTGTCAGATAGCCCATTTCCTCAAGGTCTGCCATCTCATTGCGTATGGTCGCGGCGCTGACCTCTATTTCCGGATTCTTGGATAAGGTCCTGCTGCCTACCGGTTCGCCCGTAGATATGAAATCTGCAATTATGGCCTGCAGAATCTGCAGTTTTCTTTCATTAAGATCCATATTCGCTCTCCTGTTAGCACTCTATCTCCCTGAGTGCTAACACTATTATAGCCTCCCCCGGAATAATGTCAAGGCCTACACAGAATCTTCATATAAAAAAGCTCCGCATTTGGCGAAGCTTCAGATTGACGTTATTCAGGTTTTCTTTCCCGGGTCATAAGACGGCAGACCGTCTCCTTCGGACTGGCTTTCCCGTCCAGAATGGCACACACAGCCTCGGTTATAGGCATGTCTACCTTTAGCTTTTCCGCAAGGCACAGGGCCGAGCGGGCAGTTGACGCCCCTTCCACTACCATGCCGATCTGAGCAATGGCATCTGAAGCAGGCACACCCTGTCCTAAAAGAATGCCGCAGCGGCGGTTTCTGGAGTGCATGCTTGTGCAAGTCACTATAAGGTCACCGAAGCCCGTAAGCCCGAGAAAGGTCTCAGGTCTGGCTCCCAGCGCAACTCCCAATCGGGTAATCTCGGCCATGCCGCGGGTCATAAGAGCAGCCTTGGTATTGTCGCCGAAGCCCAGACCGTCGCTGATACCGGCAGCAAGGGCTATGACATTCTTGACAGCCCCTCCCACCTCGGTCCCGGCCATATCAGAACCTGTATATACGCGGAAATTCTCGGTCATGAAAAGATCCTGTGCCTTGAGAGCGGCCTCTTCATCTTCTGAGCATACCGTGACCGTAGTCGGAAGGCCCAGTTGGATCTCCTCGGCGTGAGACGGACCGGAAAGAGCCACGTAGCAAATCTCGGGGCGAAGTTCATCAGCTATCTGAGAAAGTCTTTTAAGACTGTTGAGTTCAATACCTTTAGCAACATTGATCACTATAGTTTTCGGGGAAAGGCAGACCATGCTTGCGGCAAAGACTTCTCTGAAGGCCTGAGCGGGGACTGCGTAAACTGCAAAGTCCACGCCGCAGAGGAGAGGAGCAAAATCATCTCCTCTCTTCCAGAGACAAACGGAATCTTCTCCCCATTTTTCCCCCAGAAGTCCGGCCAGGGCTCTTCCGAAAGAGCCTGCGCCTACTACACATATTTTCATTTTCCGGCCTTCTTCCCTTTTTTGTTCTTTCCGAAGGACAACTTAGATTCTTTGCCGTTGACTATTCTATCAATATTACTGCGGTGCTTGACGATGATGATGACAGCCATGGCTGCGGCAAAGGGGACGAAAAGCGGTTCCATCATAAGAGAAACTGCCGGAAGAACAGCAGCGCCGATGATAGAACCTGCAGAAACCATCTTGGTGATCAGTACAATGACCACCACCGCGGAGAGACATATGAGAGCCAGCTTCCAGTTGACCGCAAGAACGGTGCCAAAACAAGTGGCAACACCCTTGCCCCCTTTGAAGTGATAATAGGCAGGCCAGATGTGTCCGCAGAAACAAGACAAAGCGCAGGCATAAGCGCAGTAAGGTCCCGCAAGGCCACCGAGAAGTACCGAGATAACACCCTTGAGTACGTCACATACAAGAGAGACCAGGGCAGCCTTCTTTCCCATTACCCTGAGGGTATTGGTAGTTCCGGCATTTCCGCTTCCTTCCTTCTTTATATCTATGCCCTTCAGCCTTCCCTGTACTATGGAAGGATTTATGCTGCCAAGCAGATAGGTGACTATGACAAATAAAGCAAATTTCACTTTTCTGCCACCCCGCTGATCTTTTCAATGACTCCGCCGCGGGCAAAATCCGCCGCGACTCTTATGGCTGAAGCAACGCTTTTTTCATCGCTTGAACCGTGCATTTTCATGACAGGCTTTGCAAGTCCCAAAATCGGAGCGCCGCCGTATTCGCTGTAATCGAATTCTTTTTTGAGAGAGCCGAGAGCCTTCATGGCCCCTTCAGCTTCCAGGTTGCTCTGCAGATAGCGCAGAGTTCCTATGCCCATTCCCTCGGTAAGCTTGAGGATAACGTTGCCCGTAAAACCGTCGGCAACGATAACGTCGCAGACGCCCCGTGGAATGTCCCGTGCCTCCACGTTGCCTATAAAATTCAGGCCTGATTTTTCCAGCAGCTCGTAGCTTTTCTGAGCAAGAGCATTGCCTTTCTTAGACTCGGTGCCTATATTGACCAGGCCTACTGTGGGATTTTCACGTCCAAGGACCTTTTCCATATACGCACTGCCCATAAAAGCAAAATCAAGAAGATTTGCGGGCTTGCAGTCCGAATTGGCTCCGGCATCGGCCAGAAGTGAGGGCTGCTTTCCGAGAATGGGATAAATGCTGCAGATAGCAGGTCTGCTGATGCCCTTAAGTCTGCCTATTACCATAAAGCCCGCTGCAAGCAAAGCTCCGGTGCTCCCGGCAGAAAGAAGGACGTCGCCAAGGCCGTCGCGGACTATGTTCGCCCCGACTACTACCGAGGAATCGGTTTTGGTCTTGACCGCCTTAACAGGTGCTTCATCGTTGCTGATGACCTGACTCGCAGGGAAAATACTGATTTTTCCGACTAACCCGGAAGTCCCGACAGATTCAAGGATCTCCGTAAGTTCCTGCTTAGGTCCGACCAGCACTATCTCGTCGTCCTGGCTGCGGGCTGCCTGCACCGCGCCTTTGACGATGGCCAGAGGAGCATTGTCGCCTCCCATGGCATCGAGAATGATTTTCATGATCTACCTCCTCATGTTATTAAGTTATTGTATTGTTTCTATCATAAAAGCCACAGCCAGTAAACGGGGCATATGACTCTTATTTTTTCGATCACGGGTACCACCAGAGATATATCGGTAAGTCCCGGACAAAGGGCAGGCGCAAAGGCCGCGAGGAATACGCACACTAAGGTGCATATGTGACCGCCGGGAAAGACAAGGCACAGAACAAGGCCGGCAAGACCCATAAGTGCCGCTGTCAGAAGGACCGGCAGAATCAATGTATTATAACCTGCAATTATGCAGGATGCCGCTCCGGCGGCAAAAAGAACTGAAAAGGCGAAGATAAAAGCCGGAATGCCAAGGCATTTCCACGCCTTTTCCTTTCCTATGGCAGGAGCAATGGAGTTTACTCTTGCAGTAAGGGGAACACAGATCCCCAGAAGCACAGTCAGCCAGAGCAAAAGACCAAGAGCCAGTCGGAAAAGGTTAAGTCTGCTTACAGGCTCAACGGAAGTTCCTTCAACGGTCTGCTGTTCAAAAGTAAACAGACTGCCGGAATCGATCATTGAATAATATGTTTCGAACACGGCTTCATCATCAACGGTGAATCCGGAATTTTCAAGAGAATCTTTTGTGATATAAGGCGCTATGACCTTAAAGAGAGCGCTGCTGATCTCAGTTTTCTCAAGGGCTTCGAAAACCGAAGAACGTCCCTCGAGCAGTATAAGTATTTCATCGCTATCACCCTCGGCAAGACGTTGGGAAAAGTCTGCCGGAACGACTACACCAATGGACAGGCGGCCTTTTTCCAAATCACTCTCGAGCTCAGCCCTGCTTTCGTAAGAAACCATTTCCAGATCACCGAAGAAGGAACAGAGCTTCGCGGCATCTGGGCCAGCCTCTCCTTCAGCAAAATAGGCGGCAGGAAGCGGAGCGGCGCTGTCAGACAGTCTGACGGCAAGTTGGGGAAGGACCGCGGTAAGTATAAGCAACAGTACAAAGATTGCCAGTGGGCGGGATATTACGTGTCTCATATCTCAGAAGGCCTCCCCTCTCTCTTTGAAAGCTGCGCAAAAGCCAGTATCATGGAGGCTGCGGCCCATACGGCGCAAATAATAAGTGAGGACGTACTGCCTTGGCCTCCGAAAACAGAAGAAACCGTTCCGGCAAAAGCGCCCAATGGGAGAAGCTTTCCGACAGTAAAGAAGCCGTAGGGAAGATATTGCAGGGGAATTATTGCGCCGCAGAAAAACAGTCCCACCACCGAAAGGAGAAGGACAGTCCAGGCCGCTCCTCCGGGAAACCCAAGGGCAAGTCCTGTGGTAAAACAGGTGCATAAGAGGAGTCCGGTCAGAGACCAGAGTACATTCCCAAAGCTAAGGTCAAGTGCTGTATAACGTCCTGCCGCAGCAATAACCGCGATCCAGAGCAAGCACCTGAAAACAAAGGGCCAGAGTACCTTTCCCAGAACAAAACTCACCGTTCCGACTCCGCAGCTTTTCAGTCTGTCGCGTATAGCCTCACCTCTGTCCGCTGTGTAGAGATCGGTGAAAAACAACCCGCAGAGGCTTGCAAAGAAGCAGGCCCAGGAGAGGATAAAATGGGACACAGTATCGGTGCCAAAGGCAGAGTACGGAAGAATTACAGTTTCAAAAGCCCCATCCTCCATATCCAAAGCCTTGTCTATAAGTCCGGCATTAGAGAGAGTCAGGTACTTTTCGTAATCTCCCTGAGTAAGCGACTGACCGGAGCGGATCAGGTCTTCTCCGGCAAATACGCCGTACTGGCCGGCGGCAATAAGCTGCTCGCCGATTTCAGAGGCCCTCTGTACAAGCTCCTTCATGGTCAGGGCTTTTTCAGATAATATTATGGTTCCTTTGCAGCTTTCACCAACCATTATTCTTGAGGTGTAATCTTCTGGAAGGATGATGGCCGCGGCAAAAGAGCCTTTTTCAAGACCTTCCATGGCCTTATCCCGTGAACATTTCTCAATAACCAGGAGTTCACGAGCATAGTCGGTATTCTCGACCATTCCAATACAAAGCCTGCTGATGAGGCTGTTTTCCTCGTCAACAAGGGCCACAGAGGCAGGGACCGTCAAATCGTCCGCCGCTATGAATGCAGAAAGGCCCGCGAGGCCTGAGACAAGCATAAGAAGGCCTGTCAGAAGCATCGCGGACACTATTCCTTTTATCAGTAATGTTAGATCTCTTTTGAGAAGCTGCATTTATACCTTTTAGAACAGGAAGCTGTACAGTCCGTATAACAGAGTATCGGGAACTGCTTCGATCTGGTCTGCCATGTCTACGATTTCTTCAGCGCTCATGGTCAGAAGATCCTTATATTCGGGGATTGCGGGGAATTCAACACTGCGGCTGACAGTAATGGTTGCCTTATTCAGGTAATCGCTGTATTCATCCACACCAAGTCCTTCAATGGCCTGAGGAACGATAACGGTTACGCTGCCGTTCTTCTTTACGTCTGCCTTGAAAGCAATGTCTCCGCTCTTGACGGTAAAGTCTCCGCTGGCCTTGTTCCAGTCAATATCAGCATCGAAAGAAACTGCGTCTTCAACATCTACGCTGGCCTTTGCGCTGTAGACGCTGTCATTGTTTTCGGAAATGGTATAAGTGGTGCTTACGCCTTCATTGCCGTACTTGACGGATACTGCGGTATAAACGGGCTTGGCTGCGTCGGGGCCGCACTGATAATCAAAGTGCAGGTCTTCGGGAGTGAAGTCGCCCTTGATCCCTACCAGTTCCTTTGCGCTGTTAACAGTAAAGTCAACGGTGAGAACGATCTCATCGCTGCCGTACTCATTGATGATATTCTGCTTATCGAAGTTTTCCAGTCCTTCATTGAAACTGTTGAGAGCTTCTGCCACAGGCTGACCGGTATAGATTTCGAAGAGTTCCGCGAAGTTTTCGCTGAGGTTCTTCAGATTTTCCTTAATGTACTCATCATTCTTCAGATATTCAACAGTATCAGATACGATGTTGGCAAACTGCTCGCCGGTGAAGGTGACGGTAACGACGGTCGCCTGAAGCTTTTCGCCGCCGAAATCGACTTCGTTCTTGCTCTTTTCTGCCTTGCTGTTGCTCTTTGCACTGTTTGCAGTGACCGCGAAGGTGCTGTTGATAACATTGCTCAGATCAAGGATGAAGGCGTCTGTCTTGTCCAGATTTTCAGCATAATTCATCAGCACGTCATATTCTTCCTGGGTGAAAAGTCCCTGTTCGGGGTTCAGGACAGAACCGGGAAGGTTCTGGGCCATGTCTGCAAGGCTGACACCGTAGGATTCTCCAAGAAGAGTATCGCTGCTGACTACCATTTCGTCCTTGCTGAGCCATGCGCTTACGTCTGCAAAGGGGTTATCCTTAATGCTGACGCTGGCATTGAGAGCATACATGACGTCGGCTGCGTCAACGGCAAAAGCGATGTCGGCGCTTGCGGGAAGTTCAACGCCCAGAAGATCTGCGGAAAGATCAGTCAGATCGTAATTGAGAGCCACGCTCATCTGAGTGCCCAGTTCCTTAGCCTTGGCACTGCGGATCTCTGCAGTATTCTTTGCGGCTTCGGATACGAGAGAAAGGGGATTGCTTCCGAAAACAGCCACGGCGGCAATAACGGCGGCGGCGACAACTGCGGCGCAGATTCCGATAATGAGTCCCTTCTTGCTCTTCTTGGGAGCTTCAGGGGCAGGTTCTTCTGCTGCAGTTTCAGCAGCAGCAACTTCTTCAGCAGCTTCTGCTGCTTCTGCGGCAAGCGCTTCTTCCCTAATTATTGCGCTTCCGCAGTTGGGGCAGAAAGCGGCGCCTTCTTCAATTTCAGTTTTGCAATTTGGGCAGATCATTTATTGTCCTCCTTAGTAAAATCAATTATTCTATCTGCAAATCCGGAGTATTCGTCCGGATTATGACTGACGTATATAATGCTGCAGCCCTTTTTCTTCTTTTCCGAAACCATATTCAGAAAACACTCCTGCCAGTCCTTGTCAAGACCGCTGCAGGGTTCGTCAAGAAGAAGAATGTCGGCATCCGCAATAAAGGTGCAGGCGATACTGACCCTTTTCTGCTGACCGCCGGAAAGCTTGCCGACCCTTTTATTTTTCAGTTCCTCAAGACCCAAGGGAAGCTCTCCTTCAAGCTTTTTCCCGGCCAATTTCGCAAAGAAGCGGAGATTTGCCAGAACCGTCATATCGGCAAAAAGAGCATTGGCCTGGGGCAAGTATGCCACGGCCCCATCAACTGTGATATTACCGGAATCGGGCTTTAAAATACCTGCGGCAATGGCAAGAACCGTGGATTTGCCGGAACCGTTTGCCCCGGTAAAAATAAGGCACTCGCCGTCGGCAAGGGTAAAGCTCAGACCGTCCAGCACTTTGTTGTTTTTATATGAAAAACTTAAATTTTCCGCGTTTAACATTACTGCTCCTGTAAATGCTAAATCTTTTCAGCAACTCCCACATGGAACGGACAATGGAAATTGCAGGGCTTGAGAAGGCGCATGACCCTTAGTGAAATGACGGTACAGTCTGTTGTGCAGACGCAGCTTACAGAGGGAACCAGCGCTATTATTGAATGTGACAGGCCGCTCTGGCTTTCGATTTTTTCCCAGTCCGAAAAGCGTGGGATATCAACATCAGTGCTGCCCTCCAGGACCACGGGGACAAACTCGGTCTTTTCGCCCTTTTCGCAAAGTACCGTTCCGGCCTTTACGTTTAACCACTCTGCGTCCATGCAGTTAAGGAACCAGGTCATGTCCTTATCGGAAATGTGATCGAAATAAGGGTGTGCCTGAAGCAAAGCGATCTGATTGGGATATAGTCTCATTTTTTTACCTTTCTACTCAAATACTCTTGTGGCCTTTACTGCCTTGTGCCAGCCTGAGAGTATTTCCTGAGCGGCTTCGGCAGACATTTGCGGAATGAAAACTCTGTCCACCATCCAATTTGCTCTCACGTCATCAATACTGCACCAGTATCCCACGGCCAGACCGGCCAGATAAGCGGCACCCATGGCTGTTGTTTCAATACAGGCAGGGCGTCTGACTTCAGAACCTGTAATATCGCTCTGGAACTGCATGGTGAAATTATTGGCACATCCGCCGCCGTCGGCCTTCAGGCTTCCTAACTTTATGCCGCTGTCGCTCTCCATGGCGCGGAGAACGTCGCAGGTCTGATAAGCAATGGATTCAAGAGCGGCGCGGACTATGTGATTGCGGTTTGCTCCGCGGGTGAGACCGACTATGCTTCCTCGGGCGTAGGCATCCCAGTAGGGGGCACCGAGACCGACGAAGGCCGGTACCAGGTAAACGCCGTTGGTATCTTCTACTGCCATGGCGCAGCCTTCGGAATCAGGTGCGGTTTCAACAAGGCCAATCTCGTCACGAAGCCACTGAATGGCGGCGCCCGCAACGAAAATGGAACCTTCCAGGGCGTAGATGGTCTTTCCGCCTATGCGCCAGGCGATAGTAGTGACCAACCCGTTGCTGCTTTCTACAGGCGTTTCACCGGTGTTCATCAGCAGGAATCCACCGGTGCCGTAGGTATTCTTTGCGTCTCCCGGATCAAAGCAGGCCTGACCGAATAGAGATGCCTGCTGGTCTCCCGCGGCGCCGGCGATCTTTATGCTCCCACCAAGAAGTTCAGGAGATGTTTCACCGTAAACAGCGGAATTTTCAACGACCTGAGGCAGCATGGACTTTGGAATATTGAAAAGCTTCAGAATATCCTCGTCCCAGCAAAGGTCGTGGATATTGAAGAGCATAGTTCGTGATGCGTTGGAATAGTCCGTGGCGTGGACCTTTCCTCCCGTAAGCTTCCAGATGAGCCAGCAGTCCACAGTTCCGAAGAGAAGCTTTCCGGCTTCTGCCTTTTCCCTTGCTCCGTCGACGTTGTCCAGTATCCAGGCAATTTTAGATGCGGAGAAATAGGCATCTATTTTAAGACCGGTCTTGTTCTTTATCATGTCCACATTACCCTGAGCTTCAAGCTTAGTGCAAAGTTCAGCGGTCCTGCGGCACTGCCATACAATGGCATTATACACGGGCATGCCGGTTTCCTTATCCCAGACAATGGTGGTCTCTCTCTGATTGGCAATGCCTATGGCGGCAATGTCTTCGGCTTTGATCCCGGCCTTTTCCATGGCTTCTCTCGCCACGGCCAGCTGAGTGTCCCAGATCTCAAGGGGGTCGTGTTCCACCCAACCAGCCTTGGGATAAATCTGGGTAAACTCCTTCTGAGCGACAGAAACGGGTCTGCAGCTGCGGTCAACGATAATGCAGCGGTTGCTTGTAGTCCCCGCGTCCATTGCCATTACGTACTTGCTCATATTGCCTCCAGTAATCTTTCCATGACAGGGTTGGTGTTGTCCCGGCCGGTTTCACTCAGAGCGACCATTCCGCTCTTTACGGTAAGCAGTCCCTCCTTTATCAGTGACAGGTACGCCTCACCGAAATCATCGGCAAAGTCAGTACCGAACATTTTCTTATAGTCTTCTGTATCAAAGCCTTCAATGAGGCGAAGCTCCGTAAACACGAAGTCACCTTTAAGTCCGCTTGGATCAGGTTCTTCGCTATAGCAGCCGAAATCAGGAGCATACATGTAGCGTTCAAGATCCGAAGTATTGTAGAAGCGCTTGCCTTCCACGAAGGAATAGGCCGCCAGACCCAAGCCCAGATATTCTTCCATGTGCCAGTATTTCAGATTGTGACGGCACTGACAGCCCGCTTTTGCGGCGTTGGAGATCTCATAGTGAAGGTAGCCCTTCTCTTTTAGGAAATCTGCGGCATAGTGATACATATCACGGTTTTCTTCCCAGGAGGGAAGCTCCAGATCCCCCATGCGGTAGTCATCGCACATAGGGGTTCCCTCTTCCAGCTGAAGGCTGTAGAAGGAAATGTGATCAGGCCCTTCTGCAACGGCCTTTTTAAGGGTGTCCTTCCATATCCTCAAGGTCTGACCGGGAACACCGAACATCAGGTCTACGTTGAAATTCAGGCAGGCTTTTCTGCAGAGCCTCATGGCCTCAATGGCTGTTTCATTATTATGTATGCGGCCCAGCTTTTTCAGAACGGGATTGCTCAGGCTCTGCACCCCAAGGCTTACGCGGTTTGCGCCAAGGGCTTTCATAGCTTTCAGTTTTTCTTCGTCTATAGTTCCGGGATTGCACTCAACAGTAAATTCCGTATCGGAACAATCAAAGGCTCTGCGTACGGTGTCCCAAATGCGTCCTATCTGTTCAGCCTTGAGAAGACTGGGAGTGCCGCCGCCTATAAAGACCGTATCCACCAGGTAACGGTCCTTCATTTTCTCACCGCGCATAAGAATTTCTTCGCAAAGGCGCTGAACGTAGGCCTCCATGGTTTCTTCTCCGCATCCGGGGAAGGACACGAAGTCGCAGTAGCGGCATTTTTTTACGCAAAAGGGTACGTGTATATACAGTCCCAGCTTTTCTTTATTTGTCTTCGTCATATTTGAGAACGGCAGTGAATGCCTCCTGAGGTACTTCAACTGTACCGAACTGACGCATTCTCTTCTTACCTTCCTTCTGCTTTTCCAGCAGCTTCTTCTTACGGGAAATGTCGCCGCCGTAGCACTTGGCAAGAACGTCCTTGCGGTAAGCTCTTACAGTTTCTCTGGCGATGACCTTCTGGCCTATGGCAGCCTGAATGGGAACTTCGAACTGGTGCATGGGAATGACTTCCTTCAGTTTTTCGCAGACGAAGCGTGCTCTGTTATATGCCTTGCTTTCATGAACTATCATGGAGAAGGCGTCGACCAGTTCCTTGTTGAGCATAATGTCCAGCTTGACCAGATTGCTCTTTTCATAGCGGTCAAATTCGTAGTCAAGAGAACCGTAGCCTCTGGTCTTGCTCTTGAGAGCGTCAAAAAAGTCGTAAATAACCTCGTTGAGGGGCATATCATAGTGAAGATTTACGCGTTCGGGAGTAATGTAGGTCATTTCCTTCATGACGCCGCGGCGGTCCTGGCAGAGTGCCATAATGCTTCCCACGTATTCCTTGGGCAGCATGATATCGGCCTTGACCATGGGTTCTTCAACGTGATCGTATTCCTGGGGCGAGGGCATGTTGGAGGGATTCTCCACGAAGATCTCGCTTCCGTCAGGCATTACTACTTTGTAGATAACGCTGGGAGAAGTGGTAATAATGTCTACGTTGAACTCGCGGTCCAGACGCTCGACTATGATCTCCATATGAAGCAGGCCCAGGAAACCGCAGCGGAAACCGTAGCCCAGAGCCTGAGATGTTTCAGGCTCGAATACGAAGGCCGCGTCGTTGACCTGAAGCTTTTCCAGGCAGTCCTTTACATTTTCGTATTTTTCGTCCGGAGTGGGATAAATACCGCAGTAGACCATGGGCTGGACCTTCTTGTAGCCGGGAAGGTGTTCCTTGCAGGGATCATCGGCAAGGGTAATGGTGTCGCCGACGCGCGCATCGCGCACCTGCTTGATACTGGCGCAGATGTAGCCTACGGAGCCTGCGGAGAGTTCTGCGACGGGAGTCTGGAAAGGCGCATTGACGCCTACTTCGGTAACGTCGTAGACAGCGCCGGTGTTCATCATTTTGATCCTGTCGCCGGCCTTGACCTTGCCGTCGAAAATTCTTGTATAAATAACTACGCCCTTGTAGTTGTCGTAGTAAGAGTCGAAAATAAGAGCCTTGAGAGGAGCGTCGTAATCTCCGTCGGGAGCGGGAACATTAGCGACTATATCCTCAAGAACGTCCTGAATATTGATGCCTTCCTTGGCGGAAATGAGAGGAGCGTCAGAAGCGTCCAGTCCTATGACCTCTTCAATCTCCTGCTTTGCCTCTTCGGGACGGGCCGACGCCAGATCGATCTTGTTTATGACGGGAAGGATCTCAAGATCTTCGTCAAGGGCAAGATAAACGTTGGCCAGAGTCTGTGCCTCTACGCCCTGAGTTGCGTCAACGATGAGCACGGCGCCTTCGCAGGCGGCAAGGCTGCGGGAGACCTCATAGTTGAAGTCCACGTGGCCCGGAGTGTCAATAAGATTCAGAATATATTCGTTGCCGTCTTTGGCATTGTAGACAAGGCGGGTAGTCTGAAGCTTAATGGTTATTCCGCGTTCTCTTTCGAGGTCCATGTTGTCCAGGAACTGCTCCTTCATATCTCTGTGAGCGACGGTTCCGGTGCTCTCGATAAGTCTGTCTGCCAGTGTACTTTTGCCGTGATCGATATGTGCTATAATGCTGAAGTTTCTGATGAATTTCTGCTGTTCTTTCATACTATCCTCTTTACATTGTATAATCTCATAGATAGTAAATTATATCACAATATTTAACATATCCAAAAGGCAAAAATAAACAAAAATCACTTGCAATTCACGGAGCAATGGGATATACTCTCACTCGTGATATTTTAAGAAAGTGGGGTAAACATCATGGCAAACATTAAATCTGCTAAGAAAAGAATCAGCGTAATCGAACACAAGACCCTTGTCAACAGAAAGGTCAAGAACAGCCTCAAGGCTATCCTCAAGAACTTCTACAAGGCTCTTGAAGCAGAAGATTTCGAAACCGCTAAGGAAAAGCTTGCTCTTGCAGAAAAGAAGCTTATGCAGGCTGCCGCTAAGGGCACCATCCATAAGAACGCTGCAAGCAGAAAAGTCAGCAGAATGACCAAGGCCTATAACAAGGCTAAGGCAGAGTAAATCTCACCCGTCCCCCACACGTGCATAAGTTAAATGCATACAAAAACCCGGAAGTGTCTCTCCGGGTTTTTACTTTTTTGTTATTTCTTTGTGTTGCTCTGAAGATCAGCGGGTGTGATCCTTCCGGAATTATTCACCAGCCGCTGTCCCAGGCTTCCTGCAACATGTTTCGGTTCAACTATGACCTTCAGACCGAAACCGCGAGGATAAACTATCTCTGAGCTGTAGGTCCCTGTTGAGGCATTAAAGGCGGGGATATTGACAGGCAATGTTCCCGTAATATTGAAGACTCCGAGAGCGGCCTCAACACCTGCTCGCAGGTTGGGACCGGTACCCTTGTCGCCGTAAACGGCAAGGACGGCTGATGCGTCGGGATAAAGCTGGACGTCATAGGGTTTGTCAACGGAGACTACAATGCAGGTCTTGCCGTTCCTCTTGCAGTATTCGGTGACGTTTTTTACACCGCAGGAGAACCAGCTGCTGTATTTCATTTTTGCCGCCGAGGATATTTCGGAATTGATTATTACGGTGTCGGCCCATTTGAGAGCCTCAAGAAGTTTGCCGCTTGCGCTGTAGTCAGAAGCAGAATACTGATAGGTCCGGGCTTCCGCCATTTCATTGGCAGGGAGTTTTTTTAGTGCCCTTCTGAAACCGTTCATCATAGGCTCGCACTCGTTGGCGTAGGGACACATGAGCAAGATCCTGCTGCCGGAGCTGAGTTTGACGGGGACCGCACCGGAGTCGTTGCGGACAAGAGTTACGGCTTCATCAGCCATGTTCATTTCTTCGGCCTTAAAGCCCGGGTTGCCCAAGGTGGCGGCAGCCTTTTCTGCTGTAAGCAGGCTTCCGTCATACTGAAGAATGCCTCTGCTGATTTTGAGAGTCAGAATTCTTCTTACGGCGTCTTCCAGCCTGGACTGGGGCAAGGTTCCATCCTCCACGGCCTTGGCAATGCCTTTTATGAGGGTTTCAAAACGCTTCAGACCATTGGCGTTTCCGATGTCGGCGGCAGGCATGCAGAGCATGTCAGCACCTGCGGCAAGGGCTTCGACTGCAGCTTGGACCTCTCCGAAATTGGCGGATACACCGGCCATATTAAGAGCGTCAGTGCAGACCACTCCGTCAAAGCCCATTTCACCCTTCAGAATGTCTGTAATGATTATGTGGGACATGGTAGCAGGTCTGCTCTCCATTTTTCCGGTCTTGCTGGAATATACCTTGGTACTGTCCACCTGAGGATAAAGAATGTGAGCGGTCATGACCATGTCAGCCCCGTTCTTTATGGCCTCTGCAAAGGGGACCAGTTCCCTTTCCCTCAGTTCCTCGTAGCTTCTGTCCACAAGGGGAAGACCGTAATGAGAGTCAACAGCAGTATCGCCGTGACCGGGGAAATGCTTCAGACAGCCTACGGCGCCGCTTTCAGCCAGCCCTTCGTTAAAGGCAATGCCGAAGCAGCTTACCACAGCAGGATCGTCGCTGAAGGAACGAAGACCTATGACAGGGTTATTGGCATTGCAGTTTACATCGAGAACAGGAGCAAGGGTGCTGTTAATACCCAGAGACATAAGTTCCTGACCAATGATGCGCCCTGCGTTTCTGGCGTTTTCAAGATTTCCGCCTGCGGCAAGGGCCATGTTTCCGGGAAGAGGAGTGCCGCTTCCGAGACGTACCACTGAACCGCCCTCCTGGTCGGTGGTAATGAGCATGGGAAGTCCGCCATCCTTGGTGACTGCCGTCTGCAGGTCCTTGGTAAGGGCCAGAGTATCCTCAGTAGTCTTTACGTTATTTGCAAAGAGTATGAAGGAGCCGAACTTGTATTTGCTGATGGCGTCGGCAACGACAGCGGGGAGAACGGTCATATCCTCTCCGTTCCAGGTACGGAAATCTACCATAAAGGTCTGTGCTATTTTTTCTTCCAGGCTCATGGAAGCCAGAATGGTGTCTGCGTTTTTCATAGTACCGCCTGCGGCATAAGCGCTCGTATTAAGACAAACCGCCATGGCGATTGCCAGGGCGGTAGAAATTATTTTTTTCACTATTTAAGGATCTCCTTGAATTCTCTGCATCTGGCGGGAACGTCTTCTGCGCCGAAAACTGCGGAGCCGGCTACGAAAAGATCGACGCCTGCAGCCTTAAGCTCTGCGCAATTCTTCAGATTGACGCCGCCGTCAACTTCGATCTCAAACTTAAGACCTCTTGCTTTTCTGACAGCGTCAAGGGCCTTAATCTTTTCGGTAGCGACGGGGATATACTTCTGACCGCCGAAACCTGGGTTTACAGACATAATGAGAACCAGGTCAACGTCTTCGAGAATATCCTCGAGCATAATGAGAGGAGTTGCGGGATTTAGAGCAACGCCGGCCTTGCAGCCCAGGCTCTTAATGTGCTGAATGGTTCTGTGCAGGTGCTTGCAGGCCTCCTGATGAACTACGATGTACTCTGTCTGGGGAGTCATGAACTGTTCCAGAATGTCGTCGGGATGTTCGATCATGAGATGAATGTCAAAGGGCAGACCGGTCTTGCCGACCATGGCCTTTACCACGGGGACACCGAAGGAAATATTGGGAACGAAGGTCCCGTCCATAATGTCCATGTGGATGACGTCTGCGCCGCCCTCTTCTATGAGAGCGATGTCAGCGCCGAGCTTTGAAAAATCAGCAGATAAAATCGAAGGTGCAAGCTTTGCCATTTTTTACTCCTAATACTGTTTCTTATCTTTCAGTTCCAGATACATGCCCTTAAAGGCAAGGTACCTTTTTTTATTTATCTTTCCGCAGCGCACTCCGGCACGTATGGCGCATTCAGGTTCGCTTATGTGAGTGCAGTCGGAAAATCTGCACTTTCCCAGGTAGGGTGTAAATTCGGGAAAATGAAGGACCAGGTCTTCGGCTTCCATGTCGATGACGTCAAAGGAAGTAAAGCCCGGTGTATCGAAAAGCCAGAACCCGTCGCCGGCAAAGAGCTCCGTGTGACGGGTGGTATTCTTTCCTCTGGCGGTCTTTTCGCTTATTTCGCCTACGGTACTGGTATGCTCTCCCAAAAGAGCATTGGTCAGAGTGGACTTGCCGACTCCGGACGCTCCTGCAAGGGCCGCTTGTTTTCCCCGGATCAGGGACCTGAGCTCTTCTATTCCCTCACCCTTCTCCGCGCTGGTAAAGACCAGGGGATAGACGCCCTCATAGCGGGACAGGAACTCCTGACGAGTCTCATCGTCAAGCAGCTCCGACTTGCTGACGCATATTACTATCTCTGCTCCGCAGCATGAGGCGGAAACGAGAAAACGGTCGATGACGTCAAAGCTGGGGGCCGGATTCATTGCTGCTGTGACTAAAACCAGCAGCTGTACGTTGGCGCAGGGCGGCCTGTCAAAGGCGTTTATTCGGGGAAGGATCTCCTCCACAAAGCCTTCCGGATAAAAGCCCGACTGAGTCATATTGCCCGTAACGGAAAAACGGACTGCGTCACCCGCAAGAGGGGTAACACCGTCCAGCCTGAAAAGCCCGCGGGCCCTGCATTCATATATAGTACCATCATAGGCGGCCACATAATAGAAGCCGCCTATGCCTTTAATGATTATTCCTTCCATTACCAGTTGTTCCCTGTGTATGTGCAGGTGTACTGCTGGCCTTCAAAATCTACGCTGTATTCGTATGCC
Source organism: Clostridia bacterium (assembly GCA_024402995.1). GTDB lineage: Bacteria > Bacillota > Clostridia > Peptostreptococcales > Anaerovoracaceae > JAKSSR01. The sequence continues at coordinate 14,031 of JAKSSR010000007.1, read as the reverse complement.
ATTTCGTTGCCGTACATAACAACGACCTTGCCGTTATTGCCGGAACCGCTGACTGTAATAAGTTCGCCGCCGCTGGCTTTTGCTCTGTTGCCCAGATTGGTGGCGGAAGAGGCATTGATGCCGTCGCTGACGTGGACCACAAAATCGAAAGCATCCTGGCTTGCGTTGTTGAAGTCAACGTAAATAGCTACGGAATAAAGCTGAGCGGGAACGGGAGGCTGCTCTGCTGCGGGATCCTGAGAAGTGCCTGATCCGGTGCCTGTACCGGGATCTGCAGTTGTTCCGGGATCAGTGCCTGCAGGAGTTTCTGTACCAGCAGGATCCGCAGCGGTGGGATCTTCGGTGGTTTCGGGGATCTCAGGTTCTACAGGTGCGTCCGGATCGATGATCTGAACAGGACCTGCATTTCCGTCGGGACCCATGCTGACAACGATATCGATAGAATCGCCATCCTTAAGCTTCTCGTCAGGATCGGGCGAAGTGCTTATGATAACACCTCTGGGAACTGATGCGCTGATGACAGAACTGACAGTACCGAGTTCGTAGGGAAGATCTTCAAGGAGGTACTGAGCATCTTCAAGAGTCATTCCAACAAGATTAACAGTATTCTTCTCACCATCCTTGGGGCCGAGGCTGACCAGCAGGTTGACAGCTGTAAACTGATCCGCTTCAACGCCGGCAACAGGATCCTGACTTATGACCATACCCTTGGGAACATCTTCGCTGTAATCTTCGGTAACCTCACCCAGAGTGTAGTGATAGCCTTCAAGAGTTCTCTTGGCCTTGGTCAGAGCCATTCCTTCGACGTCGGGAATATGAATCGGTTCTGTGCCCTTGCTTACTGTTACTCTGACGTTTCCGCCTTCCTTGACTACAGTTCCGGGAGCCGGGGTCTGGCTGAGAATAATGCCTGCGGCCTTGTCGGCTGCGGCGATCTGAACTTCTACGGTAAGAGTTACGCCTATCTTTGCAAGTTCTTCACTGGCCTGTTCATACTGCATGCCTACCAGCTTTGGAAGATCATGAGACTTGCCCTTGATGGTGCCCTGGAAGTTATTGATGAGACCAAGGCCGAAGTTTGCGGCAAGCATAATGGCAAGGGTTAGGAGAACGAGGAAAATTGATCTTCCGGGATGGAAGTAGTCATCCTCGTTGTAATCATCGTATCTTTCGTCTTCATCGCCGTCTTCTTCGTCGGCGTTTCTGGCAGCCTTTTTTTTCTTCTTTCCACGGTTTTCCTTCTCTTCACGCTTTTCCTTGCGCTTCTGGATCTCAGCCTCAGTATCAAGTTCACGGCCTTCGGCGGCAGCGGCTTCAACTTCTCTGGCATAATTTTCGTCGGAAATTTCCGTAAGAGTATCCTTGAGATGGCCGTGTTCTGCGGCAGCGCTTGCGGCAGCGGCGGGGTTGGCAAATCTGGAGAACTTGACGAAGTTCAGAGCAGTGATCATTTCATCCGCCGACTTGTAGCGGTTCATCTGAAGCTTGCTGGTGGCCTTGAGAACGATCTCTTCAAGGTCAGAAGGGATCTCGGGATTCAGCTTGGTAGGCGGGACCATGGGCTCGTTCATGTGCTTTACGGCAACTGCAACGGCGGTATCTCCGTCGAAGGGGACCTTGCCGGTCAGCATTTCGTAAAGAACGATACCCAGAGAGTAGATGTCAGACTTTTCGTCCACGTAGGCTCCTCTGGCCTGCTCGGGAGAGAAGTAATGAACGGAGCCCATGACAGCCTCTGTACCGCCTTCAACGAAGGTGTCGGTGGTGACAGCCTTGGCAATACCGAAGTCAGCGATCTTAGCGACTCCGTCGGCAGTCATGAGAATGTTGTGAGGCTTTACGTCTCTGTGGATCAGCTGGTGCTTGTGGGCCATGGACAGAGCGGATGCGATCTGCTTTGCTATGGTTGCGGCACGGCGCGGTTCAAGGGGTGCCTCGTCCCTGATAATGTCAGAGAGAGCTCTGCCCTCAACAAGTTCCATTACGATGTAATATATATTGCCCTCTTTACCGACGTCATAGACATTTACGATATTGGGATGGACCAGATTGGCCGCGATCTGCGACTCGCGTCTGAAGCTGTCGATAAAGCTTTCGTCCTTGGTATATTCGGGTCTGAGGATTTTAATGGCCACGTAGCGATTGAGCAGACGGTCGCGTGATTTAAACACCACGGCCATTCCGCCTTCACCGATCTTTTCGATCAGTTCATATCTTCCGGCCAGGATTCTGCTTCCCATAGAAATTCCCCCTGTTACTGAATCTTAATGCAGACAACGGATATGTTATCCTTGCCGCCGTTGTAGTTAGCCTCGTCAACCAGATTGTTGGCAAGTCTGTGCATGCTTTCCGTGCGCGCAGCGAGACCCAGCATGCTTTCGTCTCCGACCTCTCCGTAGAGGCCGTCAGTGCACAGTATTATCACGTCACCGGAGAAAATGTCGAACTGGAAGAAGTCCGCCTCGACCTTGCTGTCGCCTCCGATGGCTCTTGTTATCATATTTCTGTCGGGATGGACCGCAGCCTCTTCCTTGCTGATTATGCCCTCTTTGAGCATGACCTGCACGCAGGTGTGGTCCTCGGTGATCTGGCGTAAAACGCCGTCGCGAAGAAGGTAGGCTCTGCTGTCGCCTACGTTGACCACGTAAGCGCTGCTTCCGCGAAGGTAGCACAAGACGCAGGTAGTTGCCATGCCGCTGTTGTCCGGCTCGCTTTTGGCTTTCTGGTAGATCAGCTCGTTGGCGCCGTCAAAGCAGGTCTGGAAATACTGGCGAAGCTCACGCTTGCTCTGCACCTGATCAACAGGGTTCAGAGCGGCATACTGGGCAATGTACCCCACAGCCATGCGGCTGGCCAGTTCACCGGAGTTATGACCTCCGACGCCGTCGGCGACTATGTAAAGCTGCTGATCGGGAAGGACGAAAAGAGCGTCCTCGTTGCCCTTTCTCAGCATGCCCTTATCTGTTTTGAAACCTACACTAATCATTCTGCCTCCTTAACAGACAGATATAAAAACCGTCACTCTTACCGGGGAAGAGCTGACGCTCTGTTTCCACGGCAAAATCGGGATTATCTTTCAAAAAACGGTCAATTACCCGACGGTTCTCAGCCGGGTTTACGGTGCAGGTGCTGTAAAGCACTTTACCACCCTTTAGGTTAACATATAATGACGCATTATGCAAAATGCGATTTTGTTTTTCCGGAAGATTTACGTAGTCTTCGTCAAGAGGACGAAGCTTGATTTCCGGCTTGCGGCGCAGTACCCCAAGGCCACTGCAGGGAACGTCGCATATGACGCAGTCTGCCTTGCCTATGAGCTCTTCTTTCAACACCGCAGCGTCCGCCTGAGAAGCATTGATAATGGTGATACCAAGTCGATCGGCCAGTTTCTCAATAAGCCCTGCCCTTGCCTCATAATAGTCAAAGGCGCTGATATGCCCTTTGTTTTCCATAAGAACTGCCGCAGCGCAGCACTTGCCGCCGGGAGCGGCGCAAAGGTCTATAAGCTCATCGCCGGGTTTAGGATCCAAAGTTTCCACAGCAAGCTGGGAGGCTTCGTCCTGGACCTGGAAAAATCCATTTTTGAATTCTTCAGTGTCGATGAGCCCGCTGCCTTCTACAGTAAAAGACCGGGAAAGGCTGCCTTCGGTTACAGAAAAGCCTTTGGAAATAAGTTTATCTTTAAGCTCAAAAGGCCGGATCTTCAGGGTGTTGACCCGTATAGTCAATGGAGCAGTCCTGTTGGACGCAGCCAGCATTTCTTCAGTTTTATCACGTCCGTAGGCATCAAGCCACAGGCGGACGATCTCTTCATTGCAGGAATATTTGACAGAAAGAAATGTCAGTTCTCCGTCCTTTTTCTCGTCCGGGACCTTAAGCACAGAACCGTCTCGTTCAAAGCTTCTTAGCAAAGCGTTTATAAAGCCCTGGCGCCCCTTCATAAAGGCCGCAGCCAGCTTTACGGTTTCCCCCACAGCTGCGTATGAGGGAACGGAGTTCATGAAGGCCAGCTGATAGAAGCCCATGCGAAGCAGGACTCTTTCCGCAGGCTTAAGCCTTCCGGCCTTAGTCTGATACTGCCTGATGTTCCAGTCCAGAAGCAGTTGGTTCCTTAAAACGCCGTAAACGAGTTCCCTGATAAAAGCCGGATTACCGGCTCCGTCTTTCAGATAAGCGTTTATGACAAGATTGGAGTAGGAATCCTTCTGCTCCATGTCCTTCAGTATGAGAAATGCCAGTCTTCTGTCTTTGTCCATTAAAAATTAACCTAATACGGTGCCGATTTCCATTTTGTTTCCGGCCAGGAATGCTGAAACGTCCATTGCCTTTTTGCCGGGCATCTGAATGCGTTCAAGGACAACGCTGCCGTCCTTACAGGCGACTACGATACCCTTCTTGTCTGCTTTTACGACTGTTCCGGGAGCGGCGTCGTATGCGCACTCTCCCTCTCTGGCCGCGTGGACCTTCATCATCTGACCGTTGTAAACGGTAGACGCCATGGGCCAGCTGTAAAAGCCCCTGACAGTGCAGCAGATCTCACGGGAAGTTTTGGTGTAGTCCAGAATGCCCTCTTCCTTGAATACCATGGGAGCAAGAGTCGCCATGGCGTCGTCCTGGGCAATGCGGGGAGCGGTGCCGTCAGCGATGGCAGGCAGAGTCTCAACAAGAAGCTCAGCGCCCATTGCGGAAAGCTCGTCAAAAAGCTCCTCGGTGGTCTTTAAGGCAACGGGGGTCTTCTTCTGAACGCAAATATCACCGGTGTCCATGCCTTCTGCCATAAACATAATGGTCACGCCGGTTTCTTCCTTGCCGTCGATGACAGCACGGTGAATGGGTGCAGCTCCTCTGTATTCGGGAAGAAGAGACGCGTGGATATTGATGCATCCGTACTTGGGAGTGTCCAGAACTCTCTTGGGAAGGATCTTTCCGTATGCCGCAACGACGATAAAATCAGGGGCAATGGCCTCCAACTTTTCAAAGAAAGCCTCGTTGTTCTTAAGCTTTTCGGGAGTTTCAACGTTAAGTCCAAGTTCAAGGGCCTTTGCCTTTACGGGGCAGCTCTGGATCTTTTTTCCTCTGTCCTTGGCTACGTCAGGCTTGGTAACTACCAGAGGGATCTGGTGACCGGCCTTGTTTAAGGCCTCAAGAGCGGGAACAGCAAAGTCGGGGGTTCCCATAAAGACTACGCGCATGCTATTCCTCCTCGTCCAGGTAGCGAATATTATCGGCCTTATCGATGTAGAGAACGCCGTCCAGGTGGTCGATCTCGTGGCAGAATGCTCTTGCCAGAAGACCGTCGGCCTCATAGGTAACTTCTTCGCCGAAGCGATTGAGACAGTTTACTTCAACGTATTCGGGTCTGTGGACCTTTCCTGCCTTTCCGGGAACGGACAGGCAGCCTTCGTCATCATACTGATCGCCTTCGGTAAGGACGATCTCTGGGTTGATCAGTTCATAAAGTTCGTCGTCAACTTCAACGACAGCGATTCTTCTCAGAATGCCTACCTGGGGCGCGGCAAGACCTACGCCGTTGGCGTCTCTCATGGTTTCTGCCAGATCGTCCAGGAGCTGAAGAGTTCTGGGAGTGATCTCCTTGACCTCTTTGCATTCCTTTCTCAGTACGGGATCGCCTTCTTCAACAATGTTTCTAAGTGCCATATATATCTCCTTTTTTTATTACAAGAATGAATAGGGGTTAATATCTGTTGTCATCAGTTCTGCTGAGGTTTTATCTTCGGTGAATGACCTGCGAAGCTGCAATATAATTCGGCTTATTTCGCGGCGCATTCCCGCCGGTGACTTGACCAGCAGCTGATAGCGGTACTTGCCGCCTATGCTGTTTATGGGCGAAATGGCCGGCCCGAGAACAGCGATGCCTTCGGGAACCGTAGACCGCAGACGTCTAGCGCAGCGGTCCGCAGATCTTTCAGCCTTTTCACAGTCTTCGTCGGAAATGACTATCTGGAAAATATCAGAAAAGGGCGGATAGCCTACGGCCTTACGCACGGCAAGCTCCCCTTCGTAAAACTTAAGGTAATCCTGCTTTGCGGCGCTGAGTATGGCCGGGTGATCAGGCTGACAGGTCTGTATGACCACCTTGCCCTGTTCTTCTCCTCTTCCGGCTCTTCCCGCAGCCTGTGTCATAAGCTGGAAACTGCGTTCCGCGCTGCGGAAATCAGGTATGTTCAGACTTACGTCGGCGCTGATGACGCCAACCAGCCCCACGTTGGAAAAATCAAGGCCTTTGGCAATAAGCTGAGTGCCTATGAGCACGTCGGTCTTTCCGTCGGCAAAACCTTTGAGTACCTTCTCAAGATTTCCCTTGGCGCTGACCGTATCAAGGTCAAGGCGCTCCACGTAAGCCTGGGGAAAAAGTTCTCTGCATTTCTCCTCCAACTGCTGAGTACCGGCGCCGAAGCGTCCTATAATTCCGCTTCCGCACCGGGGACACTTCTTCGGAACGGAAGTCTTCCGCCCGCAGTAGTGGCAGATGAGAGAACCGGCATCTTTGTGGTAGGTCATTGAAATGCCGCATTCGGGGCATTTAATAACATTTCCGCAGTCTCTGCATGAAACGAAGGCCGCGTAGCCTCTCCTGTTGAGGAAAAGAATGACCTGCTTCCTTTTTTCAAGACATGCAGCCATATCATCGGCAAGTTCTTTTGAAAACAGACTGCGGTTTCCGTGCTTCAGTTCGTCTACCATGTCGACGACGCTGACCTTGGGAAGAGGGACTTTATTGTATCTTGACGGCAGCTCCAGCAAGGTGAAAATGCCTTTGCCGCAGCGGTAGTAATCCTGGACCGACGGGGTGGCGCTGCCGAGAATAACAGCAGCTCCGTGAGCCATGGCCCGTTTTGCCGCCACCTCAATGGCATCGTACTTGGGACTCTTGTCGGATTTATATGAACTTTCGTGTTCCTCGTCTATGACGATGAGGCCGATATCCTTAAAGGGCGCGAAAATAGCCGATCTTGCTCCTATGACCAGTTTGACCTGGCCCCTTTCAATCTTACGGTATTCCACAGATCTCTGCTGGGGCGTAAGTTTGCTGTGAATGACTGCCACCGCGTCTCTGCCGAAGCGGTTCATAAAGCGGCTGACAGTCTGAGGAGTAAGGGATATTTCCGGAACAAGGATAATGCCCTGCCTTCCGGCTTCCAGAGTCCTTGCCATGGCCTGAAGATAGACCTCGGTCTTGCCCGAACCCGTAACGCCGTGAAGAAGAAATATCTCGTGGCGTTTTTCGTCCAGACTTTTGTAAATGCGGCAGAGGGCGTTTAACTGTTCCGGAGTAGCAGGCTTGGCCTTATCCTCTGAAATTTCAATACCTGCGAAGGGATCCTTGGTCTTGCGCTTCGCAGGCGTATATCCCGGCAGAAAACACTTGACAGCCTCCACGTAACGGCACATGTAGCGTCCACGCATCCACACGGCAGTCTCAATTGCCTCCGGACTTAGTCCCTGTTCTTCACCGATTTCCAGGACCTTTTTGAACTTCTTTACGCCGGCAGGGGCCTCGTCGCTTACAGAGACCACAAATCCGTCAACAACTCTGTTGTGTATTCCGAAGGGAACTTTTACTTCCCATCCCACCCGGATGTCATCAAAGTCGCAGGCATAGGTATATAGTTCGTCTGTAGCGTTGGTATTATTGTCAACAATGAGAGTGACGTACCTCATGATGACACCTCCGCGGCTTTCTTCAAGGCTCTGGCAGCCCTGTCCTCTTCAGCCTGCTTCTCGGAGAAAACGCAGCCACAATAGTGCTGCCTGTAGAGGCCGTATTCATTTGATAAAGCGACGGAGCGTCTGTAACCGTCCTTCTTTTTATAGTTGCCGCAAACGTAGGCTACGCCGTATTCCCCTTCAAGTTTCCTGCCGATCTCCGAAATGACATCGTAGTTCTTATAGGGACTTACGGTCAGAGTCGTATCAAAGGCGTCAAACCCCATGGAAGCCGCAAGGGCCGCAGCAGCTCCGAGTCTTTGCCGGAAACAGAGGCTGCAGCGAGGTCCGCCCTCTCTGTCCTCTTCATGACCGGATACCAGAGCAAAGAAGGAATCGGGATCGTAATCTCCCTCAATGAATTCTACGGGTACTGCCGCTTTTTCGTTATATTCAGTTATGAAACGCTTCTGTTCAGCCTTGCGGTGTTCATATTCCGCCGGATCGGTGATATTAGGGTTGAAATAAAAGACCGTAATTTTCCAGTCTTCCGCCAGCCTTTCTATGACCGCAGTAGAACAGGGCCCGCAGCAGCTGTGAAGCAGCAATCTTTTCATACTCATAGATAATAAATTATATCACATCAAAAGGGAAAGTAGTGAAACTCTTTATATATAGTATTATCTTGTTTTCGTTCCATGCGCTGTGATATACTTTCTCCGTTAATTATTGTTCGGATATGAGGGAAAAATATGATCACCAAAGAACAACTTTTAAAATATGTCACTATAAGCCCCCTTCAGGGCTACGCTCTGTACTATGAAGAAGACGGCCAGGTCCTGGAATGCTACAACGGTTTCCGCAAGGTCGGCGAACCTGCTGCCATTGATGCAGACTCCAACTTCCGTCTTGCTTCCGTAACCAAGCAGTTCATCGGTCACGGCGTTCGCGCTCTCATCGAAAACGGCAAACTTTCCTATGAAACAACACTGGATCAGCTCTACGACAATCTTCCCGAATACCTTCAGAAGCTGTCCATTGAACAGCTCCTCAACCACGTCACCGGCATCCGCGATTACGACGGCAGCGAAAACAAGCTTCACATGGACCGCCAGCTGGTAGACGCAGACGTTCTGGAATTCCTCTGCTCCGAAAAGGACGGATATTTTACTCCCGGGACCCAGTACAAGTACAGCAACAGCGCTTACGTTCTCCTGGGACTCATCATTGAAAAGATCAGCGGAACGTGCATTGAAGACTACATGAGAGAAACCGTATTCCGTCCCTTCGGCATGGAACATACCGAGATCAACCGTCAGGGCGTTTCCGACATCAAGAACCGCGTTTACGGCACCAAGCTTGAAGAAGACCACCTGGTTCTCCACGATCAGGGACACACCTCCGCAACCATCGGCGACGGCGCAGTTTACTCCAACGTCAACGACCTGAAGATCTACCTGAACAAGCTGGAAACAATGAATCTTGAAAAGATCTACGACCGCCGCTCCAAGGCAGATGACGGCATACTCTACAGCAAGGGAATCCGCATCAGCAAGTATGACGGATTCACCATGTGGCACCACACCGGCGGAACCTGCGGCACCCACAACTTCGTAGGCATCATTCCCGAAAAGAATATCAAAGTCATTTTCCTGTCCAACATTGATGCCATCGACGCTTCTCTCATGAGAAAGAGCATTGAAGAATACCTGGGAGTCAGATAATTTTCTCCATGGAAAATATATTCGGAAGCGTGCACTACAACTCAATAGCGGTGCACATGAAAGAAGAATTCGGATGCAGAGTGGTCAAGCTTGCTCTGGACGGCGGCTTTACATGCCCCAACCGTGACGGCACCAAGGGCACCGGAGGCTGCATCTACTGCTCGGAAAGCGGAAGCGGAGATTTTGCGTCAGATGTACCGTCTCAGATACGTCTGATCAGCCCCAAATGGCCCGAAGCAAAGTATATGGCCTATTTTCAGAACCACACCAATACTTATGCCTCTGTTGAGCGTCTCCGCGGCCTGTGGGACAAGGCTCTGTCCTACCCCGACGTAGTAGGCCTGGCCATTGCCACCCGTCCCGACTGTCTCCCCGATGACGTTCTGAATCTTCTATCCGAATACAACGAAAAAACATATCTCTGGGTCGAACTGGGACTTCAGACATCGAGAGACGACACGGCGGTCCTCATTAACCGCTGCTATGAAACTTCTGTCTTTGAAGATGCAATGAAAACGCTCAAAAAAAGAGGTATCAGAGTTGTGGTCCATGAAATACTCGGACTGCCGGGAGAAAACTCGTCAGACGCCTTGAATACGGCCTTATACGCGGCTTCCTTTGGACCTTTCGGTATTAAGCTTCACATGCTTCACGTCATGGAAGGGACCAGACTGGGGGAAATGTACGCCAAGGCCCCCTTCCCCATTATGACCAAAGAAGAATACGTGAACACCGTGGTGGACATACTTGAAAGAACACCTCAGAGTGTGACCGTCCACCGCCTTACCGGCGACGCCCCCCGCAGCGCCCTCATTGCCCCGGACTGGACTAAAAACAAACACGTTGTCCTGGGAGCCATTCAGCATGAGTTTTCCGTAAGGAACTCGTTCCAGGGGAAATACACTTAATAAAAAAGACCTTCGCAATAAGGCGAAGGTCTTTTTTTCTACTGATTTGCGGCAGGGGCTTCAAGACCGGCACCCTTTTCCGCATCTCTTATCATTTTCTTTACATGACGCAGCATGGGAACGGCAAGGATGACCGAAAGGAAGTCGGCAATGGCCTGAACTGAGGCAACTCCGGCTGCTCCAAAGAAATGTGAAATGGGCCATACTATGGGAAGGAAGAAAGTCCCCTGACGGGAAGTGGCAAGAAGAACAGCGCCTCTTGCATATCCAAGAGCGGCACAGGCCCAGTTTACTGTAGCCACCCATCCGTGGGCAATAAGAGCAATGGCCTGAAGTCTTATGGCAAGAGCGCCTATTTCTATCATCTCCGGATCAGTTCCGGCAAAGAGCTTGATAATGGGGACGGCAAATAGGCACAAAGTAACACCCATAGCCGTGCTTATAGCGAGACTTCCTATCTGGGCAAAACGCAGACAGCCTTTGGTTCGCCCGTAATTCTTAGCCCCCCAGTTAAATCCCATAACAGGCTGGAAGCCGCTGCCGAAGCCGATGATTATTCCGAAGGGGAACATCATGACCTTGGTACAAACGCCTATTCCCGCAAGGCATGCGTCGGAAATATTGCCAGCAATATTGTTGAGAACTATTCCGGCAACGACGCTGAGCATAGTTCTGAAGGCCGCGGATGATCCCACAGAAGTGACCTGACTTATTATGTCCCTTGAAAACTTAATATTACGCGGGGACAGTCGAAGCACAGACTTCTTTGTAATATAGGGGAATAAAAGTATACAGAAAGAAACCACCTTGGATATTGCCGTTGCCAGTGATGCACCTACGACTTCCATACCAAGACCCGGAAGGACCATACCTCCGATGCGGACTTCCTGCATAATGAAGAAGGGATCCAGGAAGCAGTTGAGTATTCCGCCAAAACCCATGCCTATCATGGAAAGAGTGGCTGCTCCTTCTGCTCTCAGACACTGGTTCATGACAAAGCTGGTTGCCATGAGCGGCGCGACAAGAAGAATGTATGTGGCATAATCAACAGAATACTTTAAACAAGTGTCCGTTGCCCCAAGCAAGCGGCAAAGGGTTTCTCTGAAGCCGCAGCCGACGCCCAGAATAATAAATCCAAAGAGCAAAGCGGTAAACCAGGACGTAGACAGGACCTGACTGGCCTTCTTTTCGTCTCTGGCGCCAAGAAGTCTGGCAATATACGAATTTGCACCGATAGCAAGGAAAGACCCCGCCATCATGATGAACATATCTAGAGAAGAGTTGACCGAGACAGCCGCTGTAGCGGACTTTCCAAGAGAACTGACAAAATAGGTATCTGCCAGTGAATAAACGGAATTAATGATAAAACTGATAATGGAAGGGAGCGCCATGCGAGTAATTACCTTGGGAAGGGGGTCGTTCAGCATCATATTCTTGCGTATTTCCTGGCTCGGGCCTTTGCTTTTACTCATTTTTTATTATTTTTTCCTTTTTTTATTCAAATTTCTTTTAAAAGATTATATCATCAGCCAAATCGATTATCAACAGCAGCACCATGACAAAGTGCTAAATGGGGTTGACAATACAACGCGCCAGAGATACGATAAGTCGTCAGGACTATCCTGATACCGAATGGTTAATTTTATTAACATTTTATTCAGATAATATAAGAAAGGTAAAAAAGTGGCAAACATCGATCTCACAAAATACGGTATTACCGGAACCAAACGCATAATTCACAATCCGTCCTATGAAGAACTCTTCAAGGACGAAATGAATCCCGAGCTCACAGGTTATGACAAGGGTGTCGTTACCGAACTTGGTGCTGTCAACGTTATGACCGGCATCTACACCGGCCGCTCCCCCAAAGACAAGTACATCGTCATGGACGAAAATTCCAAGAACACTGTCTGGTGGACTTCCGAAGAATACAAGAACGACAACCATCCCGCAAGCGAGGAGACATGGAAAACCGTCAAGGATATCGCAGTCAAGCAGCTCAGCAACAAGACTCTTTACGTCGTAGATGCTTTCTGCGGCGCAAACAAGGACACAAGAATGTGCATCCGCTTCATCATGGAAGTTGCATGGCAGGCACATTTCGTCAAGAACATGTTTATCCAGCCCAGCGCAGAGGAGCTTGAAAATTTCGTTCCGGACTTCACCGTCTACACAGCCTCAAAGGCAAAGGTAGAAAACTACAAGGAACTTGGCCTCAATTCCGAAACTGCCGTCATGTTCAACATCACCAGCAGAGAGCAGGTCATCGTAAACACCTGGTACGGCGGAGAAATGAAGAAGGGTATGTTCTCAATGATGAACTACTACCTCCCACTCAAGGGCATTGCGGCAATGCACTGCTCCGCAAACACTGATATGAAGGGTGAAAACACTGCTATCTTCTTCGGTCTCTCCGGAACCGGCAAGACCACCCTTTCCACTGACCCCAAGCGTCTCCTCATCGGCGACGACGAACATGGCTGGGACGACAACGGTGTATTCAACTTTGAAGGCGGATGCTACGCAAAGGTCATCAACCTGGACAAGGAATCCGAACCCGATATCTACAACGCGATCAAGAGAAACGCACTTCTGGAAAACGTTACCGTAGACTCCGAAGGCAAGATCGACTTCACCGACAAGAGCGTTACCGAAAACACCAGAGTATCCTACCCCATCAACCACATTGAGAACATCGTCAAGCCCGTTTCCGCAGCGCCTGCAGCAAAGAACGTAATTTTCCTTTCCGCAGATGCATTCGGCGTACTGCCTCCCGTCTCCATCCTGACCCCGGAACAGACTCAGTACTACTTCCTCTCCGGCTTCACCGCAAAGCTGGCAGGAACCGAGCGCGGGATCAAGGAGCCCACTCCCACCTTCTCCTCCTGCTTCGGTCAGGCCTTCCTGGAACTGCATCCCACCAAGTATGCAGCAGAACTGGTCAAGAGAATGGAAGCAAGCGGAGCAAAGGCTTACCTTGTCAACACCGGATGGAACGGAACAGGCAAGAGAATTTCCATTAAGGATACCCGCGGCATCATCGACGCCATCCTGGACGGCAGCATCAACAGCGCCCCCACCAAGATGATCCCCACTTTCAACTTCGAAGTTCCCACAGAACTTCCCGGCGTTGATCCCGCAATTCTCGATCCACGCGACACTTACGCAGAAGCAGGCACCTGGGAAACCAAGGCAGCTGATCTTGCAGAACGTTTCGTAAAGAACTTCACCAAGTACACCTACAATGAAGCGGGCAAGGCTCTGGTCGCAGCAGGTCCCCAGCTGTAAGCTTAAATAAACATCTAAACCCGCCGTAAAAGGATATGCTCCTATACGGCGGGTCTTTTTATGCAAGTGTTCACAGTAAAAAACACGGAGAAAAGAAGAAAACTATAGACATACAATTCGAGCTTTACAACAGAACAAATAAAAAAATCGCCGGATAACGCTCCGACGATAAAACAGTGGTGCGGATAACAGGAATCGAACCTGCACGGTCTCCCACAGGAACCTAAATCCTGCGCGTCTGCCAGTTCCGCCATATCCGCACGATATTGTTATTATAACACAAAAGCCGTACATTACGTACGGCTTAATTGGTGACTCCACCGAGAATCGAACTCGGGTTACCGCCGTGAAAGGGCGATGTCTTAACCGCTTGACCATGGAGCCTTAAAAAAAACCGGCGACGTCCTACTTTCCCAGGCAGCTTCCCACCAAGTATCATCGGC
>JAKSSR010000069.1 GCA_024402995.1 Clostridia bacterium | reverse complement strand
GCGGAAAAACGCTCCGAAAGCCTGCGCGCGGCAGCGGAGCGGTCGGCGGCGACTTCTTCGTAGGAGCATGCCAGAAGCCTTGCTGCTTCCGCAGTGTGAGGTGTAAGGATAAGTCGGCAGCCATGTCCGTCGGCAAGTTCCGGGGCTGAGGCCAGCGCATTGAGACCGTCAGCGTCAAGTACAAGGGTCCCTCTGTAATTCGCGAACACGTATCCGAGAAGTTCACGGACATCCGTTCCCTTACCCATGCCCGGGCCAAAGGCTACGGCAGAATAGGAATTCAGACGTTCAGCGCTTAGGGAATCATATTCTCGCGGAAGACACATGGCTTCAGGAAGCCCCGTCTGCGGAATCACAAACAGCTCTCTCGGGCAGCACAGAGATACCAGACCTGCACCGCTTCTGAGAGCAGCCTCCGTACAGAGAACGGCGGCTCCCATCATGCCTTCAGAGCCGGCGATCACCAGCAGAGTGCCGTAATCCCTCTTGCTGCTATCCCGCTCCCTTTCCGGAAGAATGGCCTTGACCATGGTTTCATTTATCATTTCAACAAACATATTGTGACCTCTTTCAATATTAATACTTCAGCATATTGTACCACACTAATGAGCTTGATGTTTTTCGTTTTTATCTTATAATTATACGATGAATAATGCTTTGTTGCCATCAGAAAAGGACCTTAAGAGTCCTGCGACGGAGGCGCAGAACGGCTGGCGAGACAATCATGAGCCGCCGGTCCTTGGCAAAGGCGAGCAAGCCTGCGAAGCCTGAGCCTAGTACCGCTGCGAGCGAATGTTAGCGAGAGCGTGTCGAGCTGCCGGCTGCGATCCGGAGCAGGACAAATAACCTGCAGATCAATAAGTAATGATATGAACCTTTCAGAAATACAACTCGACCGAAGAAAATCAGAACTGCTTCTTGCCGCAGTGATCATTGCAAGAAGCACATCATTCATGTTCTCAAAGATCATGCTGAAGACCATGGGACAGTTCACCCTCCTGGGAATACGCTCCCTGCTGGCTTTTGCGGTCCTTCTGCTGTTCTTCGGAAAACAGCTGAAAAATGTAACAAAAAAGGAGCTGACCGGCGGCCTGCTCCTGGGGATCGCGTATTTTACTGTAATGTTCTTTGAGCTCAACGGACTTAAATACACGGAATCCTCAACCATGTCCCTGCTGGAAAACAGCGCCGTGGTTTTTGTTCCTGTCTTTATGTCCGTATTCACCAGGTCACTGCCGGAGAAGAAGACCGTGATAAAGGTCCTTCTCGCCCTTGCGGGCGTAATACTGCTGCGCTTTAAGGGCGGGACCCTGTCCTTCGGACGCGGAGAGTTCTTCGGCATAGCCGCAGCCATGCTCTACGCTCTTGCCATAATTCTCACCAAACGCCTGTCATCAAAAGCTGATCCCCTTCTCTGCGGAGTGTTTCAGGCAGGTACCATGGGTGTTCTCGGAATAATATTCGCATTGTTTTTTGAAACACCCGCTCTTCCCCGGGGAGGAGCTCAGTGGGGAGCCATCATCTACCTTGCAGTGATCTGCAGCAGCTTCGGCTTCACCTTCCAGCCTCTGGCCCAGCGTGGAACAACAGCCGAAAGAGCCGGTACCTTCTGCGCGCTGAGCCCGGTAAGCGCAAGCATTCTCGGCGCCGTTTTCCTCAGGGAAATGATGACCGTTCCAAACATCATCGGAGCCGCGCTGGTCTTATGCAGCATTCTGATTTAGCTTCTTCTTCATGACACTGCGGTAACAAACCGTAAGCATCGCAAAGGTGATTATCCAGGATATGGGATAGGTCACATACAGCATGGGAAGGGTATGGAACTGAGGCAGACGGAAAATAGTGAATATCCATATGACTCGGAAAACACAGATCCCGAATACCGTTACTACCATAGGCACAAAAGACGCTCCCAAGCCCCTTAAAATGCCCGTAGAGACGTCGTGAAGGCCGTTCAAGGCATATATGAGGCAAAGGAAAGCCATGCGTATCATTCCGTATTTTATGGACTCAGGAGAATCTGTTATATATATGCTGAGAAGCTTAGGCGCAGCGAGATAAACAGGTATTCCCAGGCCCTCACCTATAAGCACAACGTCTATAAGGCAGTATCTGCGTATTTTCGGGACTTGGTCAAGCCTTCCCGCGCCGCAGTTCTGACCGGTAAAGTTCAGAGCAGCCTGGTTGAATGAATTCATCGACTGCCAGACAAAGCCTTCAATATTTGCCGCGGCCGCATTTCCAGCCATTATTACAGACCCGAAGGAATTGACAGAGCTCTGAATGATAACATTCGAAATAGAGAACATAGACCCCTGAATGCCGGCAGGAAGACCTATCCTGACTATATTGACGAAGGGTTCTTTTTTTATGCGCATCTTTGCCGGCTCAAAACGGCAGGCATCCTTCCGCTTCATCAGCGAGACCATAACAAGGATCGCCGATGTATACTGGGAAGCTATCGTGGCAAAAGCCACACCGTCGACATTTCTGCCCAGAACCAGAACAAAGAACAGATTGAAGAGCACGTTAAGCACTCCCGCAATGGTCAGATAAGTCAGAGGACGCCTTGTATCACCGTCTGCTCTGAGCACCGCGGCGCCGTAATTATAAAGGAGACTGCCCGGCATTCCGCAGAAATATATCTTCATATAGGTAGCAGAAAGATCTATTACATCCCCGGGAGTTTCCATAAGACTGAGCAGCGGATAGGTTATATAAAGTCCCAGGACTGCCAGAACGGCGCCCCCGATAAGTCCCACGGGAATTGCGGTATGAATAGCCTCATGTACCTTTGCGTCATCACCCGCGCCTATGGCCGTGGCAACAGTAACGCCTACGCCTACGGAAAGACCTATGAACAGGTTGACGACCAGGTTTATTATGGCCCCCGTGGCTCCCACGGCAGCGACGCATACACTTCCGCAGAAACGTCCTACTACGACCAGATCGGCGGCATTGAACAATAGCTGCAGAATGCCGGTCAGAATGACCGGTACTGTATATATCCATATATTTCTGAACAGCGGGCCGTTGATCATATCAACGTTTTTTCTGAGAGATCTCATAATGAAGCTTCCCTTTTCTTCTCAAGCTTTTTGTTATATATACTGCGATAGCAGATCCAAAGCGTTGCAAAAACAAGTATCCACGAAATGGGGTAGGAAGAATAGAGGACCTTCAGGCTATGGAACTGTTCGCGGTTAAATACTGCAAAGATCCAGGCAACTCTGAAGCCGCAGGCTCCGCATATACATACGACCATAGGAGTAAGAGAGTGCCCCAGACCTCTTATTATTCCCGTCATAACCTCCTGCATTCCGCAGATAAAATACGGGAGACAGACGTACAGCATTTTGACGACTCCTATCTCTACAGACGCGGGAGAATCGGTAAGATAGATCCCGAGCAGTTCCCGCGCAAAAATATTTGCGGCTATTCCGAAGGCAAGACCTACGATGATGACATCTATGAGGCAGAAGCGGGTTATCCTGCGCACTCTATCCATATTCCCGGCACCCATATTCTGTCCGGTAAAATTCAGTGCAGTCTGGGAAAAGGAATTCTGCGCTGTGTAAATAAAGCCGCCGATATTGCTTGCGGCGGAATTGCCTGCCATAACGGCAGAGCCGAATGAGTTGACGGAACTCTGGATAATTACGTTGGAAATGGAAAACAGTGAGCCCTGAATACCGGCAGGAAGGCCTATCCTGACGATATTGACGAGAGGGTCTTTTTTTATGCGCATTTTTACCGGTTCAAAGCGGCAGGAATCCTTTCTGCGCGCCAGAGCAAGGAGGACAAGAGTCGCGGAAACTAGCTGCGAAATGATAGTGGCAAGGGCGACCCCCGCAACGTCAAAACCTATGACGATCACGAAGAAAAGATTGAGCAAAACGTTTACAACACCGGCAATGGTCAGATAAGTCAGGGGACGCTTTGTGTCGCCGTCAGCCCTGAGAACGGCCGCGCCGTAATTGTAAAGAAGGCTCCCCGGCATGCCGCAGAAGTATATCTTCATATAGGTTGCGGAAAGATCGATAACATCCTCAGGAGTCTCCATAAGGCTGAGAAGCGGATAGGTTATGAACAGTCCGAGGACTGCCAGAACTATGCCGCCTATAAGTCCTACCGGCATGGCGGTGTGGATGGACTCACTGACTTTTGCGTCGTCTTTTGCGCCGAGGGCCGTTGCCACGGTAACGCCTACGCCGACGGAAAGACCTATGAAAAGATTGACGACCAGATTGATAATAGCGCCCGTTGCACCGACAGCGGCAACGCAGACACTTCCGCAGAAACGTCCGACGACTACCAGATCGGCAGCATTGAACAATAACTGCAAAATGCCGGTCATAATGACCGGCACTGTATAGATCCAAATGTTTTTAAATAAAGGTCCGTTGACCATATCAACGTTTTTCCGCAGACTGTTTGTCATCGGTTCAGCGTTCCTCCCTGAAGTATGCAAGCCCCAGAGCCGCAGGAGGCTGGTCCTCTCTGCGCTGGCGCATGGAAACCATGATCAGTACGATAGCGGTTACGATATAGGGGACGACCTTGTAGATCTGAGTGGGGATAAAGGCGAGAGGCAGTCTCAGGTAGAGAATGAGCAGTGCGCCGAAAAGAACAGAGCCCCACAGAGCGTTGACAGGCTTCCACAGGCAGAAGATTACCAGAGCGACGGCGACCCAGCCTTCGCCGGAGAGACCGTTGTGGCTCCATACACTGCCAGCAATGGTCATGGTGTAGACCATGCCGCCGACTGCGGATATCCCGCCGCCGAGGACTGTGGCAATATACTTATACCTGGTAACATTGATACCTGCGGCATCGGCAGTTGCGGGAGATTCGCCCACAGCTCTGAGCTGAAGACCGATACGGGTCTTATTCAGGATGACTGCCATGGCAACAGCCATAGCAAAGCCGATGTAAACGAAGAAATTGTAACTGAACAGAACAGGCCCTACCACGGGGATACTCTGGATCTTTTCGGAGAAGATCGGATTGGCAAAGGCATCCTTCAGGGAATTGCTGATGGATACGTTGCCGCCCACCTTAAGTCTCATAAGTTCGCCTACGAACTGACCGACGCCGGTGCCGAAAATGGTAAGGGCAAGACCGGTAACGTTCTGGTTTGCTCTGAGGGTAATGGTCAGGAAGCTGAATATCAGAGAGCCTATCACTCCTGCGGCAAAGGCTGCAAGAAGAGCCAGCAGAACTGCGACTGCGCCGTTGGCGTTCTCTCCTGCTGCGTTTCCGTAAATGAATGCTGCCGCAAGACCGAAGGCTCCGCCCATATACATGAGGCCTTCTACACCCAGGTTCATGTTACCCGACTTCTGAGTGAGGATTTCGCCTGAGGTACCGAAGAGCAGCGGGGTGCCGTTAAGGACGGCAGCCTTGATAAGTCCGATAAGATTAAAGTCCATTATGCTGCCTCCTTTTCATGATGACCGCGGAAGATCATGCGGTAGTTGATGAAGAATTCGCATCCGAGCATGCACAGCAGGATAATGCCGGTCAGAATGTCGGAAATGGAAGAAGGAATAGCAAGAGACGTCTGCAGAACGCTGGCGCCCTTGGAAAGGACTGCGAGAAGGAAGGCAATGGCGATCATTGCAAAGGGATTGAGCTGAGCCAGCCAGCATACGGTAATGGCGGTAAAGCCTGCGCCTCCCGCAACGTCACTGTAAAGAGTCTGGTTGGTACCGGATGCAAGCATAAAGCCTACCAGACCGCAGATACCGCCGGAAAGAGCGGCAGTTCTGATAGTTACCTTTGCAACGTTCATACCTGCATAAACTGCGGTATTTTCAGACTCGCCCAGAACTGCGACCTCGTAACCGTGCTTGGTGTAGTTCATGTAAACGTACATGACTACGGTAAGGAGCAGTACGATGATCCATCCGATGTGAACTCCGCCGACCTTGGGCAGAACTGCCTTTTCGTCAAAGAGGGGAATGATCTGTGAACCGGGCTTGCCTTCCCAGGGACCGCCCTGGAGCCAGCCCACGATACCGATGGCGATGTAGTTCATCATCAGTGTGAACAGGGTCTCATTGGTACCCCAGCGGGACTTGAAGAGTGCCGGGATAATTGCCCAGAAAGCACCGAAGAGAATTGATGTAACTCCCATGACGGTGAGAAGAACGGGAGAAGGCATTGCCTCGTACATCTTAAGAGCAAAGAAGCTTGCACCGACAGCGCCCATGGTGATCTGGCCTTCGGCGCCGATGTTCCAGTACTTCATTCTGAAGCAGGGAGCCAGAGCAAGAGCGGTACCGAGAAGAGGGACCGCATTCTTGATGACCTGTCTGAAGCCGGTCTTCTTGCCTAAAGCACCCATAAGTATGGTTCCGTAGGCCTTAAAGGGATTGGTGTCGGAAATGAGGAAGATGAGGCATCCGATGAGAATTGCCAGAACAAAGGCGCCGCCTCTTATAAGCCAGACCTTGCTCTTAGGCATATCCTCTCTCTTGGCAAGACGGATGAAGGGAGTCTTTTCGTTCATTTAGTTTTCCTCCTTTCCACCGACCTTGGTCATGAGGAGACCAAGCTCATCCTTGCTTGTTGTTCTTGCGTCGACGACGCCGGAGACCTTGCCGCCGCACAGGACCAGAATGCGGTCGCAGAGTTCAAGGAGAACGTCCAGATCTTCGCCGACGAAGATAACAGCGACACCCTTGGCCTTCTGGGCCGACATAAGGTTGTAAATTACGTATGAGGTATTGATATCAAGGCCTCTGACGGCGTATGCGCTCATGAGAACGCTGGGTTCGGAAGCGATCTCGCGTCCTACCAGAACCTTCTGGACGTTGCCGCCGGAGAGTTTTCTTACGGGATAGTCAATGCTGGGAGTTACGACCTCCAGGAAGTCGTAAACCTTCTCTGCCAGTTCTTCGGGAGCCTTTCTGTCAACGAAGATGCCCTTACCCTTGTTCCAGGAACGGAGCATCATGTTTTCGGTCATGCCCATGCCGCCTACCAGGCCCATGCCCAGACGGTCTTCGGGAACGAAAGCCAGAGCTACGCCGGCTTCTTTGATTTCCATGGGAGTCTTGCCAACAAGTTCAGCAGCAGGCGCATCGTCAGGGGTGTAGAGAATGGAACCCTCGTCGACCTTGCGAAGGCCTGCGATAGCCTCCAGCAGTTCCTTCTGGCCGCTGCCTGCGATGCCGGCGATGCCTAAGATCTCGCCGCCGTTGGCAACGAAGCTTGCGTGGTCAAGCTTGACAACGCCTTCCTTGTCCTTGCAGGTCAGATCCTTAATGGAAAGGCGGGGCTTGACATCCTTAGGATCAAGACGGTCAATGTCCAGCTTTACCGCATGGCCGACCATCATTTCCGTAAGCTTCTGCTCGTCAGTCTCTGCTGTGCGGACAGTAGCGATGTGCTGGCCCTTGCGGAGAACTGCTACAACGTCTGAAACGGACAGAACCTCGTTGAGTTTGTGAGTTATGAGGATAATGGCCTTGCCGTCCTGACGCATGGCGCGGAGAACGAAAAAGAGCTTTTCGATTTCCTGAGGCGTCAGAACCGCAGTGGGCTCATCGAGAATGAGGATGTCGGCGCCTCTGTACAGGACCTTGACGATTTCAACGGTCTGCTTTTCTGAGACTGACATTTCATATATTTTTTTATTGAGATCGATATCAAAGCCGTATCTGTCGCAGATTTCCCTGACCCTTGCGGTCGCAGCCTTGAGATCGTATTTTTCGTCTTTAAGACCGAGAACTATGTTCTCAGTAGCGGTAAAAATATCGACCAGCTTGAAATGCTGATGGATCATGCCTATTTTGTTGTCGAAGGCATCTTTGGGGGAGGTAATTGCCACAGGCTTTCCGTCGATGAGGATCTCACCTTCATCGGGGAAGTAAATGCCTGCGAGCATATTCATTAATGTGGTTTTTCCGGATCCGTTCTCACCCAGAAGAGACATGATAACGCCCTTGTCCAGGTAGAGGTTAATGTTGTCATTGGCAACGTTGCTGCCGAAACGCTTGGTAATTCCCTTGAATTCCACTGCGTGGACTTTTTCCATAGAATGCTCCCAGTATAAATCAGTATAACTTGCTAAAAATGCCGAAAGAGGGCCGCGTAAAACGCTGTCCCCTTCCGGCTGTATTTAATTATTAAGAGATTAGTATGCTTCGTTGAGCAGTTCGATTCCGTCAATTCTCAGTGCGAAGTAAGGTGCGCTCTGGAAATAGGATTCGTGGAATGCGCCGTCAAAGACTGCTTCTTCGGTATCAGCAGTGAAGTCACCGTCCATGTCAAGTGCGAAGCAGGTAGTAACTTCTTCGCCGCCGACAGTGAAGGTGGAGGTGTCAAAGACCTGGAGTTCGCCGCTCTTGATCTTTGCAGCTGCTTCATCGATAGCTTCCTGAGTGCCCTCTGCTGCAACAGCAGTGTTCAGTTCGGTGAGGCAGACGTCGCCGTCAGCAATACCGTGCTGGCAGTAGTCCTGATCGACCTTGCCGCCTTCGACGATGGTCTTGATAACGTAGACCATATAGTTGGTCCAGTCGATTCTGGATGAAACGATGGAAGCTTCGGGAGCGACATCGCTCATTGCGATGTTGTAACCAACGTGTGCTACGCCGTTGCTCTGAGCGGTGGTAGCGGGAGTGGTGGAGTCAGAGTGCTGGGAAATGAGAACGCAGCCGTTGTCGATGAGGTCCTGTGCGGTTGCAGCTTCCATGGTGGGATCTCCCCAGGAACCGATGAACTTAACCTTCATGGTAGCAGAGGGGCAAACGCTTCTTGCGCCGAGGAAGAATGCGGTATAACCGGAAACAACTTCAGCAAAGGTGTAAGCGCCTACGTAGCCGATAACAGCTTCATCTTCAGCGATCTCACCGTTGGTGATCATTTCGTTGAGCTTGCAGCCTGCAGCAACGCCGGCAAGATATCTGCCTTCATAAATGGAGGGGAATGCGTTGACGGTATTGTCAAGGTCGTCCTTCCAGGAAGCTTCGTTGGTCATACCGACAAAAGTGGTGTCGGGATAATCAGCAGCAACAGTCAGCATAGCGGGTTCCTGACCGTAGGAGTTGAGGAAAACAGCGATGCAGCCGTCACCTGCGAGCTCTTCGCAGTCAACAGCAACGGGGTCTCCTTCGGG
>JAKSSR010000068.1 GCA_024402995.1 Clostridia bacterium | reverse complement strand
AATCTGGCTTCTACGATCCAGCCTCTTGAGGCCATGGTAACAAAGAGAGTCAGATAGCTGGTGTTCATAATGTATGCCAGCAGGACCAGATAGACCGTTGAGGGGATATTGGTCATGATGTTATACAGTTCAACAAAGAAAGGATCCAGCTTCTTGTTGTAGCCCCAGAGAGCACCGGCAAGAGTGCCGAAGCCTACGTCGGAGCAGGCGATGGCAAAGCCCAAGAGGAAGGAGTTTCTGCAGCCGTACCAGGCTCTTGCGAAAATGTCGCGTCCCAGGGTATCGGTGCCGAACCAATGCTGGGCGTTGGGTCTTATATTCCACTGTCTGGGATCCAGCACGACCTTAGTGGGATCAATGCTGGACAGAAGGGGATAAAATACGCTCATGACTATAAGAGCCAGAACTGCCGAACAAAGGAAAATGACCGTTTTGCTCTTGAAAAATGTGCGGAAAGTGGACTTCCAGTAAGAGTAGTTGGAAAAGCCTATGTCCTCGCTCTTTGCTTCATCGTAGACTGCGGCGCGGAACTTGACGGGGTCGAGAATCAGTTTTGAAGTTTTTTCGTTTTCAGACATTTTACTCTCCTTCCGTCAGTTTAATACGCGGGTCGACGAAGGCCAGGAGCAGGTCGCCCAGGAAGACGCCCACAACCGACAGAACGGCGTACATGAGTACTATGACCTGGACCAGATTGTTGTCCTGTGCCTTGATGGCAGTAGTAAGAAGACCACCGGTCCCGGGGATGGCATACAAAGTTTCGATTACAAGTGATCCGGAAATTATCATAAGCAGATCACTGGGAATGTAAGCAACCAGAGGGATCATAGCGTTCTTGAAAATATGTCTGCGGTTAACTGCCTTCTGAGACAGACCCTTGACATAAGCGAACTTGACGTAGTCCTTGTTTTCTTCGTCAACCATGAATCTTCTCAGCCAGAGGGCGTAGTAAGCTACGCTGCCAAGAGACAGACAAATGGTAGGAAGTATCCAGGAGGACGGTCTGTCCTTGTAGAAAATCAGGGGCAGGTTAAACCACTTGGATATCCAGACCTGTATAAAGAACAGGTAAATAACACTGGGAATAGCACGTACACAGAGAATGTAGAACATGCCAAGCTTGTCCCCGAGACGATCCTTGGTCCTCACCATAAGGAGGCCCATGGAAATACCGAAGACTATGCCTATTATCATGCTGGCAAAGCCGAAAGCGGCTGTGACAGGAATTTTCTCTTTCAGCAAAGTTGCAATGGGAACCTTGGGATAGACTGTAAGACTTCTTCCCAGATCACCACTGAACAGATTCTTTATAAAGCGCCAGAGCTGGACCATGGGATGATCGAGCAATCCCTGGTTGCGCAGGTAAGACATTCTTGTTGCCTCATCGATTTCCTTCAGCATTTCCTGAGGGAAGTAGCCTTCAAGAGGCATGAGGCGGAGCAGCATGAAAACTGCCGTAAAAACGACCACTATGGTTAGAAGAGAACGCAGGGTTCTCGAAATAATATATCTTTTCATTATCAGGCTCTCATCAATAAGCTCGCCGCCCTTTTACAGGGCGGCGATACTCAGTTAAAGTTCAGAGGCAGTATTATTCGCCTGCCAGTGCTTTGGCTCTTTCGATTTCGTATGCGGTATCCAGAGTGACGTATTCTTCATAGGTCAGAGGCTCTGCCATTACCAGGGTACCCTTGAACTTTTCGTTGCCGTAAATGGTCAGGGGGCTGGTGAAGGGCATGCTCTTGGTCATGTAGTAACCGCGCAGAGAGGAAATGAAGGGGATGACGTATGCGCCGTCGCAGAGATAAGCTTCTGCTTCTGCAAAGTATTCAAGACGTTCATTGAAGGTTTCTGCTTCCATTGCCTTATCGATGAGTTCATCGTATTCGGGAACGTCGTAGCATCCTACGTTTTCAGCACCGTCGGTGGTCATTCTGGTAAGGATACCGGAAGGATCTGCATAACCGGTGGAGAGAGAGTCGAAGTAAATGTCGTAGTTCATGGGATCAGCAACGGTTCCGTAGGTCCATCCGCTGAAGCAGACGATCTGGAAGTCGATGAGATCGGTGCCGATGGATTCCTCGACCATGGCCTTCATGAGCTGTGCCATGACGATTTCGTCTTCGTCGTCGGTGCCGACATAAACTACAGTAACGGGCAGCTTGCCGTCAACATCAAATTCGGTAACGGGCAGATAGTCGACCTTGCCTGCTTCAATGCCCTTGATGGTGCCGTCTGCTTCGCAGAGTTCAGCAACAGCAGCTTCCATGTATGCACGTGCCTTGTCGGGCTGGTTGTAGTTTTCTGCCTTGATTGCAGCAAGAGGTGCATAATCGGTGTAATCCTTACCGTTTTCATCGTAGATGCAGCCCTCTGCGTTAATGGTTCCTCTCAGAACTCTTGCGGGATCAACAGGATCTCTCAGAGCAGCGATAGCTTCTCTGTCGAGGGAGTACTGGAGAGCCTTACGGAAGTTTTCGTTCTGAACAAAGGTATTGAATTCGGGGTTTGCGGAAGTAAATGCAAGCCACAGGTAGTTGGTGGACAGAGATCTTTCGGTGGGGATAAGGTCTGCAGCCCATTCGCTGCCCTGCATGGACAGGTATTCTTCTGCTTCGACGGAGACGTAGTCGACTTCGCCTCTCTTGAACATTTCAAGGGAAGTAGTGCCGTCGGGGATCATCTGGTATTCGACAGTGTCAACAGTGATGTTGTCGATATCCCAGTACAGGGGATTCTTGGTAAGAGTGATAGCCTTGTCTCTTTCGAAGCTGCTGATGTAGTAGCCGCCGCAATAGAGCATGTGTTCATTGTCTACAGCAAAGTCTTCGCCCTGTTCCATTGCATAGTCATATTCGATGGGCAGAAGGAGCATGCTGCTTTCGATGAGGGAGAGGAAGTAAGGAGCACTGCCGTCGAGGGTATATTCAACGGTGTATTCGTCCAGAGCCTTGACGCCGACCATTTCGTCGAAACGTGCAGCGGCTTCTTCACGAGTCATGTCGTCCTTATCGCCGCAGTCGATGTCGTCCAGATCCCAGTAATAATCATAGAGACCGGAGATCAGGTTGCGGACAACTCTCATGGAGTAAGCTTCGTTGAGAGGGTCTGCGATGTAGCGGATGCCGTCTACGAAGTCCTGAGCGGTAACGGGGAGACCGGTGTCATTACCGTTGTGGTCGACCCAGTTGACACCCTTGCGAATATGGAAGGTCCAGACACTCTGGTCTTCATTGGTTTCCCAGCTTTCTGCAAGGGAAGGTGCGTATACGCCGTAAATGTCAGGCTCTACGAGACCGTCAATGCAGCTGGAAACGATGCCGCGAACGGTGGAGTAAGCGGTGGAGAAGTAGTTAAAGGATGCGTAAGAGGAACTGAAGGAAGTTCTGTAAGTGTCAAGATACTCCTTCTCGGCTGTGATATTTGCTGCAGCCTCAGTAGTTGCCTGCTGTTCTTCTGCTGTCATAGAAGAAACATCCACTGCGGTAACACCGCTGGGTTCAGCGGTTTCCTTTGCTCCGCAAGCTGCCATGGAAAGCAGCATACATGCAGCGAGCACAATTGCGATAAAACGCTTCATTCGATATACCTCCTTATAGAAAAACCTATAGTAGTAAGCTTATTATGACCAAGTCAAATAGTGCATTCAATAAATGCAGGGCGTTTTTTAGCAAAACTTTAGCAGGAATAAAGGACTTTGTATTATTATAATGTAGAGGGTGGAACGAAGAATGAAGACTAGGTTTTTTGCAAAGAATAAGCGGACATTTTTCCTGATATTTTTCTTTTCAGGTTTCATTATTTCCGCGCTGACGGTCAGGCTCATGGGCAGCATGGGAAGCGGACACATTATAATTCTGCGTCTGTGTTCCCTGTGCCTGTTCTTTCTTTCCGTGCGCCAGGCATATCTGATATATAAAGATCTTGTCGACGAGCGCAACGTCAACAGAGAAGAGATCCACAGAGAAAAACTCATTTCCCAGCTCAGCGAAAGCCTTCTTCAGGCTTCAGGAATAGACGAGCTCTACACCCTTACTCTTAAAAGCATTTACAGCGTTGTGGATTGCCCTTCTGCCATCTTTGTTTCCGACGGCTCAGGAGGATTCACAAGAATAAAGAGTTATCCGGAGGGTCTGCTTTTGTATCCTCCCGACGAGGAAATCCTTCATTGCCTTAAAGAAGGCATACGCACAGGACGGGGAACAGCTTCCTTCAAAGAAAAGGCTCTCACCTGCTATCCGGTCAAGGCAGAAGAAAAAGTGCTTGCGGCAGTCGGCCTGCTGGCAGGCCCCGATACAATCCTTTCGGCATCAAGACAGAAGACTGTTGAATCCCTACTGCTGAGAGCAGGCGTGGCCCTGGAACGCTTCCGACTTGCGGAGGAGCAACAGCAGGCCATGATGGAAAAAGAACTGGAACATATGCGTTCGGACTTTCTCAGAACGATTTCCCACGATCTCAGAACACCGCTCACAGGAATCATTGGCGCATGTTCTGCTCTGGAGCAGGGAGATCTTAATCTGACGGAAAGCGCAAAAAAAGACCTGGTCAGCGACATAGGAGCCGAAGCGCAGTGGCTGCTGCGCATGGTAGAAAATCTACTTTCCGTTACACGTGTGGGGGCGGAGAAACCGATACTCAATATAAGTGAACAGCCCATAGAAGAAGTTCTTGCAGAAGTTCTGGAAAAAACAAGGACACGCTTCCCGTCGGTACAGCTTCGCATTCATCAGCCGGACGACTTCCTCATGGTACCGATGGACGCGACACTGATCGTGCAGGTCCTGATGAACCTTATCGACAACTCAGTAAAATACGCAGGCAGCGACAAGCCCATAGACCTTTCCGTAAAGGACAATGCAGACACCGTTCAATTCTCAATAAAAGATCAGGGGATCGGACTCAGTGAAAAAAAACTCCGTACTCTCTTTGAACCGTCAGCCCAGCGCAGCGGAGATTCTTCTCACGGCATGGGCTTGGGACTGTCGCTTTGCAAAAGCATCATTACAGCCCACGACGGTACCATCTCCGGGGAAAACAATCCGGAAGGCGGAGCCGAATTTACAATAACTCTTCCAAAGGGGAGCGATTTATGAACAACATAAAAGACAGCATACTTGTCATTGAAGACGAAAACTACATTCTGAAGGTCCTCGACACTCTGCTTTCCGCAGACGGCTACAGAGTTATATGCGCCCAGTCGGCAAGTGCGGCAAAATCCATAATTACGTCGCACATGCCTGACCTTATCCTGCTGGATCTGGGTCTTCCCGACATGGACGGGATACAGCTGCTGAAAGATTTAAGAAAATGGAGCAAGGTCCCGGTCATCGTAGTAAGTGCAAGGCAAATGGAAAAAGATAAGGTCGCGGCTCTTGACGAAGGGGCAGACGACTATATTTCCAAGCCCTTCTCTGCTCCCGAGCTTCTTGCGAGGATACGCGCTGTCATGCGCAGAAATTCCATAAACAACGGAAGCAGCGAAAAATATCAGGTGGGAGATTTTCTGATCGATTTCGACAGACACGTGGTATCAGTAAAAGGTGTCCCCATAAAGCTGACTCAGGTGGAATACCGCATAGTTGAATTGATTGCCCGTCAGCCGGGAAAAGTACTGACCTACAGCTACATCATAAACAATATCTGGGGACCCTACGCGGATGCGGAGAACAACCGCATCCTTAGGGTCAATATGTCAAATATAAGAAAGAAAATCGAATCGGACAGCATGGCGCCGAAATACATTTTGACTGAGATAGGCGTCGGCTACCGTATGGCTGAACAATAGGGCTTCACTGCATGTCTGCGATTTCAGCCATCCAGTCGGTGACTGTTTTTGCCATAAGATTCTTGCTGTCGTTATACGCATGGTCCGTATCCATTATGATAAGCCTGCGTACAGCGCAGCTTGGGCCGAAGCTTTCCATCCTGCTAAAGAAAGGTGTGGCAATGTCCATGGGGATCTCCACGTCCTGAGCACACCTGATAAAGAGAATGTTGCGGTCCTTCAGATCTTCTGCCGCGGCAGTGTAGGAATAATCCTTATGGATACGGCGGGCATTTTCATAAAGATTTTCATTGGTCTTTAGGATACGCTCGGCGATTTCGGGGAAACGGACAGGGAAGGACATGTCGTCATGCTCAAAGTACCAGCCTATGTCGCATGGCGCGATGAGAATGGTGCCTCTCGTCCAGGGAAGCCGGCGGGTCGCGTTGACAGCGGCAAAACCACCCATTGAATGACCGAGCACATATACATATTCAGGGTCGATGTGATACTGACGGCAGACCTCGGGGCTGCGGATAAATTCGGCAATTTCAACGGCAGCATCTACGATGCCGTCAAATGAATAGAAACCGTCGCTTCCCCAGGCACCCGGAGCGAAAGGATTAAAGACGACAAATCCGGCTTTTCTCAAGGACTGCCCCAGCTCATGATTATTTGCGATCCCCGGGAAACCGTGGAGCATGAGTACCGCGGGATGAAGCTCACCCTCCGCGTGATTCGGGGTAAGTATAAAACCCTGAACACGTCCGCGGCTGGTCGTCACCTCAAGCAGTTCGGCCTTACCCATGGTTTCGCCCGGCCTGACTCTGCGGTCTGATTCGTAAAATTCTGTGTAGATCTTCATTGTTGTTTTCCTCCATCGTGCAGAGCGTCAAGTTTTCTGTTGCGGAAATAAAGGATAATATCAGCTGCGACCATAATAAAGTTGAGGCAGTAGAAGAAAAGAACGTACCACTTCCTGCCGAAATCTGCCATGTACGCCGGATTGATCAGCTTTGAAATGATGCCCGCAACATATCCTGTCTCTATCAGAACCAGAAAGAGCAAGCTCTTGCCCTTTGCCGTTCGCGATTTATATGACCGCATAACGTTTGCCGGCCATGAAGCTCCGAAAAGAACGATCATTATTACTTCGAGAATTTCAGACATTTTTTACCTCCGCGTATTATCTATAATGCAGCGACGAACATCTCATATTCGTTTATCAGGTTCCCCTCGCTGTCGCAGACGCAGACAACTGTGGGCAAACCGTTTTCTTTTGATTTTATCTCAACGCTCTTCCCATCTGTAATTTCAACATTGTATGCCTCGTAATACAGGCCCCTGTCATCTATCATGCGGACAATATACAGATCGTCTTTACTTACGGATCCGAGCATTACCTCAAGGGGTTCATTTACAGCGCATTCCTTTATTGTTGCATCACCCCAGACAGACTGCTTTCGTTTCTCCGGAGTATCTTCCATGATCCAGATATCTGCGGTTTCCACCTGATTTTCAAGCTTTATTGTGACCATAGGCACATATGCCATGCTGCTGCTTGAACCAATGGAGAGCCTGACGTCATGATCCGGCATCGTAAAACTTATTACATACGCCTCGTTCTCAAAGTTAACGTCAAGCTTTACATCATCACTGTCCGGATAAAAAGAATAATCCGTATCAGTTCCGATCCGGTCAAAAGTTACTGTGACCGATGCCCCCGGCGCATAGGCAGTTTTTTTTGAAGAGAGACCGTAGCCATCGAGCTCAAGTCTGTATTTATTCTGCCCGCATCCGAATAATCCTATCATCAAAATTACCCCCAGAACAATGGATATCCTCTTCATCGCTGTCCTCCCGATCATAATAAATTTACCGTTTTATTATACCATTTTCGGATAAAGAAAAAACCGGCTTCCGTATTTCATCGGAAACCGGTCAACTGCACCTTTTTATTTCTTCGGAACGACCATGAGCAAATGCCGAGATCCCAATGATTTCAACCGCCGGGCCACCGGCAGAGGCTCTGCTGGCGTTCTATGACACTCTGCTTACTGATTCTTTACCGTCAGGCCATCTTCCTGAGCTCTCTTTTCCGCTGCAGACCCCGCAGGAGTCACAACAACCAGATCGGGCATATTCTCAGCGTAAAACAGTCTGCCTCCAAACTCGGTCGCGCTTGCGGGAATATATACCTCCTTCAGCTTTGCACAGATGCCCAGTGGCATTTCGCTGAGTGTGGTCAGGCCTTCCGGAAAGACAAGTTCCGACAGTGAATCGCAGGCGTTGAAGGCAAAATAACCCACCTCCTTTAAACCATTGCCGAAAACGATCTCTTCCAGATCCGAGCAGCAGTTAAATGCCTGATATCCGATTATTTCAACAGTATCAGGCAGGACGACCTTTGTAATGCCCTTGGTGCCCACACCGGCGATCTCAGTCACAGTCTCACCGCGTATGGATCCGGGAACAACGACCACAGCAGAATCACCGTAATAGGCCGTCAGCTTGCAAGCCCCGTTGCCGAGGCTCTCAGTTACAAAGTCTTCTTCTTTGCATTCAGGTTCTGCCGCAGTCTGTTCTTCAACTGCACCGGAAGCAGGGACACTGCTGCCGGTCTCTTCTGATACAGCAGCGGCATTGCTGACAATTTCCTCGGCTTCTGCAGACGTATTATTTCCGCCACAGGCAGTGAGCATCACAGCAGTAAGAACTGCAACCAGTACCATGCAGCTTATTTTTTTCATATTCATTACCTCCATGTTCAAGTACTGACAGGTTATTACAGACACAACAGTAAAACCCGCAGCAATATTATGCCCCAAACCATTATGAGGCACAATACCGTTATCAAAATGTTTTCAGAAGAGTTTTCCGGATCCCTTGTTACTCTGCTCTCTGTCCCTTTCCTTTTTCGTTCAATACTATGTTGTTCCTCAAAATTCACTGAACAAGCTGCTCAGTTTTTCCTTTTTTTAACGACAATGGCGATTCCGGCAAGGGCTCCGCAGCAGCCAATCAGCAGGACGGTCCACGGGAACACACGACTGCTATCACCGGACTGCGGAGAAGCCGGTCCTGCAGGATTTGCCTGCTCGGCCGGTCGAGCAGCTAATACTGCAAAATTTGCAGTAGTTGTCCCGTCGGTTGATACGATTTCAACAGAGTGCTCACCGGTATCCAGAGTTTCCAGATAGGCAGGAGAGATCGTGATCCTGGTGGAACCGGACTCGGCAAAATAATTTTCAGCTCCAATAACTGTACCGTCGATCCTAACGCTGTCGAATTTATCAAACGGTGCATCAGATGAAAAGACAAGGCCGTCAGTGCTGCCCTTAGTCCATTCACTGTCCGCACCGGCAATGATGCTGTAGGCTGCAGGAGCAAGAACCGGGATTTGCTTTGTTTCCTCAGCAGCGCAGATAGAACAGATACGTACCCCGGAACCGGTTTCACTCAAGGTCGGTTCTTTGACAGTTACCCATTCCCCAAAGGTATGCCCCGTAGGGGCGATGTAGCCGCTGCCGCCTTCTGTCTTCCAGACATCAAGGTCAGCTATTCCGGTGCTGCAAGCCGCATCTTCAAATGACTTGCCACAGGAACAGGTGTAATAGCCTTTTACGCCTGCGGCAGTGCAGGCTGAAGGAATACCGTTCTGAAGTATTACCTTGTGAGTGTGAATGAGGACCGGAATGACGTCCTTATCCCTGGCACCGCAAACGGAACAG
>JAKSSR010000067.1 GCA_024402995.1 Clostridia bacterium | reverse complement strand
TCGTATTCCTGGACGGCGAGACAAACGCAGTCAATGTAGTTTACAAGAGAGAAGAGGGCTCCTATGGCCTGCTGGAGACTGTTCAATAAAACTTAATATATGCCCGGCTTCGGCCGGTTCAGAAGGCTTGGTCACAAAGACCAAGCTTTTTTATTGCTCTGAAATCAAATAATTGGTATAATCATAGTACTCGTTTAGTTTTTTACGGAGGATATTATGAAAATCAGCGAAGACGAAATGAAATACCTGAAGCTTCTTGCCAGCGAATATGATACTGCCGAGGAAGCTGCAGCGGAGATCATAAATCTGACTGCCATACAGAACCTGCCCAAAGGAACCGAGCATTTTCTCTCGGACATTCACGGAGAGTATGAAGCTTTTCAGCATATACTGAGAAACGCATCCGGTACATTGAAGATCAAGATCGAGGAGATTTTCCCCGAACTTCCCGAAGCTGACCGCAAGGTCCTTGCTACGCTGATCTACTATCCGGAAGAAAAACTGACACTTATCAAGAAGACTACACCGAATATGCCCGCCTTTTACAGGGATACTATTTACAGACTGGTTCGTCTTCTTCAGGAAATATCCTTCAAATACACCCGTTCCTATGTAAGCAGACAGACTCCCGAAAAGTATCACTACATTCTGGAAGAACTGCTTTACCGTGACGATATCAAGAGTGCTTACGGAGTGAGCTACAAAGAAAACATAATTGAGAGCATCATCGAGATCGGTTCTGCCGATGACTTTATCAAGAGCATCTGCACCATGATCACCCGCATGGCTATTTTCAAGCTCCATATTCTGGGAGACGTCTACGACAGAGGCGCAGGTGGAGACATCGTTCTTGAAACACTTATGCATCAGCAGACCGTTGATATCCAGTGGGGCAATCACGACATACTCTGGATGGGCGCTGCCGCCGGAAACAAAGCCTGCATTGCAAACGTTATCCGTATCTGCACCAGATATGACAATCTTCATACTCTGGAGGTCGGTTACGGCATCAGCCTTCGTCCTCTTGTGACCTTTGCCATGAAGACTTACGGCAATGATCCCTGTCCCAATTTCAAGGCTATTGCTTCCGCCAAGGATGCAATGCACGACGCGGACATTGAGTCTCTTACCAAGATCAGCAAGGCCATCGCCGTCATGCAGTTCAAGCTGGAGGGCCAGATCATCAAGAATCACCCCCACTATGACATGGATGACAGACTCCTGCTGGATAAGATCAATTTTGAAGACCATACTGTCACCGTTGACGGTAAGGTATATCCTATGAATAATACTTTCCCGACTATCGATCCTGCGGATCCCTACGTCCTCACCGACGAGGAAGAAGCCGTTATGGACAGACTTAAGCTGGCCTTCCTGGAAAGTGAAGCTCTTCAGCGCCATGTACGCTGGCTCTTTGCCAAGGGCAGCATTTACAAGGTCGTCAACGGCAATCTGCTGTATCACGGCTGCGTCCCCCTTACTCCGGAGGGCAAGATCGATTCCATGCCCACAGCTGAAGGCTTCAAAAAGGGTAAGGAATGGTTTGACTACGCAGAACGCCTGGTACGCACCGGTTACTTCGGAAAGCCCGGAACCAGAGTCAAGGAAAGAGGCGTTGACTTCTTCTGGTATCTGTGGTGCGGCTACAAGAGCCCCCTCTTCGGAAAACGCCGCATGACAACCTTTGAGCGTCTCTTCATTGAAGATGAAGAAACCTGGAAGGAACCTAAGAATCCGTACTACAAGTACCAGGACGATATCAATGTTGTTGAAATGATACTTGAAGAATTCGGTGCCAACGTTAAGGATGGCGTCATTATCAACGGCCACATGCCGGTCAAGAAGGGCACCAGCCCCATGCACTGCGGCGGACGCGTCATTACCATTGACGGCGGATTTGCCAAGGCATATCAGAAGACGACCGGTATTGCAGGCTATTCACTCATTCAGAATTCCTACGGTTTCGTCCTCACTGCCAACGAACCCTTTGAAAGCAGAGAGAAGGCCGTAGTCAATGAAACAGACATTATCTCCTCGACTGTCGCTAAAGAAAACATCAGCGAGCGCATGCTCAACCGCGATACCGATGACGGACGTGAAATGCAGGCAAAGATCGAGGGACTCAAGAGACTGCTGGAGGCCTACAGAGGCGGTTACATCAAGCAGGCGGTGGATTAAATGAACAAACTTGTATTTCCATATAACTTCCACACTCACTCGGTTCTCTGCGACGGCAAGGACGAGTTGGAAGTCATGGCGGCTGCCGCATACGACTTAGGCTTCAAAGGCCTTGGTTTCTCCGGACACCTGTATGTAGACGGTACGTCAGTATCTATGTCAGATGAGTCAATAAAACAGTACCGTGAGACGATTTCGGGCCTTAAAGAGGCATACGAAGGACGCATGTCCATACTCTGCGGCGCGGAAGCTGACTTCTTTGATAATCACGATCTTTCCTGGTGCGATTACGTCATTCAGTCGGTCCATGATTTCAGGTTCGTCATTGACGGTGAGACCTTCTACGTTCCTACAGATCTGACCGCGGAGATAC
Organism: Clostridia bacterium; assembly: GCA_024402995.1. GTDB lineage: Bacteria > Bacillota > Clostridia > Peptostreptococcales > Anaerovoracaceae > JAKSSR01. Next base: position 7,117 of record JAKSSR010000067.1, on the reverse strand, counting down.
TCGAAGACATGGTTGCCCGCTATTACGGCGGCGACTGGTACAGAGTCTGCAGAGATTTCTATGAAATGGAAGGCAAAATCGCCGAAAAAGAACGCGTTGACATAATAGGGCATTTTGACTACATTACAAAATACAACGAAACTCACTCTTATTTCGATGAAAACGATCCCCGTTACGTAAACAGCTGGATGAACGCTCTTGACCGTCTTGTCCCTTTAGGCAAGCCTTTTGAGATCAACACCGCAGTTTTCTACCGCGGAATGCGCAAGACTCCTTACCTGAGTCCGGCTATCCTTGCCGAGATAAAGCGCAGGGGAGGATGCATTACTATTTCAGGTGATGTTCACGATAAGACTCGCCTTTACCAGGGTTTTCCCGAAGCAATAGAGTTTGCCCATGCTGCCGGCTTCAATTCAGCGGTCATCATGACTGAACATGGTCCTGAAGAAATAGGAATATAAATCGTATACCTGTTTACAATATACCAGTATCCAAGAAGCTAAAGATTATACACAATTCTGATTTACATCCAACTGTAAACTATAATACAAGTTTACAGTTGTTTTTTTATTGATTTAATAAACTGAAGTGCTATCATTGATATGGTTTAGGAACGATGCATATTATTTGTGAAATATTCATCAATTTACCTAAGTTATGTAAATAATGAAAGGAGTTTATATAAAATGAGTAAAAAGTATGTTTACCTGTTCTCCGAAGGAAACGCAAAAATGCGTGAACTTCTCGGCGGCAAGGGCGCTAACCTTGCTGAAATGACTAACATCGGTCTCCCTGTTCCCCAGGGCTTTACCATCACCACTGAGGCTTGCACCCAGTACTATGAGGACGGCGGAATCTCCGATGAAATCATGGCTGAGATCGAAGCAAACATCACCAAGATGGAAGAGATCACTGGTAAGAAGTTCGGCGATGTCAAGAATCCGCTCCTTGTCTCCGTACGTTCCGGCGCCAGAGCTTCCATGCCCGGCATGATGGATACCATTCTTAACCTGGGCCTCAACGAACAGGTCGTTGAAGCAATTTCCGAACAGTCCGGCAACCCCCGCTGGGCATGGGACTGCTACAGAAGATTCATCCAGATGTACTCCGACGTCGTTATGGAAGTCGGCAAGAAGTACTTCGAAGAACTCATCGACAAGATGAAGGAAGAAAAGGGCGTCAAGCAGGACGTTGAACTTACCGCAGAAGACCTGAAGGAACTGGCTTCTCAGTTTAAGGCAGAATACAAGGCAAAGATCGGCGCAGACTTCCCTGCAGATCCCAAGGAACAGCTGGTCGGCGCAATCAAGGCCGTTTTCAGAAGCTGGGACAACCCCAGAGCAAACGTCTACAGACGCGACAACGACATCCCCTTCAGCTGGGGTACTGCCGTTAACGTTCAGTCCATGGCCTTCGGCAACATGGGCGATGACTGCGGCACCGGCGTCGCATTCACCAGAGACCCCGCTACCGGCGAAAAGAAGCTCATGGGCGAATTCCTGACCAACGCTCAGGGCGAAGACGTCGTCGCAGGCGTCAGAACTCCTATGCCCATCGCTCAGATGGCAGAGAAGTTCCCCCAGGCTTTCGCAGATTTCCAGAAGGTTTGCGCAACCCTTGAAGATCACTACAGAGACATGCAGGACATGGAATTCACCGTTGAACACGGCAAGCTCTACATGCTCCAGACCAGAAACGGCAAGAGAACTGCTCAGGCAGCTCTCAAGATCGCATGCGATCTCGTAGACGAAAAGATGATTGACGAAAAGCAGGCCGTCGCAATGATCGACCCGCGCAATCTCGATACACTTTTACATCCCACATTCGACGCCGCGGCCCTCAAGGCTGCAACTCCCATCGGCAAGGGCCTCGGCGCATCTCCGGGAGCAGCTACCGGTAAGATCGTCTTCACTGCTGAAGACGCAAAGGCCGCTGTTGAAAAGGACAGCAAGGCAAAGGTCATCCTCGTCAGACTCGAGACCTCTCCCGAAGACATCGAAGGCATGAAGGCCGCTCAGGGTATTCTTACCGTTCGCGGCGGCATGACCTCCCACGCAGCAGTTGTTGCCCGCGGTATGGGCGAATGCTGCGTCTCCGGCTGCGGTGACATCAAGATGGACGAAGCCAACAAGAAGTTTGAGCTTGCAGGCAAGACCTTCACCGAAGGCGACTACATCTCCCTGGACGGCTCCACCGGTAAGATCTATGAAGGCGAGATCAAGACCGTAGATGCCGCTATCGCAGGCGAATTCGGCCGCATTATGGCATGGGCCGACAAGTATAGAAGACTTAAGGTCAGAACCAACGCAGATACCCCCAAAGACGCAGCAAAGGCTGTAGAACTCGGCGCACAGGGCATCGGCCTCACCAGAACTGAGCACATGTTCTTCGAACCTGACAGAATCGGACCCTTCAGAGAAATGATCTGCTCTGATACCGTTGAAGAGAGAGAAGCTGCCCTTGCAAAGATCGAAAAGTTCCAGCAGGCAGACTTTGAAGGCATCTATGAAGCAATGCAGGGCTTCCCCGTAACTATCAGACTTCTGGATCCGCCTCTCCACGAATTCGTTCCCAAGGAAGAAGCTGAAATCGAAGAACTGGCAAAGAACCAGGGCAAGAGCGTTCAGGACATCAAGAACCTTATCGACTCTCTCCACGAATTCAACCCCATGATGGGCCACAGAGGATGCCGTCTGGCTGTTACCTATCCTGAAATCGCCGTCATGCAGACAAGAGCCATCATCAAGGCTGCTCTGGCAGTTCAGGCACGCCACGCAGACTGGACCATGGTTCCCGAAATCATGATCCCCCTGGTAGGTGAAGTCAAGGAACTCAAGTATGTTAAGGAAGTTGTCGTAAAGACTGCTGACGAACTCATCAAGGCCGCAGGCTCTGACATGAAGTACCTGGTAGGTACCATGATCGAGATCCCCAGAGCTGCACTTACCGCAGACGAGATCGCCAAGGAAGCTCAGTTCTTCTCCTTCGGCACCAACGACCTTACTCAGATGACCTTCGGCTTCTCCAGAGACGACGCCGGCAAGTTCCTGCCCTCCTACTATGACAAGAAGATCTTCGAAAACGATCCGTTTGCTAAGGTCGACCAGATCGGCGTAGGCAAGCTGGTCAAGATGGCTGCTCAGCTTGGTCGTGAAACCAGACCCGACATCCATCTCGGTGTCTGCGGCGAACACGGCGGTGACCCCAGCTCTGTAGAATTCTTCCACAGAACCGGTCTGGACTACGTCTCCTGCAGCCCCTTCAGAGTCCCCATTGCAAGACTCGCAGCTGCACAAGCAGCCATAAAGGAAGGGTAGACACCAGAATCTAAACCCCGTAAACCCTTGAAATATAAGGCTTTCGGCCACTTCGGACATTAAGTCCGAGGTGGCTGTTTTCGGTTTTTGCCCCGCTTTCCGAATGTCAAGGATGCGGGGAATTTGGAAGCAGGCCTTCTGAATACTATGAGCAGGGAATACGTTCTAAAGAATTATCTCAGCGAGCTGAAAAGAGAATATGACTATATTTTGATCGACTGCATGCCTTCGCTTGGCATGATGACCATTAATTCGCTTGTAGCAGCCGATTCTGTGATAATTCCGACTCAGCCGAACTTTCTATCGGCAAAAGGATTAAACCTTCTCCTGCGGTCGATGTTCAAGGTCAAAGGACAGATAAATCCTGACCTTAGGGTTGACGGCGTGCTTCTTACTATGGTGGACGGCAGAACAAACAATGCAAAGGAAATAATCAGTTCATTAAGACAGGCAGGAAACAGTCTGCATGTATTTGATACAGAAGTTCCCCATTCAGTAAGAGCTGCAGAATTCCATTCAAAATGTATGCATGGCTTGATCTTAAAGCTCGCAAAGCAAGAGGAGAACATGTGAATGACAGAGATCTTAGAAAACATAAGAATGATGTATTCCGGCTTCTTCAGATTGTACCAGGCGGGATAAAAATCGCTTTGAAAGGTCTGGTAAAAGATAAGACGCAAGAGTTTATGTCAGAGATAGTAAATGAGCCAGTTGACTGCCGTGTCCTTAACCTTCCGTTTGAATTTAACGAGGCTATGGGATTGCTGGAGGAACTTTATTTATAGGAATAACCTCAGTTCGCTGCTGCAAGGCTTAAAGTTGAGGTATTGAGGATGTTTGACTACGAAAGTTATTTTAACCAATATTGTGAGGATAATGAATTAGATCTGGTATTATCTTTCGTTATGCCAACAGAATATGAAGCCGCTATATTCTAAGATCGATGATTTATTAAGATAGTTCCCCGTCTGCAGCCGCAAGACTTAGAGCAAGAAACTGTTGATTTGTCTTACTCTGTGTAAAAAACACCTTCCCAATCCAGTAGTGCATAGATATATTTATCCTCTGTATTGAAATTGTGTTCCGGAGATGATACTCTACATTGAAAAGGCCTTTAAAGGTCGAGCGTATACAGCTGATTTTGCGAGGGATGCTTTGTGCTTTAAAGAAAAGGAGTAATTATATGCGTAGGTTTGTATGTATACTTTTGTCTTTGTCGTTGATTTTATGCGCTTGCGGAAGAAAAAACGCAGTAGAGACACCAAGTAAAGAACAAAAAACAGAACTTAAACAGACAAGTGTTTCTTTCCCGGAAAAGTCTGACGTTCAATATGTAACGGAATTTGTTGGGTCTATGGCTGTACAATCTTATCTTGTAGCAAGAACGTATCTTGACAAGTTTTTGGAATATGATATTGAAAAGGGTTCATTTGAAGAATATCAGTCATACCTTACATATGCTATGGAAGCATTTGAAACAACAGACAAACTGTCTGAAAGCTTAACAGCATTATCGGAAATGTGGATTGAAGAAGGTGTTTCGGAAAAAAGACCATTAATGTCTTTTGTAAATCATAAAAAAGAAAAGCTTAATCCATTTACACTGGTAACATATGCTGCAGATGATTCTCCTGCTGTTACCTGGGCTCAGGATATCGTTGATAAATTCGATAGCGCTCCTGCAGGTAAGGGTATAAGAACATTATCGAATTATCTTGGAACGGATGCAAAGAAAGCGTATTTACAGTTACAACAGGCCCAGGAAATTCTGAATGGAAACGAATACGAGAAAATTGCCGATAAGGCAAATACGGCATATAAGACGGCTGTAGTCCTGAAAACCACAGGAACCGCTGCCGGCCTTGGACTTGCAATAGCAGCAGCCCCGGCAACAACTACATTGGGTGCAGTTATTTCAACAGGCGGAACTGTCATGAGTGGAGTCAATACAATTCTTGAAATTGGCTCTATGAGTGCTGTAATCTACACAAATGGTGAAGGAAACTGGGTGTCAGAAGCATGTGACAAAACAGAAAGTCAGATGGCTCCTATTGGAGCAGCATTCTCTTTTGCCGGTGTATGCACTAATCTTTCCGGATTTATGAAAGCATCTGATAAGATTTTGAAAGAAGGCGTTATGAACGGAAAAACATCCGTCAAAGAAATGGCTGGTCTTCTTGGAAAATCAAAAGAATTAACTGATGACGCGTTTGGAATGATTTCGTATTCTGTCGGTGCTGTTAATGATCTTGTTTCTGATGGTTCTATTCTTGGTGGAACCTTCAAGTGTAGTGATGGCTCTGTAAAATTAACACTGGTAGATACATTAACCGGAAAAGAAGAGGAAACAAAAGAACTTCTGAAACAGAACGGTGTTCCGGAAGAAACAATAGAAAAAGCATTAAAGGAAACAACAGAAGATTTTAAATATTCGGAATCAATACCGGAAGAAGTAGGAAACAGTATTACAGCACAAACACCTGAGCTGGATCCGGGAAGCAAAGATTATGATAAGGAATTAATTGAAAATTTCATAAAAACAATCGATGAAATTGCCGGTATTATCTTTGATGATGAAGGTGAAGAACTTTCTGGAACATGGGTAGATCCCTACGAGTATTTTGGTGTGACAAACTGCGAGGATCTGATGTCTTTCTTAAACGACCTTGATATCCAGCAGATTAAGGTTCGCCCGCAGTTATATTTCCAGGGATACGTTGACCACCCGACTCATACATTAACAATGAACAATGAAGAACCGTTTGTGATGAGCATGGTTGAAGGTGATAAAACAGTATTTTCCTCGACCTACACTGGTGAAGACGAAACATATTACAATTTCACATTGACATTGGTGAAGAGGTCAAAATATAGCTACTTCCCATGGGATGTCTATACAGTTGTAGATAAGACGTACACAAATGGAATCACAGACCATGATGAAACAGATGACGGATGGGTTGAAACTAACACCGGAAGTGATGAAGAATTAATCAGGAAAGGTTTTACTGTTATAGGCTATATCGGTAATGAGTTGTTGCTGGAAATAGTGGAAGTGTTGCTTCCCTAACAAATATTTTTAGTGTAAATCAATCATCGTTCCTCAACAGATTGGATGAAATCGTAATGTACAAGCCCCTCTCTCCGGGCGACGCCCTGAAGGTCATCGTAAAAGACGGCGACCTTGCAATAGAAACTGCAAAGAAAGCCTAAAAATAAAAGCCCTAGATTAAAATGGACTTGCGATACTGAAAAAGATACCCAGCCAATCGGTTGGGTATCTTGCATATTTAACTGAAATTAAGTCCGGTGAATGATGGAAAATCGGGCAATTTATTTTTCCTGCTCCGGCTCTTTTGGCTCATGGGCAGAGCCGTCCCTGTAAATTGCGATTACATCTAAAATAATTACAAATGCGAAATAAACAAGCTATCTCTACGTTTTTAAGAATAACCTTTGTAGAAATAACAAATTCTAGTTTGTTTGGGCTGCTATTTAGACCGTTAAATTTCAATATGTCGAGCTGATGTGCTGGCAGTTAACTTCGAATTTATACAATGGTTAACGGACTAACGCACAGGTCATCCGATTGGGTGGTCTGTGCGTTTAGCACATTCATCTTGCCGGAGCAGAATTTCGCCAATCTTTTCTTGACTGGTACAACAATCGGAACGCAATAACGCCAATCGTCGGAAAAATATTTCGCCAATCGTCGGAAGAAAATGTCGCCAATCGTCGGATTTTAATTGATAAACAAAACCACATAGCTTATAATACGAGTATCAGTAAGAAATGAGGTA
>JAKSSR010000066.1 GCA_024402995.1 Clostridia bacterium | reverse complement strand
CGACGTTCGTCCCTGGGAGTTGACGGGAATTTAAAAACTCAGAAATAAAGGCAATAAAAAGCTCCGCTTCACAACTGAAGCGGAGCTTTGATTTTCACAATTAACCGTTGATGATTTCGTACTTGTCAACGTAGTCTCCAAGTTCGGACTTGTCTGCGCTGATGCTGACATAGAAGTCGGGACCATAGTTTTCGGAGATGTCTGCAAGTCTTTCGAGGAATTCATCGATATCCTCGATGTGGACATCCTTGTGTTTGAGAATGCTGTCGATGAAGATCAGCTCGGTATCGTGATCCTGGCTGAGAATGCCATAGATGAAACCGATATATTCGTCAGTATTTGTTACGTGAACGAAGTCTTCCATGCAAATAACACGGATTCTGTACTTAAGATCGTAAGTGAGTCTGTGGTTTTTATTGATAAAGACAACATTGCCGCTTACTGTATCAAGACTCTGATTGGCCATATCAATCATCATCTTAGTTTTTCCGCTGCCCTTGTGTCCGAGTAATAACTTTACCATGGGAATTCGCCTCCTGTAATGAATGGGGTATATGTTCTTATGAGTATTATATCCGCTTGAAATAAATTAAACAAGACGTCTTTACTGAATATTTTGCGAAGAATGCTTTTTTCTCAGCTGTCCGCAGGCCGCGTCTATGTCTCTTCCCAATTCCCGTCTGACCGTGGCAGGTATTCCCTGAACTTCCAGTCTTGCGCGGAATTTTTCTGCCCACTTGCGGGAGCTTCCGGCCATTCCTGTTTCCGCTACGGGATTGAGAGAAATGAGATTTACGTGACAGAGCATGCCGCCCAGGAGTTTCACCAGACGGTCGGCATTTTCCTCGCCGTCGTTGCGGCCCTCTATGAGGGTATATTCAAAAGTGACACGTCTTCCGGTCTTTTCCGCGTGTTCGCGGCAGGCTGCCATGAGTTCGTCAAGACCGTAGGCTTTTGCCACAGGCATGAGACCTTCTCTTTCCTCCTGGGTGGACGCATGGAGAGAAATTGCCAGATTTACCTGGGGAAATTCCTCGCCGAACTGCCTGATCCTGGGGACCAGGCCGCAGGTGGACAGAGTGATATTGCGATAGCTAAGACCTATGCCGTCTTCATCGTGAATGAGGCGCAGGAAAGCGCTGACCTCTTCGTAGTTGTCAAAGGGTTCTCCCATGCCCATGAGAACGATATGGTTTATGGGCTGACCTGCATCCTTCATGCAGGTCATATATTCATAATAGATCTCCCAGGCAGACAGGTCGCGTATCTTGCCGCCTATGGTAGAGGCGCAGAAACGGCAGCCCATGCTGCAGCCTACCTGCGTGGAAATGCAGAGGGAATTTCCGTAATCATAGGCCATGAAAACAGCCTCGACCTTGTTGCCGTCCGGAAGACCCAGAAGATATTTGCGTGTTCCGTCAGATGCAGAGCATTGGACCAGTTCCACGGTGAGAACGTTCCAGCTGTACCGGGATGCCAAACCATCGCGCAGGGCCTGAGGAAGATTGGTCATTTCCCCGTAGGATCCGGCCCCCTGAAGCATCCACTTGCGTATCTGCTTTACCCGGAAGGCCGGCTGCTTCAGTTCTTTGAGCAGAGTCTGAAGTTCTTCGTTTTTCAGTTCTTTAAGATCCTTCATTGCAGAGTTTTCTCCTTTTTCCCGGGAAATTCAACGTTCATAAGCACTATGGCAAGAAGCATTATGCCTGCTCCGATATATCCTGTAAAATGCAGTCTTTCGTTTATCATCACAAAGGCCGCAAGAGCAGTAAACAGAGGTTCTGCGGAGAAAATAAGGCCCACTCTGGTCACACTGGTAAGTCTCTGAGCAATGGGCTGGACAATAAAGGGAAAGGCTGTTGCGAAAAAAGCAAGGAAGATTATGCACATCCAGGGCCTTGCGCCGGTGACGGCCAGACTGCGTCCCGTAAAAAGAGCGATGACCATGAATACGGCAGCACATACGCCCAGCTGGTAAACACCCAGCTGAAGCGGATCCACATCGTCTCTTCCTACGAAGATCTCCGTCAGTATCATGTCCACTGCGTAGATAAAGGTTGAAAGAAGAGTCATCCAGTCTCCCAGGCGCATAGCCATGACGCCGCCTTTAAGAGTGAGCATGGCCAGGCCGACAATAGCTATGGCAATGCACAGCAAAAGCTTTTTCTCAGTCTTTTTCTTGCGGAAAACCCTGTTTAAAACCGGGACCATTATTACATGCTGAGCCAGAAGAAAGCCTACGTTGGTAACGTCAGTGTAGAGCAAGGCTTCGGTGGCAAGTATGTAGACCGCGCAAAGCAGGACACCTATGGCGGCAGCCGCTTTGAGAGTTGCCCCATTGGGCTTTTTCATTTTCTTGAAAAAGAAAAGAAACGCGCAAATAAATGCCACTCCGAAGCGGATGGCATTAAGCTGAATTGTATCTATGTCGCCCAGGGCGATGTCTGAGACCACGTTGGCGATGCCCCAGAAAAGAGTCACCAGCAGCAGGGTAAGGTCAGCTTGTCTTTGTGTTTTCATGTTACAGAGATGCGATAAAGACTTCCATTGCAAGATAGGGGTCCATTTCACCGGTGCGCATTAGTTTTTCTATGTCATAGGCCTCAGCCAGATTTCTTCTGAGAGCCGCAGCGCTTCGTCCGGAGGAGGCATCCATGGCCTTGCGGAGACGGTAGGCATTGGTGCCCATGGCGGCCTGAATTGAGTCGAAGGACTGACCGTCATCGGAACGCTCGCGGGCTTCAAGCATGATCTCAAGCTGAGAGCAGAGAAGTCCCAGAAAACTGAGAACCGCGCCCTGCACTTTTGACGGGATCTGGGAATCCACAGCGTTGTGCAGGACAAGAAAAGCGTCTCCTTTATTGCCGCTGAAAGCGGAGTCCAGAAGGCGGAAGGCGTCAGTGTCCGAATCGTCGGGAGCAGCGGCGCAAAGGTCTTCGTAGCTGAGTGTTTCCTTATCCGCAAGAAGCGCAGCCTTTGTCAGATCGTTTTCCAGGTTATAGAGATTGTATTCGCGGCCGTCATCGCCGTAACCGCAGCGAGACGCAAAGCGGATGAGATCTGCCTTTGCGGCCTTTTTGCCATTTCCGGCAAGGCGCTTAGCCATCCAGCCTGCAAGAGTTTCGTCATCAAGAGGGGTGAAATCATAGACCAGGCCGGTTTTCTCAGCAGCCTTCCAGAGAGCCTTGCGCTTGTCCGGTCCCTGAACGGTTATGACCAGCATGGTGGTTTCGGGAAGTTTGGACAGGTAAGCAGCCAGTTTTGCCTGACCGTCGGCGTCCATGCTTTTCCCGGAAGCAGTAAGGAAATCCGCATCGGTGACAGTGACCAGCTTGCGCACTGACATCATGGGATAAGACTCGCAGGCTGCTATGATCTCGTCGGCGTCTGTGTTTTTTCCGTCAATAACAGTACCGTCGAGAACGGCAGTAAGAGGATTGAGCACAGCATCGGTAAGATATTTTTTTGCCCAGTTTACGAGAAACTCTTCCTTGCCCGTAAGCACAACAAGACGGGGCCAGCTTCCGCTTGCCTGAGCGTCCTTAACGGTCCTTACTATTGTCTTTGAGGGGTGCTCCCCCGCCGGTTTGTTTCTCTTTGAATATGCCATTTCTTATCTTTTGCGGCGTTTTCCAGAATGATTTCCTTTTCGGTGAAAGAGCGGAGACATATGGCTCCCCGCTCATCGGTCCGTCCATATATTATATCGGATTTCTCAAGCAAATCAACAACCCGCCGGTGAGGATGACCGTAGGAGTTTCCGGCGCCGCAGGAAATGACAGCAAAGGCCGGAGACGTCTTATCAATAAAAGCCTCACTGCTGCTGTATTCCGAACCGTGATGGGCTACTTTAAGAATATCGCAGTCTATGGACATAAGCGGGACTGGCTCAGCCTTCTCCATGAGAACCAGTTCCTCCGAAGAATCAATATCTGCGGCAAGAAGCACTTTCAAATCTTTGCAATAGAGCATGAGGACTATGCAGTTTTTGTTTTCGTCTTCGGAGATCTCCGCGTCTTTTTCGGGAGCAAGAACACGCAGATAAGCATCATCGGATATTCGTATTTCAGCACCGAAGGAAAGAAACATGCGGTTCTCCGTAAGATAGGGTCCCAGGCGTTCTTCGTCATTTCGATAGCATTGAGGGAAGGCAATGCAGTCTATTTCCATAAGCTGCGACAACTGCTGAATTCCCCTGGAATGATCGCCGTCTGAGTGAGTTACTATGGCCAGGTCGATTTTGCTGACTCCGTTTTTGAGCAGATAGGGCTGAAGAGTTTTCTTGGCCACATCCTTACCGAGTTTTCCGCCGCCGTCTACGAGAATATTCTTCCCGCCTATGTTTATGTGTATGCAGTCTCCCTGCCCCACATCCACGAACACAACAGGATAGTCGTTGTATTTCCAGGGAAGAGGCGAAGTTGAAAGGTCTGCGGCATAGGGGAAAAGACAGCCTGCGGCGGCAAGACAAAGAGCTATGGTCAATGTCAGGGAATTTAACTTGCGGCGGCAGAGGACGTAGCGAGTTTCGGAAAAGAAAAAGAAAAACAGCAGATAGTAGACCAGGACGGCGGCGAGAGGCGGGGCCGGGGCGGCGAAGGAGCCGCCCGCCCGCGCTCCGGCGCTGCTGAGCAGGGCCAGAGCGCGGCACAGCCACTGTGACGGCCCCGCGGCCCCTGCAAAAATCAAACCTTCGCCCAAAAGAGCAAACACGGCAAAAAAGGCCAGGCCTGCCGCAAGTATCAGTCCGGCAAGAAAAATGGCAAAAGGGTTTAAAATGAGAGCAATAGGCGAAAAGCGACAGAAATGAAAGAGCGTCAAAGGCATCATTCCCATCTGTATCAGCAAGGCCGGAAGTATTATATTTCCAAGCTTTTCTATCCATTCTTTTCGGTATTTGTCAGCAAGGGCCTGAACTTTGACAGTGGCCCAGGGCATGCATATGCCCATGGTGTAGGCTGCAGTAAATGACAGCTGAAAACCTGAATCAAAAAGTTGATAAGGATTGACTGCCATGAAGGTCATCGCGGCAAGAGATGCAGCGCTTATCAGGTCGTAACGCCTTTCCAGATGCATGGCCAGGAGTCTGATGATTATCATGAGAGCGGCCCTCATGACGGAAACTGAAAAATCAGCGAGAGCGGCATAAGCCAGAAGGCTCAGGACAATAACAAGCGTAGATCTCCAGCTGCGCCGTCCTCCCAGAAGTTTGATTATAAGCTCATAAACAAGACTCACGTGAAGCCCTGAAACGGCAAGGACGTGGGATATGCCGTTACCCTGAAATTCCTCATAGCTTTCCTCGTCCATGAAGCTTTTGTCACCGAAAAGAAGGCCTGCCAGCACAGCAAAATCTTCCTCCGGCATTATTCTTTGGACAGCAGCGTAAAACCTCCCCTTCAGAGAGGAAAGAAGGTTCAAAAGAAGACGGCGAGGTCTGCCGGCATCAAAACGATACTGAGAAACACTGCAGATAACGTTTATCCCCCGTCCCTTAAGATACTGGGAATAATCAAAGCATCCCGGATTCCTTCTTCCGTTTGGCAGACTTATTTCCCCCTGAAAACGGCAAGTCCTTCCCGGAAGGGAGTACACGTATTCCGTATCTTCTGTATCAAGCCTGACAAGGGCCTTCTCCTTCAGACCATTCATACTTCCTTCCCCTGTCCGTACCTTTACAATGACAGCCGAATAACCGTCTTTTATTCTTGCGGAGCTTACTACACCTTCCAGTTTAATTACCTGACCGGTGTACTGCTTAAGTTTTCCTCCATCGGACTTTACGGCACCCATTCTGAGAAAGCCAAATGCAAGAAAAAGAACGCATACAAAAGCAATGGTCCTTGTCCGCTTTTCTTCAAGTCTCTGCCTTCCCGACCTTTCCCTTTCCTGAATTACGTACAGCACAAAAGCGCAGCAGCAAAGCACAAGGCTCAGCTGCCACCATCCCATGTCTGAATATCTTGCCAGCACAACACCCAGAGTCATGCTGAAGCACATAGCAAGAAGAGGCCTTCTCAATCCATCCTCCGTAAGTCAAACAGTATTGTCAAATATTACCATTATTATACATATATGTCAATTCGCCGCAATGCTATACAAAGGCAAATAAAAAAGCACGGTCATTTCAAACCGTGCTTGATTACGTATTATTCCCGAAAAACTATGCTTCCTTCCAGGCCTTGACTTCTTTTTCGACCCATGCGGCCAGCTCTTCGATTCCTTCGCCGGTCTTGGCGCTTACGGGAATGAAGGCTGCTTCGGGGTTACGCATCTTTACGTACTCTCTGCACTTTTCAAGATCGAAATCGAAATAGGGCATAACGTCGATCTTGTTGATGACTACCAGATCGCAGACCTGATACATAAGAGGATACTTGAGAGGCTTGTCGTGGCCTTCGGGTACGGAGAGAATAGTGACGTTGCGGCTGGCGCCGGTGTCGAATTCTGCGGGGCAGACCAGGTTGCCGACGTTTTCGAGAATGACAAGGTCAGCGTCGCCTGCATCCAGACCTTCAATGCCCTGACGGGTCATTTCAGCGTCAAGGTGGCACATTCCGCCGGTGTGAAGCTGAATCGCCTTGACTCCGGTTCTTTCGGCAATGGTTCTGGTATCGACGTCGCTGTCGATATCAGCTTCCATGACGGCGATCTTCATCTTATCCTTAAGCATATTGATGAGCTTGGTAAGAGTAGTGGTCTTGCCGCTTCCGGGACTGGACATCAGGTTGATGAGGAAAATGCCCTTTTCCTTCAGTTCTTTACGCAGAGCTGCGGCATCCATATCGTTATGGGCAAACACGCTCTGCTTTACTTCTATGATTTTTACTTCATTCATTGGAATTCACCTCTATACGATTATTCTTAACTTCTTTCGCTGATATTCTATCACAAAACCCCGGCGTTTTGTACGTACTGACGCGAATTATTTTTTTGCACAATTTTGATTATTTCTCAAAAATATATTATTATATATTGTTAATGTTGTTAATTTATCAACGATTTGGAGTATATATGAGCGAAAGAATCATCGGTATTCTTACCGAAGGTCTGGGGAAGATGCTCCTTGCCAGCATCAAGGTAACGATTCCCCTGACTATCATAGGCTTTGCCTGCGCTATGCTGATTGCTCTCATCATGGCCATGGTACAGTATGCCAAGGTCCCCGTCCTCAGCCAGCTTTCAAGGCTTTACATATGGGTCTTCAGAGGGACACCTCTCCTGGTCCAGCTCTTTCTGGCCTTCTACGGACTGCCTAAGCTTGGCATAGTCCTGGATGCGTTTCCCTGCGCCGTCATAGTATTCTCCCTTAATGAAGGAGCCTACTGCGCGGAAACCATGCGCGCCGCTCTCGAAGCGGTCCCCGCAGGTCAGGTGGAGGCAGGCTACTGCATCGGCCTGAGTTACGTGCAGATAATGGCAAAGATCGTTCTGCCTCAGGCTATGCGTACAGCCTTCCCGTCCCTTTCCAACAACCTGATCAGCATGCTCAAGGACACCTCCCTGGCGGCAGAAATAACCGTAGCGGATATGTTCATGGCGGCTCAGAAAATCGTCGGAAGAACCTACGAAGCCTTCTGGCTCTACGCTGAGGTCGCTCTGATCTACCTCTTCTATTCGACTATACTGACCCTCATCCAGCGTCGTCTTGAAAAGAAACTCTCTGCCTACAATTCCAGAGAGGCTGCACCGGGCAGCAGGAGGCTAAGCAATGAGTCTGATTGAAGTTAAAGGAATAAGAAAAAGTTTCGGAAACAACAAGGTCCTTGACGGCATAAATCTGTCCGTCAATCAGGGAGACGTTACAGCGATTTTAGGCCCCAGCGGCAGCGGCAAGACCACCCTGCTCCGCTGCCTCAATTTTCTGGAAAAGGCCGACGGCGGCATACTGACCTTTGACGGCGTTGACTACGATCTGGGCCGCATAAAGCACAAGGAAATTGCCGCCATACGCAAGAAGACAGCTTTCGTCTTCCAGAGCTATGAGCTTTTCAGCAACATGAGCGCGTTGGACAACGTTATGCTGGGACTTACCATAGGCAGAGGCATCAGCAAGGAAGAAGCACGCAAAACAGCCATGGAAATGCTGGACAAGGTCGGCCTTTCTCTTCAGGCTGACCAGTACCCCATCCAACTGTCAGGCGGCCAGCAGCAGCGCGTAGCCATTGCAAGGGCCATCGCCATGAAGCCGGAGATCATCTACTTTGATGAGCCTACATCCGCCCTGGACCCTGAACTCATAGGAGAGGTCCTTACGGTCATTAAAAACCTGGCTTCCGAAGGCATGACCATGCTGGTAGTCACTCACGAGCTGAACTTTGCGAGAAACGTTTCAAACCGCGTGATTTTCATGGAAGGCGGACATATATTAGAAGAAAACAGCTCTGCGGAGTTCTTTGCAAACCCCAAAGAAGAACGTACAAAAGAATTCCTGAAAAATATAAGCTCACAACACGACGTTTAGTTAAAGAAAGGACAACAAAAATGAAAAAGATCATTGCAATCATTACCCTTGCCGCACTTATCCTCAGCCTCTGCTGTGCCTGCGGCAGCAAAGCAGAAGAAAAAGACCTGCTGGCCAGAATACAGGAAAAAGGCACCATTACCATCGCCATGGAAGGCAACTGGGCTCCCTGGACCTATGAAGACGAAAGCGGCAATCTGGTAGGCTTTGAAGTTGAAGTATCCACCGCTGTAGCCGAAAAGCTCGGCGTCACTCCCGAATACGTTACCGGCGCATGGGACGGTCTCCTCGCAGGCGTTCAGGGCGGCCGCTATGACTTAATGGCCAACGGCGTAGGCTACACCGAAGAACGCGCCAAGTCCTATTTTTACTCTGATTTCTACGCATTCAACCGCACAGTTCTTGTAGTAAGCGGCGACAACACCGACATTACCTCCATGGAAGACCTGAACGGCAAGACCACCTGCAACTCCGCCAACAGCACCTATCAGCTTCTGGCAGAACAGTACGGTGCCACAGTTCTTGACGTGGAAGACCTGAACGGAACTCTGGAAATGGTCATGTCCGGAAGAGTTGACGCGACTCTCAACGCAGAGGTTTCCATCAACGATTTTCTTAAGGAAAAGCCCGACAGCAACATCAAGGTGGTCGCATACGACAGCGACGTCGAAAAGGTCGGCATGATCATGCCCTACGGCGAAGATTCCGAAAGCCTCCGTCAGGCCGTCAACAAGGCCCTGGCAGAGCTTCGCGAAGAAGGAACTCTGGCTGAGATCTCCAATAAGTACTTCGGCATGGACATTAGTGCCGAGAATTAGTATTCCGCTCCAATGGTTATTCTCATCGACATGGACGATACCATCGAGACCCTTGTGGACGGATGGTGCAAATACAATAACGAAAAGCTGGGGACACACACCAGACCGGAGGACGTCCGGGACTGGCGCATGGAGCTGGCCTTCCCCGGCTTCACAAGGGAAGAGGTATATGCCGCAGAAAAGGACGACCACCTGTGGGATTTCGTAGGTCCCATTGAAGGGGCTGCGCAGACTATGGAAAGGCTGCTGGAGGAAGGCCACGAAATATACATCGTTACCGCCACCGCCTATGAAACTCTGCGGGCCAAAATGGATAAGGTCCTCTTCCGCTACTTCCCCTTTATAGATTGGAAACACGTCATTATCACCAGCAATAAGCACATGATCAAGGGTGATGTACTCATAGATGACGGGCCCCATAACCTGACCGGCGGAGAGTATGCCAAAATACTCTTCCACGCCAACCACAACGAGAACTTTGACGAGAAAAGCGTGGATGCCGTCAGGGTGTACAACTGGGAACAGGCCTACGCGGAAATACAGAAAATCGCAGAGAGCAAAAAATAAAACAAGGGATCGCCACTGAGGCGATCCCTTTTGTTGTGTATTCTATTCAGAAGATTTGATTGCTTCCAATGCGGAAACTTTAACAGCCTTATTTGC
>JAKSSR010000065.1 GCA_024402995.1 Clostridia bacterium | reverse complement strand
AACACGCAAGAAAAAAGACAAACCCACTTTTTAGATGGATTTGTCTTCAGTCTGAGCAAACTCGCTATTCACGAGTTTGCTTTCATTACGATTTGATCTGAAATTACAGTTCTGCCAGCAGGGTTCTGGCATCTTCATATTTTCCTTTGAGGAGAAGTGCGTTTATGCGCATCTCTGTTTGCTTTCTTGCTCTTTCCTGTTCAAGAAGTTCGCTGGTAAAGTATTTCTTGTATATGGCCTTGCGGTAGCTTCTTCCGCTCATTTCTCTCACAGTTCCGTTTTCCAGAATGAAAATGCGGTCGGCACATCCGGCTACAAGATAAAAATCGTGAGAGACCATGAGAACAGTACCCTTATACTCTTCTATGGCCTTTTCCAGAGCTTCCTGAGCGTAAATATCAAGATGGCTGGTAGGCTCATCGAGGAAAAGTACATCCGTAGGTTCTTCGCAAAGGCTCTTCAGCTGAGCGATATTCTGCTCACCTCCGGAAAGCTTTTCCGGGCTGTCGCCGTCGTAGATCTGACGGAACATACCGATCTTCATATGGCCCTTTTCTTCCATCATTCGGTAAATCTCATTGAGGAGACTTGATTTTCCTGTTCCGTTATCGCCTACAATTGCAACCTTGTCTCCTCTGCTGATCTCAAAGGAAACTCCCGTAAGGAGGGGTTTGTCGTAAGCCAGAGTATAGTCATCAAGGGCAATGACCGGACCAGCTGAAATGTCCCCCTCTTCTCTTTCCGCCATGGGAAATCGAAAGTCGTAGTGATGTTCTTCAATAAAGGGGTCCTCGCCTCTCTGAACATAGAGACGCTGAAGGTAATGAACACGAGCTCTCAGCTGACGGCCCTTGGAGGAATCGGTCAGTTCGTCGGCAGCGTCACGGCGCTTTTCAATGAGATCTTTCTGAGTCTGGATAAAATCGTCAAAGCGGATAAAGTGCTCCTGCATGTCGATCTTAGTTTCCAGCATGGCCTTGACGTACTCGGCGTAGGTACCGGGGAACTCCTGAAGGGCCAGATTCTCCGCGTGGAGGACCTTGTTGAAGCAGCTGTTGAGGAGCAGACGATTGTGAGTTACAGCCAGAAGGGTTCCATCGTAGCGGTTTATAAGCTTTGTAAGTGCAATGAGGTTTGCAAAATCAAGGAAGACGTCAGGTTCATCCATAATGAGAAGACCTGGTTTCTGAAGCATAGCCCCCATTATTGACAGCAGTTTGAATTCGCCGCCGCTTATTTTATCAACGGTCATGTTTTCCTTGTCTGCCATTCCGGCGACAGCAAGTTCCTTGCGTATGTTGACCTCATAATCGTAGAAATCCACGGACTCCATTTCGTCCGTGCACTGCTGATAGGCCTCGCATACTGCTTCAAAATCTTTACCGCTCTCCATTTTGGCACAGAGTTCGTCGGCCTTCTTCTGCAGAGCGACAAAGGGTCTTGCCAGATAGTCGAAAACACTTACCGGCTCTGTTTCGTAGGCTATAAACTGGCTCACATAGGCAATGCGGGTATTTTCATCCTTTTCGATTTTTCCGCCGTAGGTATAGCGGTCGGTATCGACGATGAGCCTGAGCAGGGACGTTTTGCCGCTGCCGTTGCTTCCGATCAGAACAGCGTGTTCTCCGTCTTCTATGGAAAAGCTTATATTGTCGTAAAGATCCTTCTGGGGATGGCCGAAGGAAACGCCGGTGAATTTGATCATACTGTTTCTGAACCTCTTGTCTGTTTGGGATTCGGGATATCAGAACAAAAATCCGGGGGCCCTTTCGGGCTCCCGGTTCTGAATTGTCCGATATATTACTTCAGAGCTGCCTTTGCGGTTTCGCAGAGCTGTGCGAAATCTGCGGGGCTGTAGATAGCCATTTCGGAGAGCATCTTTCTGTTGATTTCGATGCCGGACTTCTTGAGACCGTCCATGAGTCTGCTGTAGGAGATGCCGTTGGGTCTGCATGCAGCGTTGATTCTTGCGATCCAGAGTCTTCTGTATTCTCTCTTCTTGAGCTTTCTGCCCATTTCTGCAGAACGGAGAGCTCTCATAACAGCGGGATTTGCTGCGGTAAAGATCTTGTGCTTGGAGCCGTAGAAGCCCTTAGCCATCTTTAAAATTTTCTTATGCTTTCTGTGGGTGTTGACACCATTCTTAACTCTTGCCATTTTCGACTACCTCCTACTTTCCGATTAAAACGCTCTTGATTCTCTTGTGGTCTGCGCTGCCGAGGATAGTGGACTTACGGAGTCCCATCTTTCTCTTCGGGGTCTTGGCGGTTGCCTTGTGGCTCTTATATGCCTTATTTCTCTTAACTTTACCGGTTCCGGTGAGCTTGAATCTCTTCATTGCCCCTCTGTGGGACTTCATCTTGTTCTTTGCCATTTTGAATTTCTTCCTCCTGCAAATATTTATTCCTGGGTCTGTGTGCTTTCAGATTCGGCAGCCTTTGCTGCTTCCTCTGCGGCCTTGGCTGCAAGCCTTGCCGCTTTTGCCGCCTTTTCCTTTTCTTTTTCGCTCTTGGGAGTAATAGTCATGGACATATTACGTCCTTCAAGAATGGGGTTCTTTTCGACATTGCCGTACTCGGACAGCATTTCGCCGAACTTAAGCATGGATTCCTTGCCCTTGTCTACGTAACCCATTTCACGGCCGCGCAGGCGCATATTGATCTTGACCTTGTCACCGTTCTGAAGGAACTTGGCAGCAGTAGTAGCCTTGGTCTCAAGATCGTGGAATTCGGTAAAGATACCGAGACGGATCTCCTTGACCTCCATGGTCTTCTGCTTCTTCTTTGCTTCCTTCTCCTTCTTCTGCTGTTCATAACGGAACTTACCGTAGTCCATTATTCTGCAGACAGGGGGAACTGCGTTGGGTGAGATGTTTACCAGATCCAGATTGTGTTCGGCAGCCTTTGCCAAAGCATCCTGAATGCTGACTATACCCAGCTGCTGACCGTCAACGTCCAGCAGTCTGACTTCCTTTGCACGAATCTCTTCGTTGATAAGGCTTTCCTTGCTAATGGTTTTATACCTCCGAAAAATAAAAAAGCGGACGCACAAGCTCCGCATAATTAACTCAAGATAAGAGTTCATATCAACCCATGCTGGCGGTGCCGCCGGGTGAGAAGCGGATAACTTCTGCTTGATTACCAGAATAAGATACCACTCCTCTTACCTGTTGTCAAGGATTTTTTCATGATTTTTCAAGGTTTTGAGGGCATCACATTCAACATTCACAGTATACAACAAATATGGAATTTGGTAAAATAGAA
Source organism: Clostridia bacterium (assembly GCA_024402995.1). Lineage (GTDB taxonomy): Bacteria > Bacillota > Clostridia > Peptostreptococcales > Anaerovoracaceae > JAKSSR01. The sequence continues at coordinate 6,693 of JAKSSR010000065.1, read as the reverse complement.
ATGTTGAGAATTTATATCTTTTTGAAATGATATTTCGGAGGTAATAACATATGAAAACAGCGATTTTAGGCAAAACAGGCCTTTCCTGCCCGGTCCTGGGCTTCGGCGGAATTCCTCTCCAAAGAGCAGACGCGGAAAACACAGTAAAACTGGTCGATAAGCTTGAAGAATACGGCCTGACCTATATTGATACCGCAAGAGGCTATACCGTCTCTGAAAGTTATCTTGGCGCAGCCCTTGAAGGCCGCCGCGATAAGTTTATCCTGGCAACAAAGTCCATGGCACGCACCTACGACGCCATGAAAAAAGACATTGAAACATCTCTCGGAAATCTGAGAACAGACCATATCGATCTCTATCAGATCCACAATATCCCCGTAGACGCTTTTGAAACAGTATTTGGCGAAGACGGTGCATATAAGGCTCTGCTTGAAGCAAAAGCAGAGGGCAAGATCAAGCATATCGGTTTTACCGCTCACAAAATCGAAGCAGTAGAAAAGATGATCAACGAGTACGCCGATAAGGTCGAAAGCGTCATGTTCCCCTACAGCATCGTTGAAAACCAGGGCGCAGAGCTTCTGAGCAAGTGCCGCGTTCTTGGCATCTTCACCATCGCAATGAAGCCCATGGCAGGCGGCAACATTGACGACTGGAAGCTTGCAATGCGCTATATTGCCAATTCCGGCGTTATCGATGTGATCATTCCCGGCATGGGCGACCCTGTTGAGATCGACAGAAACTACGAAGCTCTCAAGGACGACAGTCCGCTCAGCGCTGAAGAACTCGAAGCAATTGAAAAGATCCGCAAGGATCTGGGCTCCCACTTCTGCCGCCGCTGCGGTTACTGCGCTCCCTGCACAGTAGGCATTGATATCCCCAGCGCTTTCCTCTTCTCCAACTACAAGAGAAAGTACGGTCTTTCCGACTGGGCAGCAGGCAGATGGGCAAGTCTGAAGGTCAATCCTGCAGAATGCGTGGAATGCGGTGTCTGCGAAGAACGCTGTCCCTACGAACTCCCCATCAGACAGATGCTCAAGGATGCCGTAGAGCTTATGGGAAAGTAGGCCTGTCATGACACTTGCAGACCTCTTTGAGATGCTGGATATGGACACTCCGGCAGATTTTGAATATTTTGAGCAGTTCGCAGATCTTATGGAAAGCGAAGAAGACATCCCCTTTGATCTGTTTTACAGCGTCATTTCCGAAGCAAGCCCGGAGACTATGACCGAGCTTACCGGGAACTACATGGAAGACCTGAGCAATGCTCTTCCCGACGACTACGACGATCTTTTCACCATTGTGGATTCCGTCCAGCAACGTCTTCTGCTCCTCTGTGAAAATCTCGACGACAGCGACAGCCGCAGAGACTACGCAAACGAACTTTACCGCTTCCGTCAGTGGTTCCACAAGGAAGACGGCGCTTTCGTAGACGGCAAGCCCTGCTGCGTCATGGACGCGGCGGCAAGAGCACGCAGTGAAAAGTTTTCCGGAACAGAACATGTTTACGATTTTTCACCATCTTTGGGCTATGAACTTGAAGACCTTTCCGTAGGCCTGGGTTCCTTCAGGGAAATCAATCTTGTGGAAAGCGAAGAACCGGAAGAAGAAGAGGACAGCATCATAGAAGAATCAGACGCTGAGCTTAACTGATGAAGCCCTCCCTCAGCATGCTGATGAAAATCCCGTCACCGATTATAATGTGATCCAAAACTTTTATACCAAGTATTTCACCTGACTCGCATAACCTGCGGGTCAGGTTTTTATCTTCTTCAGAAGGTTCAGGATCGCCGCTGGGATGATTGTGGGCAATTATGACCGACGCCGCACCTTTGCGAATAGCTCCCTCAAACACATCTCTCGGGCTTGCGTGAGTGGCGTTTACGCAGCCGACAGATACCTGTTCCACACTCATTACTTCGTTCTTGATATTCAGAAGAGCGCAGCGGAAGTTTTCCTGCCTGAGATGCCTCATGTCCTCCATAAACAGAGCTGCGGCATCCTCCGGACATCCGAATTTGATCCTTTCCCTGCAGCCCTGCCCTGCCATGCGTCTTCCCAGTTCGAGAGCCGCCGCAAGGGAACAGGCCTTTGCGGTGCCCACCCCTTTTATGGTCTTCATCTCCTGAGGACTTAAAGAAGCCAGCCCTGGAAGCCCTCCCGCAGATGCTATAACTCTCGAAGCCAGGGTCATGACCGACTCCTCCCGTGTTCCGGTACCCATTAATATGGCAAGCAGTTCCGTGTTGGACAAAAACGCGGTTCCGTGATTAAGCAGCTTTTCCCTGGGCCTTTCGTCCTCGGGAAGCTCCATCATCATGGGACCGCGGTTTTCATTCAGATTGTTCATTTCATTTCTCCTTTCACAGCCCCCTGAGTATAAGAGGCCGCAAGGAGAAAAAAATCTTCTTGTTTTCCTATTTTCCTGTAAGCTGCCTGATAACGTAGGAGGCTATCATGAGTCCTGCCGTACCGGGCATATAGGAAATTGAGGGTATGGGCTGACCATGTTCAATTCCGGAAACGTGGTTGTTTTCCGAGGACCAGAGAACGGGGATACCCTTTATCCCCATATCCTTGAGTTTACGCCTCATTGCTCTTGCAAGGGGATCGACTTCGGTTTTTTCAATGGGAGTAATGCGATAGCTGAAGGGATCCATTTTGTTGCCGGTGCCCATGGAACTGATAATTGGAACGCCCTTCTCATAGCATTCTGAAATCAGCAGCAGTTTTGCATGGACGTCGTCAATGGCATCGCAGACAAAGTCCCAGGAGGGGATATTCAGCTGAGCCAGAGTATCGTCGGTAAGGCGGAAAGGAAAGATCTTGCGTACACATTCCGGGTTGATCTTCCCTGCTCTTTCGTCAGCCACCTGAACCTTGGGAAGCCCCACGGTGTCTTCAAGGGAAAGTATCTGGCGGTTAAGGTTAGTAGGATCAACGGTATCAAAATCGCACAGTCCAAGAACACCTACGCCGGCTCTGCACAGGGCTTCCGCAACGTAGCCGCCCACGCCTCCCAGTCCTACAACGAGGACCCTAGCGCCTTTCAGACGGTCAAGACCGTCTTCGCCTACAAGTTTTTCAGTTCTGATATATATTTCTTTCATATCTTAGGGAAGAATCTTTACGAATACAGTGATTGCCTGTTCCTTAGTGAAATAACCTTTTGAATTAAAGCCGGTATTGGTACCGTCCATCATTCCGTAGCGATAGGTCTTGTCAATGAACCCGGGGGCATAGGATGAAAACTCTGCGGCATCAGGAAATTCTGTACTTTCACGGACATATTCAAATCCCAGCATATCACCCAGCTTTGAAAGCATTGTGGCGGCCTCTTCACGGGTAATGGAGGCGAAGGAATCAAACTTTCCTCCACCCTTCCCTGAAACTATATTCAGTCTGTAAGCCTGGACTATGGCGTTGTGACAATCGTTTCCTATATCCGTAAAGGACGCCTCAGCATCGCGGTAGGAAATACCGCAGCTATTAAGTCTGCGGGTCAGATCAGCAGGATCAAGAACGGTTTCAAGATACTTGTAACACAGCTGGCAGAACTCGGCGCGGGTTATGTTTTGCTTTGCGGCAAGGTCAAAACCCGAAGGAACAAGACCTTGGGAGTAAGCGGTATCAATGAAACCCACCGCCCAGTTGTCAGGAGTAACAATATCCGGGTTTGCAGTTTGCTTAGGAAGAGCAGAGGCGCTGCCGTAATCGACAATGTGCAGAACATTGGTAAGCTTGCGGCCTGCACTTTGCTTATAAGTCCCGCCTGCATTGAGCATGGAAGAAGCGCCGCCGTCAAGAGCAATGGCATCAACGTAGCCCTGAGACTGGAGGTAAGCGATAATGCTTGCAAAAGTTCCGGAGGTTTCACCGATGAGGAGAGTCCCGTCGGCCTTTACCGCGGCGAAGGTTCTCTGGGCCGTATAATCCTTGGCCATCTTGGCCTCCATGGTTCCGTTCTGGTCGAAAACGTCCTTGCCGCCCTGAAGAAGCCAGGGGTTTACACCTACCGCAGTGACTACTTTATTCCAGTCAGCCTGGTTTTCCGTACGGTCAGGAGTCAGAGTCGTAGTGATTTCCGCTGAATTGCCGATTTTAGGCTGAATACTGTACTTCAAAGAATTTGCCCAGGCGCCGGAATTGTAAATCACAAGTTTCTCTCCCGCAGCGCAGAAAGCGGAAGCAGCGTTCTCTTCTACGCTTACAACTGCGGCATTCTTAATGTGAACGACCACGGCCCCGGTCTGAAGAGCCACGCTGTAGCCGCATTCGGGAGTGATCAGTACAACAGAAGCGGCATCGGTATAATAGTCATTCACTCCCCATATACCTACAGTATCTTTTCTCCTGAGAGTCATAGAAACATTGACTTTGACGCGGTCGATAAGAGCCTTGCCATCACTGGTAAAAGCGAGCAATGGCGCAGTTCCGGCGCCTTTTACAGACTGACCGTTCTGAATTATAACACCGTAGGTTCTGGCGCAGTTTGAAGGAAAACTCAAAATAGTCTTTGCGTCGTAATATGCATTGAAGAGAGCACCGTTGACAGATGCTATGACCTTGCCCTTTAACTTTGATGCAGCTGTCATATGCTCAGCAGCAGCCATATCCTTATTGACTGATCCGCTTCCCAAGGTGATCTCCGCTCCGATGGTCCCGGTCATGGGGATCTCAACGAAATTACCGCCCTTACCTATACTGAGACTGCCTGAATTCGTGCCGCAGACACTGACTGTAACAGCAAAGAGCATGATAAATGCAATAGCTAAAGACAAGATCCTCCTAAGCATCAGTATTCCCTCCCTATTCCTTCCTGTAACCGAAATTGTTTATGGCAACGACGCTGTCGCGCCAATGCTCCTTGATCTTGACGAAAAGCTCGAGATAAACGTGAGTTCCCAGGAGTGCTTCGATCTCAAGGCGGGCAGATTTGCCTATGCCCTTGAGCTTCTTGCCCTGAGCGCCTATGATTATTCCCTTATGAGATTTTCTCTCGCAGAAAATAGTGGCATAGATGCTTACAAGGTTTTCACCTTCGTCAAACTTCTCGATTTCAACGGCAACACCGTGTGGAACTTCATCCTGCAGGTAGAGAAGCATTTTCTCGCGGATGATCTCGCTGGCCAGGAAGCGGACGGGATGATCGGTGATCATGTCTGCAGGGAAATACATGGGGCCTTCATCAATGTAGTCTTCCAATTTTTCCAAAAGCTGATCAACATTCTTGCCTTCCAGAGCGTTGGTCCCGAAGATGGTATCGAAAAGTCCCATCGCTTCATAGGTGTTGTAGATCTCGGCAAAATCATCGGGACCGATCTTGTCGATCTTATTTATGACCAGGATCTTGGGAGTGTCTGTTTTCTTCAGAAGCTCAAGAATATAACCGTCACCGCTGTTGGGGCCTTCATATTTAGCGTCTACCAAAAACAGTATTACATCGACTTCCTTTAAAGTGCCGATGGCGGTATTAGTCATGTATACGCCCAGCTCGTTCTTGGGCTTATGGATGCCGGGAGTGTCGATAAAGACCATCTGGCTTTCAGGCTGGCCGTCTCCGTCGGTTTTGGTGTATATTCCGCGGATGGCGTTACGGGTAGTCTGAGGCTTGTCAGTGGTTATTGCGATCTTTTCTCCGAGTATTGAATTCAAAAGTGTGGACTTTCCCACGTTGGGACGTCCGATAATTCCTATAAATCCGCTTTTCATTACAGTCTGAAGCCCTCCTTAAGCAGCTGAGTTATGTCCATGACCTTGAGATGGTCCTCGTCCTCTCCTGTGATGACAGGCAGAATATCGCAGAACTCATACAAGACCTGTCTGCAGATCCCGCAAGGCCAGGCTTCTCCTCCGCTGGAGGCAATGGCTATGGCAGCAAAGCTTCTGCATCCCTCACTGACTGCCTTGGTAACGGCAGTTCTCTCCGCGCAGATAGTAGCGCCAAAGCTTGAATTTTCAACATTTACTCCGGTATAGACCTTTCCGTCGTTTCCCAGGAGGGCCGCACCTACGCAAAACTTTGAAAACGGCGCGTAAGCATACTGAAGCATATCCTTTGCTATGAGATAAAGATCTTTATCGGTGTATATTTTTCCGTTTACGCAAAATTCCATATTATGCCCTCACGATCCCCAGCTTGTTCATGACACTTTCTTCCGCGGCTCTCATTTCAGCCTTTTCGTCTTCGGTTTCGTGGTCGTAACCGAGAAGATGGAAAACGCTGTGAACGAAGAGATATATCAGTTCTCTTTCATATGAATGGCCGAATTCCTCAGCCTGTTCTCTTGCCTTGTCGCTGCAGATGACTACGTCGCCGAGAGGGACCTCCATCCAAGTCTGCATATAGGAATAACTGTCAAACTGGGGGAAACTCAGCACGTCTGTGGGTCTGTCCACTCCCCTGTACTGCTTGTTAAGTCTGTGTATTTCATCCTTGTCCACGAAGGTCACGCTCAGAGTGAGACGCATAGGGTCCAGATCTTCATGCTCCGCGCAAAGGGTAGCGGCGCGGTCCATGGTGTTCTGAGTGAGCATATCGGGGGCAGTATCTTCGTCAAAATAAATAAGCAATTACTTCTTCTCCTTATAGTTCTCTTCTTCGGACCATTCCGGATGGGCCTGTATGTAGCGGTCGTAAGCATTGACTATGCGGCGCACCAGAGGATGACGCACTACGTCGCCGTCATTGAGACG
>JAKSSR010000064.1 GCA_024402995.1 Clostridia bacterium | reverse complement strand
GTCCCCTCTGAAATATTATAGTGGATACGGGTCCCTTCGGGACAGTGCTCTCTCATGATCTCAAGGGCATGGAACATGAGCAGGCAGGCGTCCAGGGCACTGCGTCCTCTGTGGGGAGAACCGGCCGCGTGCGCCTTGCGGCCATGGAAGGTGATCTTGTAGCCCTGAAGAGCCAGATTCTCCCATGAGATACCGGTATTGGCCGCTGTATGATATCCAAAGACCACATCGGCACTGTCAAATACTCCGGCCTGGGCCATGTCTATCTTACCGCCGGAGCCTTCTTCGTCCGGAGTGCCGTAGACGACCAGTTTTACAGGGCCATCATAGACATCGCGAATAGCCATTGCTGCGCCTATTCCCGCAGGTCCCTGAAGGTGGTGGCCGCAGGCATGATTGACATTGCGCAGAGCGTCATACTCAACGACGAAGCCTATTGTGGGACCGCCCTGCCCCTGCTCGTAAGTTGCAGTAAAGGAAGTCTCCAGGCCTCCGACACCGTGTTCTACGACAAAACCGTTTTTCTTCAGATAGTTTTCCAGAAGCTCGCAGGCGTAGAATTCCTGTCTGCCTATTTCCGGATGATCAAATATATCGCAGGCAATAGCAAAAAGTTCGTCCGCCCTTTTCTCCGCGGCTCCGCAAAGGGCTTTACCTTGTTCAGTCATTTTCTCTCCTATTCTGTCATGCAGATCATACTATTGAAACACAAAGGCTGCAGCACCACGACCGAAACTGCAGCCTTTGAAAAGAGGATGTTTATATTATTTTGCCTCAGTTCCTATCAGGTGGCAGGATACAAAATGTCCGGGTTCGACTTCGACTGTCTGCGGCTTATTGCAGCATGATTCGGAAGCGAATCTGCACCGGGTACGGAATCTGCATCCACTGGGCGGATTTGCCGGACTGGGAATATCACCTTCCAGCAGAATACGCCCGGTGCTGTTATGCTGTCCGACCTTTGGTATCGCAGACAGCAGTGCCTGAGTATACGGATGCTGAGGGTTATCATAAATCTGAGGAACAGTTCCGATTTCCATGACCTGACCCAGATACATGATACAGACGCGGTCACAGAGGTGTTCTACTACGCTCAGATCGTGAGATATGAACAGATAAGTAAGATTCAACTTGCGCTGAAGTTCCTCGAGCAGATTCAGTACCTGCGCACGTACAGAAACGTCAAGAGCAGATACCGGCTCATCGCAGATCAGAAGTTCAGGATTGGTTGCCAGGGCTCTTGCGATGACTATACGCTGACGCTGCCCGCCGGAGAATTCATGGGGATAGCGGTCAACATACTCCCTGTCGAGACCAACCATATCAAGAAGCTCATATATGCGAGGCATACATTCCGTCCTGTTCTTATAGATGCCGGAAATCAGCATGGGTTCGGCAATGATCTGACCGATCTTCATGCGAGGGTGCAGTGAACTGTACGGATCCTGGAATACGATCTGCATGTGCTTACGGAGAGCACGCAGTTCATTTCCACCCATTTTGACCAAGTCTTTTTCATCATAGATGATATCACCTTCAGTAGGTTCGATCAGACGAAGAAGAGTTCTTGCCAAAGTAGATTTTCCGCATCCTGATTCGCCGACGATACCAAGAGTCTCGCCCTTGTACAGGGTAATGGAAACGTCGTCAACAGCCTTAACATAATTCTGTTTTTCCCAAATGAGCTTTGGAATCGGGAACCACTTTCTAACATTGCTGGCCTGAACCAGAACTTGTTTTTCGTTACTCATTTGTCAGCGCCTCCCCTTTGTTGAAACATCTTACAGTATGTCTGTCGCCGACCAGCTTGGTAACCGGTTTTTCATTATGGCATCTTTCAGTTGCATACTTGCAGCGCGGTGCGAATACGCAGCCCTTGGGGAACTTGCCCGCCGGGGGTACCATTCCCGGAATAACGTACAGGGAACCTTCTCTCTGGCCCGGCTTGGGCAGAGCGTTGAGCAGACCTTCGGTGTAGGGATGGACCGGATTTCTGAAGAGTTCCTCAGTGGAGGCCTCTTCCATGATCTCGCCGCAGTAGAGAACTACAGCACGGTCGCACATTTCTGAAACGACTCCAAGGTCATGGGTAATGAACGCAATTGCCGTGCCGATCTCATCGCGCAGATTACGCATAAGATCCAGCACCTGGGCCTGAATGGTTACATCAAGAGCTGTCGTAGGTTCGTCAGCAATAAGAAGTTTAGGTCTGCAAGCCAGCGCCATGGCAATCATTACACGCTGACGCATTCCTCCGGACATCTGATAAGGATAGTCCTTTACACGCTTTTCCGGCATAGCCACATTTACCATGCGAAGAGCGTTGATGGATGCCTCCCAGGCTTCCTGTTTGTTCATGCCCTGGTGGAGACGGAACACTTCACTAAGCTGATGTCCAATGGTGAATACGGGATTCAGACAGGTCATGGGATCCTGGAAAATCATAGAGATCTGATTGCCTCTGATTTCCCTAAGTTCCTTCATAGGCATCTCCAGTATGTTCCTTCCCTCAAAGAGGATCTCGCCTTCGATTCTTGCCTTATTCAGCCTCATTATGGACATGGCAGTCTGGGACTTTCCGCAGCCGGACTCGCCGACAATGCCAAGAGTCTCACCTGCGTGGATGTCGAATGTGATCCCGTTGAGGATCTGTGTGGTACCGTAGTCTCCGTCAAAATAGAGCTTAAGGTCCTTGATTTCAATTACTTTTTCTCTTTCCATAGGTCAGACCTCCTTTAACGAAGCTTCGGGTCGAGGACGTCGCGGACACCGTCGCCCAGGATCGAGAATGCGAGAACTGTGATGGCTATGCAAATTCCGGGATAGGCGCACTGCTGAGGCATTGCGAAGATCATGGCTTTGCCTTCGTTTATCATACCGCCCCAATTCGCCATATGCGGGTCCATACCTACGCCCAGGAAGCTGAGAGACGCCTGAGTCAGGATGGTTGCGCCGAGACCGGAGGTGAAACGGATGATCAGCGGTGAATAGCAAAGAGGCAAAACGTACTTGAACATGATTCTTCTGTTCTTTGCGCCGCAGGCCTTTGCGCACTCGACGTGCTCCTTTTCCTTGATGGAAAGGACCTGAGCGCGTACCAGGCGGGCAATACCCGGAAGGTTGACCGCAACAAGGCAAATAATAAGCTTATCGATGCCGTTGCCCATTACTGTTATCAAAACGAGGGCAAGCAGTATTGTAGGCAATGCATTGATACCTTCAAGTATACGCATGAGAATGGCATCGACATTCTTATAGTACCCGCAGAGCAGACCAAGGCAGGCTCCGATGATTATGGCAAGTGCATTGACCGTTATACTTATTATAAGTGTTGATCTTGAACCGTATACAAGGCGGGAGAACACATCGCGCCCAAAAGGATCTGTGCCGAGGATGTGTTCTTCACTTGGAAGTTGGTTCATCTTATAAATATCAGTTTCGTCCGGATCATGGGTGGCAATGAACGGGGCAAATATTGCCACGCAGAATATGAAGAGCAGTACAGCTCCGGCGACCAGGATTCTTATGTATCTTCTGAAAAAAGCACCAGGCTTCATTTTTTTCTTTTCCATGGTAACGCCTCCGATTAGTCAAACTCGATACGGGGATCAAGAATTTTATAGATTATGTCAAGCAGTATGTTCGTGAAGATGAAGATAATAGCCACGAACAGGATGATGGCCTGTTCCTGGGGATAGTCTCTTCTGACAAGCGAATCATATGCTAGTTTTCCCATGCCGTTTAAGTTAAACACAGTTTCAGTAACCGTGGAGCCGCCCAACATGCCTGCAATGGAAAAACCGATGTTGGTAACAACGGGAGCCAGAGCATTTTTCAGAGCGTGCTTGTAAAAGACTTTGTTTTCAATAAGGCCCTTTGCCCTTGCAGTGCGAATGTAATCGTTATTGAGAACATCCAGCATCATTGAACGGGTATACCTTGTGAGTGAACTGATGTGATGGAGAGCTGAGGCGACGGCAGGCATAGTAAGTGAATACAAGGCCATTTTGAGTCCGCCTTCAGCAATATAGGTATATCCCTGAACGGGGAACCAGCGAAGCCGCACACCGAAGAAGAAGACCATCATGAGACCAAGCCAGAATCCGGGGATAGAAAGGCCCATAACTGCTACGGTGGTCATAGTATAGTCTGCAACAGTATTGCGGTGCTTTGCCGATAGTATACCGAAAGGAATACCGATAAGAACAGAAATGACTGTTGAATAGAGGGTCAACATCAGAGTAGGCTCCATACGTGCCCTTATATTCTGGAAGACCGGCATGTTGTTGTGCAATGAAGTTCCCCAATCACCCTTTAAAATATCACGGATGAAATGGATATACTGCATTCCGATAGGTTCGTTAAGCCCAAGTCTTTCACGAAGCATCTCTATCTGCGCGGGATCGACTTCATCAACACCGCCACCGAGGATCTGGGCCGCGGGATCCCCAGGGATGATGCGCATCATGAAGAAAACCAGGGTGATTACGATGAATAGGACAGGGATTGCGGAGAACAATCTTTTGATCACGAATCTCGTCATTGTGATCGCTCCTCTCTGTATATGGTTGCTGCGGCAGCCGCAGAAGCGGCTGCCACAGCAGAAAAACTATAGATTAATCTTCAAAATATGCGTTCCAGCAATACTGTTCCATACCCTGATAGTTCCAGTAAACATTGGGCTTAGAATAGAATGTAGAGAGGTTATGACCATAGTATACCCAGGGGACCTCTTCGATTGCCAGTTCAATAATCTGTTCGTAAAGCTCAATAGCTTCCTTGCTGCCTGTTGCATACTTCTTCATCTCGGTGAGAAGTTCTTCATGCTTCGGAGTATGCCAGAAGCCATAGGCGGTAGAGGACAGCCAGCTGTTGGTGGTAGGATCATTCAAGCTCTTCTGAGATTCGGCGTACCAGATATCCCAGCCGGTATGTTCGGAACGGAGAGCGGATGCGGAACCGGAGTCAACGTAGTTGACAACGATGTTCAGACCTGCTTCCTGGCACATGGGAGCGAGGATGGTTGCGATACGGTCATATGCGCTGCCAGCGGTGGTGCACCAGATGATCTCTTCGCCGTTATAGCTGGATTCAGCCAGATACTTCTTTGCAAGTTCAATGTCGTGGACGTTGAAATCAGCTTCCGGGCTGGTAAGCAGGTCGGTGTGGTAGGGGCTTCCTGCAACAACAGATTCCGGATCAAGAATGTAACGTTCAGGATCATCTGCCTGAATGACTGCGATCATGGCAGCCTGGCAGTCGATAGCAGCTCTGATTGCCTTACGGACGTTGACGTCTGCGATGGGGCTGTTGGCGTTCTCGTCAGAGAGGTTGAACTTGATGCCGTGGGTCCACTGGTTGGCCAGCAGGTTACGCTTGAGACCTATCTGATTTGCATAGGGCTGCATGGAGGACATGATGCCGCCGATGTCATAGTCGCCTGCGATCATGCCTGCGGTACGGGAAGCTTCGTCCTTGTTCAGATTGTAGGTGATGGTGTCGCAGTATGCCATTCTGGGAGCTGCGGGACCGGTAGCGTCGTTCATGGTAGGAACGTAGTTTTCGTTACGGCTCATGACGACTCTGATGTCAGGATTGTATTCGGTGAGGACATACGGACCAGTGCCGATGACGTCAGCAGGATCGGTGATGGGATCTGCACCGTACTTTTCGCAGATTTCCTTGGGCATGACATACGGTCCGGAGAGAGAGGACATGCTGTAAACCAGGGTGGGGATCAGCTTGCTGTAGGTGAGGGTCAGGGTACTGCCTTCGATTTCGGACTTTTCAAGGAAATCCCAGTTGTTGGGCGCAAAGCTGGTGGAGACTAATGCCTGACGTTCGAAGGAAGCAAGAATGTCTTCCGGAGTGACCTGTTCGCCGGTGGAGAAGCAGTAGCCGTCTCTTACGGTAAGCTTGAGAACAAGACCGTCATCGGAGATCTCATAGTCGCAGATGAGGGGGAAGACCTCGCCGCCGTCGCTGTGGCAGAGAGGAGCTTCAAGAACGTGCTCCATCCACTGGTAGTTACCGGTCTGGCTGTTGCAAGCCATGGGGTCCAAAGTCTGAGCCTGGACGTTGTTTACAAACTGAAGATCTCCGCCGTATCTTGCATCCTTTTCAGGTTCTGCAGGAGTGGTGGTCTCCGTTGTTGCCGGAGTAGTTGTGGGAGTAGTTGTCTCCGGAGTAGTAGTGGGTTCCGGAGTGGTTGCAGTCTGTCCGCAGGCAGCCAGGCATAATACCATAATGGCAGCGAGCAGAAGAGCAATAATTCTCTTACTCATTTTTTCTCCTTTCTCATATAAAAAACAAACGAATAATGAGTATCAAATACCGAAATCTGCACAAAAAAACAGATGGCACAGATATATAAGCAATATCTGTGCCATCTGCTGCACTATAAGTAAAAAATACTTTTTCTTAATCGGATAGAGTATTTTATGCGCGTTATTCACTTTGCGTCCCTGGCTGCTTATGCCTTCATTCATTTTCCGGAATTTTCGAAGGCATTTTCTGCATTCTTAAAAGGCACAATTTGCACTTAAAGAGATCAGTTAAGCCCGAACTCTGTGATCTTATTGAGTAGACCACGCTTGCTTATGCCCAGGGCTTCAGCGGTTTTATCCCGGCGTCCTCCGTTTTTTTTCAAAGTGATCTCTATGGCCTTGCGCTCTATTTCGCGCAAAGAGTTTGAAGAGAGGAACTCTGCAAGATCATCGCTTGAAATTACAGACGAAGAATGTCCTTCTTTGATCTCATCAGGCAAGCTGTCAAGATCAATAAGAAAATCACGGCAGAGAACTGTAGCATATTCAAGAATATTGGCAAGCTGCCGAACATTTCCAGGGAAAGAATACTTATTAAACAGTTCGTAAACTTCATCACTGCAGCGGCATTGACAACCATGAACGTCCTCTGCGTACTGCTTTAAGAAGTTGTTGCAAAGAAGCGGTATATCCTCCCTGCGTTCTCTCAGGGGCGGAAGTTTTACGGACATTACATTTATACGGTAATAAAGATCAGAGCGGAATTTCTTTTCAGCGATGAGCAGATTAAGATCCTGATTGGTGGCGGCAATTATACGCACATCCACTTTCTTCGATTCAGACGCTCCTATGGGAGTAAATTCCTTGTCCTGAAGCACGCGGAGCAGCTTGCCCTGAAGATTTATCGGCATGTCGCCCACCTCGTCAAGAAAAAGAGTGCCGCCGTCAGCCAGTTCAAACTTTCCCTTACGATCAGTAACAGCACCGGTGAAAGCTCCCTTCCTGTAGCCGAAAAACTCGATCTCCAACAGGTTCTCGGGAATAGCAGCGCAGTTGACAACCATAAAGCGGCCGTCTTTTCTGGTTCCTCCATTGTGTATGGCCTTTGCGACAAGTTCCTTACCGGTTCCGCTTTCACCTGTTATGAGGACGCTGGAATCAATATTCTTAAATTTATCAATCAGGTTGTACACTTTCTGCATTGCCTGGCTCTCGCCTATTATCTGATCAAAATGCCTTATGGCTCCGAGTTCATCGGACAGTTTGTTCACCTTTTCGTTAAGGTGGCGTATTTCAATGCCCTTGGCGACCACAACATCAAGTTCGTTCATGTCAAGAGGCTTTGTCAAATAGGTATGAGCCCCCGCCTTCATGGCTTCAACAGAAGTCTCAACGCTGGAATAAGCAGTCATCATTACGACGACTGTATCGCGGTATTTTTCTTTTATAGCTTTCAGTACATCAAGACCGTTTTCCGCTCCCAGCTTAAGATCAAGGAGAACCAGATCGCACGGTTCCGACTCCATAAGTTCCAAAGCCGGTGCGGAACTCTGGAAGGAACGAACCTCGTATTTTCTTTTAAGAATAAGACTCAGGGATGTACATATGCCCTGCTCATCATCTATTATCCAGACTGATGGTTTATTCATCTTCCATATCCTCCGCAAAGACCATTCTGATGGCTGTATATTCGCCGTTTTGGCTTTCGATTTCCAGAATTCCGTTATTCTCTCTTACATACTGCTTTGCCAGAGCAAGACCCATGCCTGTGCCGGTCTGCTTTGTAGTGAAGAAAGGATCCGCACAGTTCTTTACCTGTTCCTCGGTCATCCCCTTACCAGAATCATACACTTCTATTACTGCCTGACCGTCCCTGCGATAGACCGAATGGCGTATCATACAATTATCTTTACCCGCGGCCCTTGCTTCTTCAACAGCCTCAATACTGTTTAGAAAGAAATTCACCAAAGCCTGGCGCAGCTGGTCTTCATTTACGTTTATATAAATATCACGGTCAAGTTCGCTGACGATGGGAATTTTGTTTTTTGATGTAACAAGGGACAGCGCGATGCAGCTGTCGGAAACATCGGAAACCCGCACCCTTTTCTTCTGTCCGCGAATGGGCCTTGAATAATTAACAAGACTCTCGACAAGATTACTGATACGGTTTATTTCTCCCGGAACATACTTAGAGAAAGAATCGTAAAAATCAGGATCTTCATCGGGAGCTTCCGCTAAATAAGCATAGGCCTTAAGGGTCGTGAGGGGATTCTTTATTTCGTGAGCAAGTCCCGCAATAATGCGATTCAGGGCTTTGTTCTTGTCTTCTTCAAAGGCAGCCTGCTTTTCGGCCTCTTCACGGGTGATATCTTCTATTATAAAAACACGTTCATCCGGCCTTGCGGTACGGTGATTCTGGTAACGGTAAGTGTGAAGTTGGCCGTCATTTCGCCGTTCTGTGAATAATTCCGGATAATCCATTTCTGCAGGCGCAATATCCCAAACCTTGTTTATTAAACTCAATTCACTGATGTTGCTGACAATATCATCAGGGTAAATTCCCGCAAGTTTTCGCATGGCGTCATTCATGAGCAGAATGGATCCATCAAGTTTTAAGACCATACTTCCTGCAGAAGAACGCTCGACCAGAGCATTTCTGAGGCTGCTTGAATGTTCCAGGGCATCAACTTTTTCCGATAATTCTGCTGTTTTGGCACGGACAAGATCCCGCAGACGGGCATTTAAGAAAGAAAAAACGAATACAATAAACGCAGAGCCAACTGCAATACAGCCGATTATCTTCAGCAGTTTTGCCGTACGGATATTTGCTGCTTCGGTTTCGGTCTGTATTTTCCAGTTTTTAAGAATCTCCGAATATGCGTTATCATTACGAAGAGCCGTAATAGCACGATTGATGCTGCTGTTCAGAATAATATTGCTTTTACGCACAGCCACTCCGAAACTGATATCGGCAAGATTTCCGGAAGTTATGTTAAAAGCACTTTTAAGGCCGTCATTCTCCAAGCGGTAGGAAACACAGTCCCACAAAGCAAAGATACGGTCTGCATAACCATTGATCAGATAATTCAGAACCGCATCCTGATTAGGCAGCAAATAGAAAGAATAGGCTTCAGGAATATCAAGAATGCCCCTGTCTATCGTACCCGCCTGGTAGCTGCCGTACATGCTTGTCTCAGGAGCTCTGAGAGACTTGGCAGATACAACACACATATCCGCAGCGTATATTTCGCGGGACAGTTCAACATTCAAACGCCCTTGCGCATCAGCGGCCTTAACGCCTAAAACGGCATCGATCAGCCCATTCTCAAGGTCCAGCATGACCTGGGCTATTTCGCTGTACCTCACGTATTCAACATCGCGTTCAATATACTCAGAAATATACGCCATCATATCGGCAAATACACCGCATATATTTCCGCTGTCATCAAAAAAAAGCAAAGGCTCCATTTTACCGACAACCCCTACTTTTAAGGCTTCATTCTCAGAAGCGTCAGCAAATGAAAAAACACTAAAAGAATAACAAAGCGCGGCAACACATAATGCAATTGTCAGTATTCTTTTCAAATGTCTCATTGCAGGGGCCTTCTGTGTATATACAAATTTACATTGTTTCTTCAGTAGGTTCTTCAGCCTTTATGGGCCAGCCCTTCTTTCTGAAAATCAGATAGAGGGCCAGC
>JAKSSR010000063.1 GCA_024402995.1 Clostridia bacterium | reverse complement strand
AAAAGCAGGGTCCGGAGTCATTATGACGCAACAGTCAGTTTCTGTAAGAGTACGTGAAGATTCGATGTCAGTAAGATCACAGACGATTAGTTCATCTGCCATGGGAAAACGCTCCGCATTGCACTGTTCATCCGTACTGTCGGCGACAAGAATTCTAAAACCGACTTCTTTAGCGAACATTGCGAGAGGAAGAGCTACCTGGCCTGCGCCGAAAATTACAAGACGGCTGCCGTCATTGTTATCCTTGCTTGAAATAGTTGGAATCATTTTGTTTCCTTTCTGATCAAATAAGTTCAATACTACAGTTTTCTGGTGAATGCTCGTGTCGTCTTCTTTATAACAACGGCTCCGTTTGCCCCCTCAGATATGATGCTGTGAGCAAGCTGAGGCTTTTCAACGACAGCCCCGCAAATATACGTAAATCCGTGTTTTTTGAATACATCGGGCATATCGACGGCTGTTGGACCAAGCAAGACAATCTCACGGGCATTTTTGCATGAATCAATAATATGATCAACTGTCTTGTTTACGAGAGTTGAAGCTGTTATGACGACAATATCACACCCCGGAAGAAGAAGAGGCTCGGAGTGGGCAGGATACTGTTTTCCGGTGGGATTAAGTTCGAATACTCTCAGTTCTCCGCACATTTCCTCAATTTTTGAATTCATCTTTCCGAAATTCCCGATGATTCCGACGGCGTCGTTCTTTGTGATATTGATGTAATCGTAAAAATCTCCTCCGGGAAGCCCTTCTCTCGTATTTGCAGTGAGAGCATTTGCAAGGGCGATTCCTATTGCGCTGGACTGAAGTCCGACGCTGCAGATATAGTCGCAGAATTCCGAGGCAGGACGTCCTGAGGCACTGCCCGAAATACCCATCATTTCTTCGCCGAAGTGGCTATTGTACGGAAACTGGAAACTTAGCCCGCAGGATCCGTCAGAAAGACTTACCGCAGCAAAATACGGGCCACAGGTAAGTCTGGTGACAGTCTTGTCCTCCGCAAGTTTAAATGCTTCTTCCTTTATTTCGTGACAGATCATCTCTATTTCCCTTTCAGTTCCGATGCATTAGATGAAATCACGCCGTTTTTAACTGCCAGGATCTGCGCTATTATTCCGACAGCGATTTCCTCAGGACTTTCTCCTCCAAAATCATATCCAATCGGGCAGAATACTCTATCGAGCATTTCCTGCGTGATTCCTCTTGAGAGAAGCTTCTCCCAGGTTGCGGCCTTTTTCTTTGCGCTTCCTATCATTCCGACATAAACGGGATTCTTGAGCAGGATGGCTTCTAGAGCGTCCGCATCGCCTGCGTGGGAATGGGATGCTACTGCAACATAGCAATCGGCGGGGAATGTCACATTCTTAAGTGCCTCGCCGAAATTCTCAACCTTTACAAAGTTTGAAGCAAGTGCGATGGCGTCTGAAATTTCGCTTTCTTCTCTGTCGTCGATAAGAGTCGTATCAAAGCCGGCAACAGACGCAAGCTTAAGAACGCATTTTCCAACATGACCGGCGCCGACCATCACAAGCTGCGGTCTTGAAACATATGTCTCAAACAGGAGGCGGATCTTTCCTCCGCATTCCTCACCGCTTTCCGACTTCTCACTTTCAAAATCGAAGTCCTTTATCATTGTTCTGCCCAAAACGATACATTCCTTTGCTTCAGTCACGGCAGTTTTTTCGCGGGTTCCGCCGCCCACAGTTCCGAGGCTAATACCATCTTCGAATACAATCATTTTTCCGTTATTTCTTGGGGTCTGTCCGCCTGCCTCAAGAATAGTGACGACACAGCAGCCCTTCTTTTCCTCAATTGCCTTGAGCTGAGCCGCGAGAATTGAATTGATGTTCATTTTTTTTCTCCTTTTATTTTTATCCAAGCCCAAACTAGGCTGATCAGAAACGCCGTAACATTTCCGGCAACGTATCCCCACCATGCGAACTCCGCGCCAAGCCCGAATTTAACCGCAAGCCATGCGCTTCCCAGCTGAACGCCCCAGGTCCTGATGGCTGTTATAATGAGCATTGGGACGCCGAGGCCGTAGGCCTGAAGTATCCCTGTCGTGGTCATCTCAAGCGCAATAAAGGGATAGGCAAACAGCGCAATGCTCCAGTATAGAATACCTGCGCTTTGTACGGCAGGATCCTTTGTAAGAATCTGCCAAATCTGGTCCTTGAGCAGATATCCGGCCACAGTTGTCACGACTGTAGGAACTAGGCTCCATAAGCAGAGCGCTTTGGTGAGCTCTTTCATATCTCTTCCGTGCTCGGCTCTTGAGACCAACGTTACGGCAACAGAACCCATAGACATGGCACAAAGATAGAAATATGCTTCAAGTCTTGCAGTGAGACCTGTCGCAGCAACGTATTCCCTACCGAAAGTTAGAATAAGAGCATTGATCGCTGCGTTCCCTCCGGGAGCAACCATCTTAGTTAGGCTTAGAGGCACAGCAAGTACCAGAAACTGCCTGATAAAGCCCTTCGGCAGAGGGTCGGTCCCTTCGGTATGTATGTTCTCGCTACAGATATATATTGCGTATATGGTACCGGCGACCTGTGAAAGGATGTATCCCCAGCTGAGCATCCCGAGCCCAAAGCACGTATACAGAACATAAGTCAGAAGAAGGTTTACCGGAACGCTGATAAGAGTCATCTTTAGGCCGGCCTTCGCATTTCCAAGACCTCTCATGGCTGCCATCAGCATGCTGTAAAGAAGCAGTATCGGGCTGCAGAGCAGATAAGGCATCATATAGCTCCATGCCAGAGAAGCCTTGATGCCTGATAACGCAAGAGAGGGTCTGAGCAGAAATACAGAAATCACAGACATTCCATAGCCGAAGATAAGAACGAGGATAATGGAAAACTTTACGATTGCTCTCCCGCTGCGTATCCATACTCCATCTCTTGATGCCCTGCCGATAATGCTGTTCATTGCGATTCCCAGTCCGTAGCTTATCGTGGTAAGCATCTTTGTATAAGGTTCGCAGATACTGGTAATAGCAAGCTCTTCGGCACTTTTCACGCTGACGAGAATACCTTCAAATCCTGCTCCGAGTTTTTTTACTATCGTAATCAGAATGATAGGCCAGAGAATGTCCCATATCTCGCCGGACAGGGTACGCTTCTCAGTTAAAGAAGAAAGATTTACAGATTTTGTGTTATTCATTTTTAACTAATGCTCTGTGCAATCAGGGCAGATTATCTTACCATTACTGACGACGGCGCAGTCTTCCGCAAATTCTTCGCCGCATATCGCGCAGGAAATGTAATTGCGTTTTTTCTTAATAACCTTGGGAATATCGTAATCTACAAACTCGAATGAACAAATTTCCGAGGGATCTGCAGCAAGCATTTCTTCCTTTGTACCGAATGGAACAGCCTTTACCTTGACGGCGCGGCCGGTGGTACAGTCAGCAAGGATCAGAGTTCTCTTTCCGATATCCCTGATCTTCAGATTCCCTTTCCCGACGGTGCATCCGGTTACCATCTGAAGCGCGTCATTCATGCAATTCTGGAATTCGGTCTCCAAATATAAAGAGTCGCCTTTTTTGACGCCGAGCTTTTCCATGGCGAAATTTCCCATAATCCAGCCGATTGTGACCCCGCCACAAAAATCTCCGTGAAAATCAACACAATCCTGAAGAGTTACTTTATTCATCTTGTTTCTCCTTTTCCGGGAATTTATAGAAAATGTGCTTTGAATGCTTTGCGACGCAGGCGATATTCCCGCCCCTTGAAAGGTCTCTTGAAAGTTCTTCCCAGGTCCCCGTATATCTTGCAGTATTGATGTGCGTTACCGGAGTGCCCTCATAGGCAGGCGGCCAGAAAAGAACGGACCATCCGTTCATTTCAACCTGAGATGCCTCAGTACTCCACGAGAGGATATCGTCAATGGTCGAATTCAGGAATGCAGTCCCTGTTGAAATGAGCGCGCCGCATTCAGGAAGCAGTTCCTTTTCTTTTTCCATCGGAAGTATGGGAATGCTTCTCTGTTCACCGTTATGCTCAATGCCTCTGTCAAAGCATAGTATCTTGCTGACTTTGTCTTTATACATCGCAATTTTGGGAGGCATAAAGCCTATCATTCCCATGACTGTGCCTTCTGGAATATCAAGTTCTGATTCTTCCATGTTGTATGCGGCATCGTCATAGTACGGAGAAGCTGCGTTCAGAGCGGCAAAGCCTATTGAACGCTGTACGTCATTAGTCCCCGTCTTCGCAAGAGACGCCACTTTGAACGCGTCCTCGCCGATTACATTGAAGCCCGGCATCGGAGTTCCTATAGCAGGAAGATCCTCATGCATCATATATGCCACATGGCAGCGTCCGTCATTCAGCAGAACGGCAACATAATGCAGTCCGACGACTACATCCTCGACTTTGAGAGCGTTTTCTTTCATATAAGGCTCTGCAATACGCAAAGCATTCTCTACGATGCTCATATATACCCCTTCTGATTATACAACTAAGTGCCGTTACAGTATAAACGTACTGCAACGGCACATTTTACGTGTTTTCGTAAAGATGATCTGATAATATTATCTTTCGCTCGCACGGGAGAGAAGCTTTGCAACTTCTTCATCGCTCATATCGTAATGGTAGAACAGGGAATAGAATTCCTTGGTGACCTTGTTCATATCGTAGTCAAAGACTTCAGGATAGAGCAGGTTGCCGACCCACTGATAACCGTATACGAGGTTGATGGTTGCCGGTCTGTCGATGGCGTTTGCCAGGCCATAGGGAGCCTCGAAGAACTTGTTGTTCTTTACTGCATTGAGGCTGTTCCAGCTGCCGACTTCCTTGCCATCCATCAGATCCTGGCAGATGGAAGCAACTCCTTCTGCAAAGATGGAATCATCCGGGCAGAAGACTACGTATTCGGGATCCCATTCCATGATCTGTTCCATGGAGACGGTTACACGGCCATAGTATGCGTCGAAATCTTCGATTTCAGCAGCATTTTTAGCATTGACTGCAGTAAATGCTCTGGAGTGATCGGAACCTTCGGGGTCTGTCTGAAGACCGTCTTCGCCTTCCGCATAGTAAACGCTGACTCTCTGATCTTCGGGAATGGAAGCAGCCTTTGCGTTGATGTCATCAATTACGGTGCGGGTATAAGTTGCAAGCTTTTCGGCCTGTTCTTCTGCGCCGATGAGCGCTCCTATAAAACGGAAAGTTTCATCCATCTTGTTCATGTCGGAGTCGATGATGACGATGGGGATATTCAGCTGAGCCTGCATCTCTTCAACCTTTTCAAGGTTTCCGTCATGAAGGTCTGCCATGTGAAGAATGAAATCAGGAGCAGCCTTGATGACTTCTTCGGGGTTCATGGATCTCTTGCCGGAGTTGTCACCGAGAACGGGACGGGGGGTAACAGAATAGAGGAAGAAATAAGCTACACCCTTGCATTGCATGCTCTAGAGGCTCTAGATCATGAGGGGAGCAAGGGCATACAGGAAGCCCTGGCCCATTGCGTTGTATCCCATGATCTTAGTCGGATGACTCGGAATGGTTACAGTTCTGCCTGCCTGGTCAACGATTTCGATTGTTGCAGGTTCTTCAGGTTCTGCGGGCGCAGTTGTTTCTGCGGGCGCAGTTGTTTCTGCGGGTGCAGTGGTCTCTGCAGGCACAGTTGTTTCCGCAGGAGCAGCAGGTTCGACAGTCTTTGATCCGCATCCTGCAAGTGTCATTGAAAGCACAAGCAGAATACTGACGATCAGTAATAATTTCTTGTTCATTTTAGTTTTCCTCCAATATCTTATAGAACAGAATGCCTATATAAACGGGCCTTTTGCCCGGTTTGGCCCTTTTCAGATGCCTTCATTGAAAACAGGAACGCACACTTTGTAGTTTCTGCTGAAGTTATTCTCGGTACGTGTAACGTCAAGAAGATCCATAGGAACTTCATAGACGCTTTCAAGAAGCTGCCTGTTGACCACCTTATCCGGATCCCCCATCGCCACAATGTTTCCTTTTTTGATCATCAGAATCTTGTTTGCGAAAAGGAACGCATGCTCAGGGTTATGAGATGAAAGAATAACAGTATATCCTTCCTTCGCAAGACTCTTTACGACTGAGAGAACCGTCATCTGATGACCGTAGTCGAGACTTGCTGTCGGCTCATCCATGATCAGCACCTTGGATTTCTGGGTAAGAGCTCTTGCTATCAGGACCATCTGCCTTTCGCCGCCGCTTATATGCGCGTAACCCTTATCCTTAAGATGGGCGATACCCAGCTTGTCAAGAGCTGCTATTGCCGCGTCGTAGTCATCAGCCTTCGGCGCGGAATTGTTTTTGATATACGATGTTCTTCCCATAACTACGGCTTCAAGCACGGTGTAATTGAAGCTTGGAAAATGGGCCTGAGGGATATAAGCCATTTTCCGGGCAAGAGCCTGGATAGACATCTTGTGGATGTCCTGTCCATCTATGAAAATGCTCCCTGACGACGGGTCGTAACGCCTGAGAAGACACTTGAAAAGAGTAGTCTTCCCCGAGCCGTTGGGGCCGAGAAGGAACAGAAGATCGCCTTCATTTACATCAAAGCTTACGCCATGGAGGACTTCAGTCTTGTCGTATGCAAAATGAAGATCCTTAACGCTTACAGCAACATTATCGGACATTTCTACTCCTCCTTTCTGCTCATGATCAGATACAGGAAGAACGGCGCTCCGACCAGGGAGGTCAGGATGCCGAGGGGAATCTCGACGGCTGCAACCAGTCTTGCCAGATCGTCAACGATAAGAAGGTAACATGCGCCCATTACCGTTGAAACGGGTAAAAGTACTTTATAATCAGGGCCGACTATCATTCTCGCAAGATGTGGAACGACCAGACTTACCCAGCCTATCATTCCGGATACCGACACTGCGGTTGCGGTAAGCAGAGTACTGCAGATGACAACAATAGCCCGGATAAACTTTGTGTTGATACCAAGGCACTGAGCTTCTTCATCGCCGAGGGTCATGACATTTATCTTCCAGCGGACAATCATCAGCGGAATGATAGCGACCGTGATCGGAATCAAAGCAAGGAGGACGTCACCTTTCATTACCTTGGAGAGGTCTCCGAGAAGCCAGAAGGTAATCTCCGGCAGCTTGTTTTCAGTATCCGCAACATACTTAAGGAACGAGGTTCCCGCCTGAAAAATGTTGCCCATAAGGATTCCGGAAAGAACAAGCCCGAGAGTCTGGTTTCCCTTCATGCGCAGACTGAGAATATATACAAGAGCGACGGCGATGATGCTGAAAATAAAAGCGCTCGTCTGAATCATTGCTGAAGAAAGTGAAAGTGAAATGGCCAGACAGGCACCGAAGCCCGCGCCTGCGGATGCACCGAGAATATCGCCCGAAACAAGCGGATTCTTGAATAACCCCTGATAAGCCGCTCCGGCAGCAGAAAGCGCTGCACCGACCAGCATCGCGACAAGAACTCGAGGGAGCCTGATATTGAATACAACTGTCTCCTGATAATCCGTCCACGTTTTTTCGATATCAAAAAATCTTGAAAGAAGAATCTTCACAAGATCCTTGGGAGCAATCGGAAAACGTCCCAATGCAAATGAAATCAAAAAAATAGTGATCGGAAGAACGATCAGGAACAAGATTACTTTCCAGTTGATCCCTTTTTCTGAATACCTGCTCAATTTAATATCTCCTGAATAATCTGAAGTATTTTCCGGTTTACATGATGAAAAACCCCATGAATTATATCAGCATTATTTAAAAGGCCGAAATACGAATATTCAATGTCATATGTGCTGATAATTTACAAAAGCAATGAATTAACAGAAAAGTGCCCTTTTTAATCGGTAATGTAAATTGTAACCCGCCATTGATTAAAAAGAACAATTTTACGAATATTACCGTAATGTCAATTCGATTAATGCAATTTGATAGAATATAAAGAAGATGTTAGAATCAGTTCAAAATTGATGAGTAAGCTAAATACACTATATAAGGAGGCAACAAAGTGCGCGATTTACCTGAACAATTCTCACAATTCGGAGAAGCACGTCAGCAGGGCTTCATGAAAGTAAAGAAAGTAAAAGAAGCCGGAGGGAAAGTAGCAGGAATATTCTGCACGTTTACCCCCGTTGAGATCCTTGATGCCGCAGGTTTTACAGCAGTAAGCCTCTGCGGAATGAGCGGAGAGACGATTCCCGCAGCAGAAGCCCACCTCCCCAAGAACCTCTGCCCGCTGATCAAATCCAGCTACGGATTTGCAGTTTCCGACAAATGCCCGTACACTTACTTTTCCGATCTGATCGTTGCAGAATCCACCTGCGACGGGAAAAAGAAGATGTATGAGCTCCTGGATAAAATCCGTCCTACATACGTGCTTCATCTTCCCCAGGGACTTGCGGGAGACGCTCTTGAAAAATGGAAAAACGAGCTTATCCGCTTCATAGCTTTCCTTGAAGATCGCTTTGATGTTAAAATAACGGAAGAAGCCCTGAGAAAGGCTGCAAGAGAAAGAAATGAAGAACGAAAGAGCAGACTTGCCCTGATGGAACTTCAGAAACTGACCCCTCCTCCCGCAAAAGGCTATGATCTTTATAAAGCACTTGAGGGCTCCGGTTTCGTGTTTGAATCAAGTCAGAGAATCAATCAGCTCAATGATCTCAGAGAGTCTATTGAAGCTGCATACAGAGACGGTCAGGGAAAGGTAAAAGCTTCAGACAGACGCATACTTGTCACAGGCTGCCCCATCGGAGGCGTTCTGAACAAAACCGTAAAGCTCATTGAAGAAAACGGCGGCGTTGTCACCTGCTTTGAAAACTGCAGCGGAATCAAGGCTGCCTACCAGATGGTAAACGCAGAGGCCGATGATATCGTCGGTGCCATTGCCGAAAGATACCTTGGCATAGGATGTTCCGTAATGACACCTAACGATATAAGAATCGATCATCTCAAAAAGCTTGTTGAAGAATACAAGATCGACGGTGTTGTGGAAATCGATCTGCAGTGCTGTACTCCGTACAACGTTGAAAGCTTCACTGTAAAGAACGAAATGAAAAAGCTTAGTATCCCCTATATTCAGATAGAAACCGATTACTCAGAAAGCGACAGCGGCCAGCTTTCCACCAGACTGGAAGCCTTCCTCGAAACGATATGAGATACAGAACAGGAATTGATATAGGTTCAACATGCTCAAAAACAGCGGTTCTGGATGAAAACGGAAGCGTTATATTGCGGTTTATTCAGCCGACGGGCTGGAGCAGTGTTGATACAGCCGAAGAGATACGCAGCAAGCTGGAACAAAACGGTATTTCAAATGAAAATTCCGGAATAGTCGCTACCGGTTACGGAAGAATATCAGTGCCCTTTGCCGACAGATGTGTTACTGAAATCACCTGCCACGCAAAAGGTGCCTGCCACATTTTCCATGCTGATGACCTTCTCGTGATCGATATAGGCGGTCAGGATACAAAACTGATATCGGTTCAGGACGGATGTGTAAAAGATTTTGTGATGAATGACAAGTGTTCGGCAGGAACAGGCCGTTTTCTTGAGGTAATGTCAAATACCCTGGCGGTAAAGCCTGAAGAACTGTGTGAAATGGCATCGAAAGGCGGCGGAGTGTCCATAAGTTCCATGTGTACCGTCTTTGCCGAATCTGAGGTGATAAGCCTGATAGGCCGCGGAGAATCACGTGAGAATATCGCATTTGCCGTTGTTGATTCAATAGTAAAAAAGGTGGCATCTCAGGCAAGCCGCATACAGACCGTCAACACAAAAGTATGCCTTACCGGAGGACTATGTGATTTCGATTTCCTTCTTGAAAGGATTTCAGAAGAGTTGGGTACGGATGTAATTTCCGTACCGGAAGCCCGCTATGCAGGAGCCATAGGAGCAGCCCTCTGCGCAAAATAACAAATGACGCAGACAGAGCGTGTGAAAATGAGAATTCATTATTCACACGCTCTGTTATTTTCTGTTCTTTTTTTATAAAAAGAGTCTGTACTTTCCTGCAGGTATGATATCTCCGCGGTTTATTGCCTCGGAAATAGCCTCGTCCTCGGAAAGGGGCGCCTTGAAGGCCATGCCGCAGCTGGCGGACAGTACCCTCGGTACAGGGATTATGCGCCCTTCTATTTTCTGCTCAGCGCAGTATTTCTCACAGCGTATTGCATCAGTGGTAG
>JAKSSR010000062.1 GCA_024402995.1 Clostridia bacterium | reverse complement strand
CATTCTCCCTGGCAAGGACGGTCTGCTGCACATCTCCAAGATTGCCAAGGAAAGAATCGCAAAGGTCACCGATGTTCTCAATGTCGGCGACAAGGTCACCGTCAAGGTCGCTGAGATCGACGAAAAGGAACGCATCAACCTCACCCGCAAGGGCCTGGAAGATCTCCCCATCATCAAGGCATAATAAATCAGGAGGCAGCTTTGTGCTGCCTCTATTTTTATAATCAGAGTTTTCCCTTCGGATTTGTATGAACCTGTTCGCTCACACTTACTGAGCGTGTACAGCAGTTCAGTCCAAACTCTCTGGAAATAATTAATAATCAGATTAACTTAAAAAATGAACAAAATTGCATTATTTGAAAAAGTAAGTTTAGAGCAGTTTAAGGCTGATATTCAGACTGGGTACGATTCAGACGCTGCTTATGAGCAGATAAAGCTTCCGGTAAGGGCTACTGCGGGATCTGCCGGATATGACATTATTTCTCCCGTGGCGTTTAAGCTGGAACCGGGGGAAAGCATCAGGATCGCCAGCGGTCTGCGCTGCAGGATCGCCGAAGGCTGGGTCATGCTCCTTCTTCCAAAGAGCGGCCTTGGTACAAAGTTCCGTACCCAGTTGGACAATACTGTCGGTGTCGTAGATGCCGATTATTATAACGCAAAGAACGAAGGCCATATTTTGATTGCTCTCACCAACGATAGCAAAACCGATAAGACTCTTGAAATCCCTGCGGGGAAAGCCATAGTGCAGGCTGTTTTCCTTCCTTTCGGAATTACTGAAGATGATGAAGCAGATGGTCAGCGCCTTGGCGGTTTTGGTTCCACCGGAGTATAAGCAAAGCATAAGGAAGATTCAAAATGGTATTACGCGAAGATCTTGAAAACAGAGAACAATTGTATCTCTCAAAATACGCATGTAAAGCCTCCGAATCTTTGGGCAGATTGATTCCCGAAGAGCCTGACGAAGTAAGGACCTGCTTTCAGAGAGACAGGGATCGGATAATCCATTCCAAATCCCTGCGCCGTCTCATGCACAAGACCCAGGTCTTTCTTTCTCCGGAAGGAGACCATTTCAGGACACGTCTTACTCATACCCTTGAGGTCGCCCAGATCGCCCGTACTATTTCCCGTGCTCTCAACCTCAATGAAGATTTGACTGAAGCCATTGCCATGGGCCATGATCTGGGACATACTCCCTTCGGTCACAACGGGGAGGAATTTCTTGCTCAGCGTCATCCCGGCGGTTTTGAGCACAATGTTCAGAGTTTACGTGTTGTAGACGTTATTGAACGCAATGCCAAGGGACGCACCATGAACCTTACCCAGGAGGTCCGTGACGGCATAGTCAATCACACCGGTCCTGTCATGCCTTTTACTCTTGAAGGTCAGGTCGTGCGCTTTTCCGACCGCATTGCCTACATTAATCATGACATTGATGACGCCATAAGGGGCCATATCATTCATGCTTCTGATATTCCCAGAGACTGCGCCGATTATCTTGGTCCTGAACATGGCGACAGGATCAACACTCTTGTTCTTGACATAGTCCGTGAAAGCGACGGCAAGGATATCATCTGCCAGTCTGAAGAAGCTGCCTATTACATGAACCGCCTGCGTGATTTCATGTTTGAGCGTGTTTATAAGAACCCTGTGGTAAAGCAGAACACAGAATTGGGAAAAATCAAGAATATGCTCAATTCTTTTTATGATTATTACCTTGAAAATACAGGGCTGCTTCCTTCTGAGTATCGAATGCTTATGGAAGAGGATGGTGAAGAGGAAGTCGTAAAGGATTACATAGCCGGTATGACTGACAGATATGCTATCAAACTCTACACCGAACTTTTTGTTCCTTCCGGCTGGAAACTTGAAAAATAAAAAAGATTATTCGAATTTTGCATGTAATAAGACTTTAGGAAGGTTTTCTGATGAGTAAGTCTTATTCTGATGCAATTGAAAAGATAAAGGCGAGGGCTAATATCGTTGACGTAATAGGGTCTTTGGTAACCCTTAAGCGGGCCGGCAACACTTACAAAGCATGCTGCCCATTTCACAACGAAAAGACCCCGTCTTTTGTTGTCTGGGAACAGAGCCAGCAATATGTCTGCTTCGGCTGCGGAGAAAAGGGCGACCTTATCAAGTTTGTCCAGAAATACTACAACATCACCTTTCCCGAAGCTGTAGAGCGTCTTGCCACACAGTACGGCATTACCATAGAAGACAGTTATGGCGAAGAAAATGCAAAAAAAGACGGTTATTACGAATTGAACCGTCAGGCGGCCCGTTTTTTCTACGACGCCTTTACTACCAAGGCAAACCCCGGTTTTTCCTATATGAAGAAAAGGGGAATAGAGCCTAAAACTCTTCAGGCTTTCGGCATAGGCTATGCCGATGACCAATGGCAAAGTCTCACTGAGTTCATGAAATCAAAAGGCGCCGAAGAATCAATGCTTGCGGAGCTGAGCCTTCTTTCAGAAAAAAACGGACGCTATTATGACCGTTTCCGCGGCAGGGTCATGTTTCCCATTTTTAACACGAGAGACAAGGTCATAGGCTTCGGCGGACGCATAATCGGTGACGGTGAGCCAAAGTACCTTAATTCTTCTGAATCTCTCATTTTCCGCAAAGGTTATAACCTTTATGGACTGAACATAACAAAGGGATATATACAGAAGGACAATCTGGCCATTGTTGTCGAAGGCTACATGGACGTTGTAAGTCTGTACCAGAGCGGCGTTTGCAATGTAGTGGCAAGCCTTGGGACTGCTCTTACTCTTGATCAGGCAAAACTTCTTAAGCGATATTGCAGCCAGGTAGTTCTTTGCTATGACGCTGATAACGCAGGAATAAATGCAGCTCTTCGCGGAATAGATGTTCTCCGTCAGGCCGGGCTTGATGTCAAAGTCCTTCATGTAGATGACGGCAAAGATCCCGATGAATATATCAAACGTCATGGCCGTGACGAATTCCTTGCTCTTGTAAGAAATAAGGCCGTTGCTGATGTTGATTATAAAATTAGTCTGCTCCGCAGGAAGTACGACCTTAACAGTACAACAGAAGGCATAAGATTCCTTCAGGCTGCTGCTTCTGTTTTAAGAGAGCTTAGGCCTGTTGAACAGGATCTTTACATCAGAAAAGTCGCTTCTGATTACCGAATCTCCGAAGGCTCTCTCAGAAGAGAAGTTGAAGGAGGCAAAAGCCCGACTCCGCAAACGGAAAACAAGGTTTCGGCCCGGCAGACGCAGGATGAGGCACCTTCAGAAGAAAGTATCGCGCCTTCAAGTCTGATGATGGAGCGTACGCTCATAAGGCTCTGTCTTCTCAATTCCGATTACTTCAGAAAGCTTTCAGACTATCCGGAAGCTTTTGTAAGCCGCAGCGGCAGAAGGGTCGCTTCGGCCATGGAAGCCTTGCTGAAGCCTTCTGCTGATTTTGATATTTCAGATCTGCGTGACGTTCTTGAAGAAGAACCTTACCGCTATCTTGAAGATATTCTGGAGAACGTTGTTCCCGGGGAAAACGATGGAGCCATGTTTGCGGAATGCAAGGAAAAACTTGATTCCGCAAGACGCAGGACCCGTATTGCCGACATCCAGAAAATTCTGGAACTTGGAGAAAGCGAAGGCCAGGAATATGATATGACATCCCTTATGAGGGAACTTATGGATCTGCAGAAGCAGGAGAAAAAATAAAGGGGGGAAAACTAAATTGATTTATGACATGTCCGAAGAAAAGAAGGAAGAACAACTTCATTCTTTTATTGAAAACGCAAAGAGCGAAGGCTCTGTAACTGCCGATGAGATCAAGGAAAAGCTCATTGACCTTGATCTTGAAAGCCAGGCAGACAGCATTAATGAAATACTTACCAGCAGCGGTGTAAGCATCGTTTCCTTATCAGATCCCGATGACTTCCTGCTCAGCGAACTTGAACCTGAAGAAGCATCAGAACTTGAGGAAATCGTTTCTGAAGTCGCAGACGATGACTTTGATGATATTCCTTCCATTGCCGTCGATGATCCTGTTCGTATGTACCTGAAGGAAATCGGTAAGGTCCCTCTTCTTTCAGCTGAAGAAGAACTTGAACTTGCCAAGAGAATGGAGCAGGGCGATGAAGAGGCAAAGAATAAACTCTGCGAAGCAAATCTCCGTCTCGTTGTCAGTATTGCAAAACGCTATGTCGGCCGCGGTATGCTCTTCCTCGATCTGATCCAGGAAGGCAACATGGGCCTCATAAAGGCTGTCGATAAATTTGATTACACCAAGGGATTCAAGTTCTCTACCTACGCGACCTGGTGGATTCGTCAGGCAATTACCAGAAGCATCGCCGATCAGGCGAGAACCATCAGGATCCCCGTTCACATGGTTGAAACCATTAATAAGCAGATCAGGATCACACGCCAGCTCCTCCAGGAACTGGGCAGAGATCCCAGTCCCGAAGAAATTGCTGCAGAGATGGAGATCCCCGTAGAAAAGGTTCGTGAGATCTCCAAGATCGCACAGGAACCTGTTTCTCTGGAAACTCCTATAGGTGAAGAAGAAGATTCACATCTGGGAGATTTCATTCCCGATGATGATATTCCTTCTCCCGCCGATGCAGCTGCGATTTCCATGCTCAGAGAGCAGCTGGACGAAGTTCTCGCAACTCTTACAGACAGAGAACAAGAAGTCCTGCGTTTACGTTTCGGTCTCGATGACGGAAGACAGAGAACTCTGGAAGAAGTCGGACAGAAGTTCAATGTTACCCGTGAAAGAATCCGTCAGATCGAAGCAAAGGCACTGAGAAAACTCCGTCATCCGACCAGAAGCAAGAAGCTTAAGGATTACCTTGAATAAGTTTAGAGTATCACAGAGAATGAAATATATATGCGAGGAAGTCATTCCGGGCAAAACCGCGGCCGATATAGGTACCGACCACGGTATTGTTCCTATGTATCTTCTCGCAAACGGCATTGTTCCCTTCTGCATTATGACAGATGTCAATAAAGGTCCCATACTCAAGGCAAGAGATAATCTCTTCAGTTCGGGCCTGGATGCTTCCAATTTCCGTTTGGTTTTGGGAGACGGCCTTAAGGTCCTGGAACCTGGCTGCGCATCTACTGTCATAATTGCAGGTATGGGCGGAGAACTTATTCAGTCCATAATACTCGGTTCACCAGAGGTCTCTTCTACAGTTGAACGTTTTGTACTTCAGCCCAGAAGCAAGAGTTCTGTTTTGCGTACGGCTCTTCTTGAACACGGCTATGCTATCGTAGGGGAACGTCTTGCAAGAGAAGGGGGGCGCATCTGTCAGATCATTACTGCAGAACATGCAGATCGTACAACGCTGACTGTTGAACAGTTCCCCGGAGAACTGGACCTCTTTATTCCTCCTATGCTCTATGAGCGCAAAGATCCTCTCCTTCCGGAATTCCTTAAGGGTAAGAAGCATGCTGCTCAAATTATTATCGACGGAATAAAAGATAAAGGCGGTCCTGAGATGGATGAAAAACGTTCCTTCTGGAACAGTCGTATTGAACAGATTGATACAATGCTTAATAAACTTTAGATATTAAGGCAAGATCGGAATATCGGTCTTGTCTTTTAATGTGTTTTATTAAATTAAATCTATTGTACGGTAATAAAATGTTGACAAAAAGAAACAAAAACATAATAATATAACCATGTTGTATATTTGAAAGGAGAATAAATAATGCTGCTGCAAAAAATAGGGGCTGCGGTAATATCCACAGTCATGACTATCACCTCAATGGTTTGTCCCTCCACTGCTGCTAAACTTGAGTCCATAGACAGTGTCACCAAGGTCAGAGATAATTTCTACATTATGGATTATACTTATGACTACAATATCAATGACATAGCTAAGAACGGTTATCTTTGCACCGCCGACATGATTGTTCAGGTTGCCGGAGACTTTATTCTCGGTAAGCCTGTCCAGAATTTCGGATGTTCCACATTTAACGCAGTAACTCCTGAAGGTGAGCACATTTTCGGAAGAAACTTCGACTACATGGACGCACCCGCAATGCTGGTCCGCACCAATCCAAAGGACGGTTATGCCAGCATCGCAATGCTCAACCTTGATCTTATCGGATACAAGTATTTCACTCCCGATACTCCTGTTACAAAGATAATCAGCGCTTTGGCTCCTTATGCCATTGTTGACGGTATCAATGAGACCGGGCTTTCCATCGGCGTTCTTGAAATCGAAAAGGATCCTACCTTCCAGCTGTCTCCCAGAAAGAACATTACAACCAGCTCTATGGTACGTATAGTTCTTGATAAGGCATCTACCGTTGAGGAGGCTGTTAGACTTTTCGGAAATTACGATATGAGAGATCTTCTCACTGACGGCTGCACTTATCACTATCATATTGCTGACGCCAATGGCGACAGCGCAGTCATTGAATACGTAAACAACAGAATGGTAGTCGTCTATCCCGAAGAAAATGAAGAAAACGCTGTTGATTACCAGTGCGCAACCAACTTCCTTCTGACTCCCGGTGCCTATGATCCCAACGGTCTCGGTCAGGACAGATATGAAGTCATGATGAATAAACTCAATGAGACAAAGGGTGTTCTCAGCGAAGAAGAAGCCGCAGATCTTCTTCAGGATGTCAGCGTTCAGGACGAAGATATGAACGGATACATCTGCAGTACCCTCTGGAGCTGCGTTTACAACAACGAAACCAAGAGCGTAAAGCTTTACCTGTACAACAATTTTGAAGACGAACTCGTTTTCGACGTTTTCAGTTCTCTTAAATCTCAGAAACAGTAAAGAATAATAAGTAATACAAAACCCCGCCTCAAAGGCGGGGTTTTGTATTGAACTATTTCTGTTCCTGTCCTATATACTGCAGTTCTTTGTTCCAGAGTCTCTTGAAGACAATGAGTACAAATACCAATGAAAGAACTTCTGAGATGGGGTAAGACCACCATACACCCTCAAGTCCCCAAAGCGCGGAGAAAAGCTTGGCCAGGGGGAGAATGAGTACCAGCTGGCGGAGTATGGAAGTGATCATTGAATAGAATCCGTGGCCTGTTGACTGGAATATGGTTCCGATGAGAATGCCGATTGCGGCAAAGGGGAAGTTGAAGCTTATGGTCTTAAGTGCCCTGCAGCCTATAGTCATAAGCTCGCCCTGAGCGTCAAAGAGGGACATGATCTGGGCCGGAATTGCCTGGAAGAGAACGGTGCAGAGGCTCATGAAAAGGAAGGCGATGATCATGCCGATTTTCATAGCTTTCATCATTCTGTCTCTGTTTTTTGCGCCGTAGTTAAAAGCAATAATAGGCATAAGACCCTGGTTCATACCGAAAACGGGCAGGAATACGAAGGACTGGACCTTGAAGTATACACCCAGGACCGCCACTGCAGTTTCGCTGAAGCCGATGAGGATGGCGTTCATAAAGATGTTGAGGACGGAGGTTATTGCCTGCATTACCATAGCCGGGAAGCCTACTTCGTAGATCTGTCTTACAATTGGGCCGCTGACCTTAAGTCCTTTTATGGTAGCCTTAACCGCGAATTGCTTTTTGTTTACGACAATCAGATTGACTGTCATGCTGACGACCTGACCTATGACTGTGGCTATTGCAGCGCCTTTAACGCCCATGGCAGGGACGCCAAAGTAACCGAAGATCATAATGGGGTCAAGGATTATGTTGGTAATGCAGCCGGAAAGGCTTGTAAACATTGGAGTGACCGTATCTCCGGAACCCTGCATCAATCTTTCGCAGAGTATTGAAACGAAGGAGAATACTGCGAAGGATGAGGTTATGGTGCAGTAGCTTGCTGCAGGCTGAATGAGGGCTTCATTGTCGCTGAATGCGTTTACGAAATCGTCAGCAAAGAATAAGCCAAAGATGAGGAATACCAGTCCGGAGCAGAGGGCGAGGAAAATACCGTGGCTGGCAACTTCCTGGGCTATGTCCTGACGCTGGGCACCAAGCTTTCTGGATACCAAAGAGGCTACGCCTATGGCAGTGCCTACGCCTACAGAAATGCAGAGCATCTGAATGGGGTAAACCAGTGATACAGCGGAGAGGGCTGTTTCGCCTACCTTTGCGACGAAGATGCTGTCAACAATGTTGTATAATGCCTGAATAAGCATGGAGAACATTGAAGGCAGAGACATTTTGAAAATGAGCGGAAGAAGGGGAGCTGTGCCCATTCTTGCAGCTTTAGGGTCTAATGCTTGTCTTGAATTGGTTTCTGACATTTTTCTTTCCTTTATGATATAATTTAACTAAACACAAGCCATAATTCTATCAAAGAATAAAATAATGTCAAGAATTATGGCGTTAAGTATTGAAATTACAGAATATTTGGTGGTAAAATATTCTGTCAAAAATTAGAAGGGAGAATGATACCTATGGGTAGACATGGCACTATAGCCGGCAGAAAGGCTGCACAGGACAGCAAGAGAGCCGCAGTATTCACTAAATATGCAAGACTTATCACCGTTGCTGCAAGAGAAGGCGGCGGAGATCCCGATTACAACCCCAACCTGAGAACCATCGTTGAAAAGGCCAAGGGTCTGGGAATGCCCAACGACAACGTCAAACGTGCTATCATGAAGGGCACCGGCGAACTGGGCGGAGAAACTTATGAAACCGGCAGATTCGAAGGCTACGGTGCAGGCGGCGTCGCAGTCATCGTTGAAGTCCTTACCGACAACAAGAACAGAACCAGCGCAAGCATGTCCCACGCTTTCGACAAGTTTGGCGGAAACCTTGGTGTTCCCGGCTGCGTAGGTTACATGTTCGACAGAAAGGGCGTTTTCGTTTTTGCTAACGAAGACGGCGAAATTTCTGAAGACACCATGATGGAAGCAGCTCTTGAAGCTGGCGCAGATGACGTTGTCACCTATGATGACAGCTTTGAAGTTTACTGTGATCCCAATGCTTTTGATGACGTTGCAGCAGCTTTCAAGGAAGCTGGCTATGAAGCAGTCGAAAGCGACATCATGCAGGTTCCCAACATCACTTCCACTCCGACAGACGAAACTGCTATCAAGAATCTGAAGAAGATGGTCGCTCTCCTGGAGGATGATGATGACGTTCAGCACGTTTACACCAACTGCACTGTTGATCTGTACGACGAAGAATAGTTTGATTTGAACTTGATATAACTTTATAATAGTCCTGAGGTGTGCGTTAAGGTTATAAATTCTTCCTACACTTCTTAAACGGGATGCCGCGTCCGGCTCGGATATGTCAGGCCTCATTCTTTTCAGTGGAAGACAGATTCCGGCGGCAGGCAGTACCCACCTACTGTATAGTAGGGAAAGAATTTAAACCTGACGGCACTGCGGGATTATTTTATTTTTTGTGACCGGTACAGCAAATATGAAAGAAAAGATCGTTATAATTGACGGAAACAGCCTTGTTAACCGTGCCTATTACGCTATACAGCGTCCTATGATCACCAAGGACGGAATGTATACCCAGGGTATTTACGGTTTTCTTAGCATGCTTACAAAGATCCGCAGTGACTATGGCCCCACTCATATGCTTGTAGCCTTTGACCGAAAGGCACCTACCTTCAGGCATCAGGAGTTTGCCGACTATAAGGCCGGAAGAAAGAAGATGCCCATTGAATTGGCTATGGAAATGCCTGTTCTTAAGGAAGTGCTTGATGCTCTTGGTATCATGCGTTTTGAGATAGATGGCTTTGAAGCAGACGATATTATAGGTACAACTGCCGCAATGGCCGAGGAGGCCGGGCTGCCGGCATACGTCATTACCGGTGACAAGGATGCCTTGCAGCTGGCAACGGACAAAACTTCCGTCATTATAACCAAGAAGGGCATAAGCGAATTCAAGCTCTATGACGATGCTGCCATGCAGGAAGAATTCGGCTTTGACCACATTCAGTTTATTGATTATAAGGCTCTGAGAGGAGACCCCTCTGATAATATCCCCGGCGTTCCAGGAGTTGGGGACAAGACTGCGGTAAAACTCATTCAGCAGTTCGGTTCCATTGAAAGTATCATTGCAGAGCCTGAAAAAATAGCTAACGCAAAACTGAGAGAAAAGATCGAAGACAATCTTATGACTCTCATGCTCAGCAAACGTCTCGCTACAATAGTCCGCAATGTTCCCGTTGAATACAGTCTGGAAGACTGCAGGATCAAGGAACAGGATACAGAACGTCTTATAGAGATCTACTCAAAACTGGAGTTTAA
>JAKSSR010000061.1 GCA_024402995.1 Clostridia bacterium | reverse complement strand
ACAGCGGAAAATAACCGCTGTCCTTTGTTTTTAGTTGTTTGTAAAATTATTTTATCTGTTTGATACTTGCTTCGATGAATGATACGAAGAGGGGATGAGGTTTGTTGGGTCTGCTCTTGAACTCGGGGTGGTACTGAACGCCAACGTAGAAGTCTCTGTCAGTCAGCTCAACAGTTTCAACCAGTCTCCCGTCGGGAGATACACCCGATAAGCAGAGACCTGCTTCCTCAAGACGGGCTCTGTATTCGTTGTTCAGCTCATAGCGGTGTCTGTGGCGTTCTGAGATCTGTTTCTGGCCGTATGCTCTGAACATGGTGGAGTTTTCCCTGATCACGCAGGGATAGGCTCCGAGACGAAGAGTGCCGCCTTTTTCAAGACTTTCGCTCTGTCCCGGCATAAAGTCGATGACCTTGTTCCTGCACAGCTCGTCGAATTCTCCGGAGTTGGCGTCGCTGATTCCGCATTCGTGTCTTGCATATTCGATAACAGCGATCTGCATGCCGAGGCAAATTCCGAAGAAGGGAATATTATTGGTTCTTGCGTAGTTGACAGCGAGGATCATGCCTTCAATTCCCCTGCCGCCGAAGCCGCCGGGAACTATGATCCCGTTGACGCCTCCCAGAACTTCAGCAATATTGTCTGCATTGAGGTTTTCGGAATCTACCCACTTGATATCCACGTTCTTGCCCAGAGACCATGCTGCGTGTCTGAGACTTTCCGCAACAGACAGGTAGGCGTCATGGAGCTGGACGTATTTTCCCACCAGGCCTATGGTAACGCTGCCTTGGCAGTTCTTGATCTTATCCACCATGGCGGACCATTCACTCAGATCCTGATCTTTTGCTGTCATGTTCAGCTGCTTTAATACCACGTCGGAGAAGTGGTACTGCTCAAGCATGAGAGGGGCCTCATAAAGGCAGGGAAGGGTAATATTCTCGATGACGCATTCTTCCGTAACGTTGCAGAAGAGGGCTATTTTCTTGAACACTCCTTCTTCCAGAGGCTTGTCGCATCTGAGAACGATGATATTGGGGTTGATCCCCATGCCCTGGAGTTCCTTGACGGAATGTTGGGTGGGTTTGGTCTTGTGTTCGTCGGAACCGCTGAGGAAGGGTACTAAAGTTACGTGGATGAACAGGCTGTTTTCTCTGCCGACCTCAAGGGAGATCTGGCGTACTGCTTCAAGGAAGGGCTGGGATTCGATATCGCCTATGGTGCCGCCGATCTCGGTGATGACCACGTCAGCATCAGTCTTCTTTGCTACGCTGTAGACGAATTCCTTGATTTCTGTAGTGATGTGGGGAATGACCTGTACCGTTGAGCCTAAGTATTCTCCGCGTCTTTCTTTGTTCAATACATTCCAGTAAACCTTGCCGGTCGTCAGGTTTGAAAAACGGTTGAGGTTTTCATCAATGAATCTTTCATAGTGACCCAGATCCAGATCGGTCTCTGCGCCGTCTTCGGTGACGTAAACTTCACCGTGCTGATAGGGACTCATTGTACCCGGGTCGACGTTGATATACGGATCCAGTTTTTGTGCTGCGACTTTTAAGCCTCTTGCTTTAAGAAGTCTGCCGAGTGATGCTGCTGTAATCCCTTTACCAAGGCCGGAAACGACTCCGCCGGTTACAAAAATGTATTTAGTCATGTCAGTATCTCCTAAAATACTACAACCACTCTACTGTCGCAGGCGGTTTTGAAGTAATATCATAAACTACCCTTGTGATTCCCTTTACTTCGTTGGTAATGCGGCTGCTTGCGGCTTCCAGTACCTCAAAGGGAAGTCTTGTCCATTCAGCGGTCATGAAATCGTCGGTGGTGACTGCTCTTAATACGGCAGTGTATCCGAAGGTTCTGAAATCGCCCATAACACCGACGGATTTAACGTCAGCTAGAACGGCGAAATACTGGTTGGACATAATATCGCAGTGTGCCTTTTCCATTTCTTCGCGGAAAATAGCGTCTGCTTCCTGAACGAGTTTGATCTTTTCTTCGGTGATCTCACCGGTGATTCTTACGGCAATGCCCGGGCCGGGGAAGGGCTGTCTCCAGACCAGCTGTCTGGGAAGACCAAGCTTTTCTCCGATCTCTCTGACCTCGTCCTTGAACAGATATCTGAGAGGCTCAACGATGGCTTCAAAGCCGATGTCCTCGGGAAGTCCGCCTACGTTGTGGTGGCTCTTGATAACTGCGGAATTGCCGTTGCCGCTTTCAACAACGTCGGGATAAATGGTGCCCTGGGCAAGGACGTCCATTTTGCCCAGCTTTTCAGCTTCTTCTTCAAAGACTCTGATGAATTCTTCACCGATGATCTTTCTCTTGCGTTCGGGATCGGTAACGCCGCGGAGCTTTTCAAGGAATCTATCCTGAGCATTGACGCGGATCAGGTTGATGCCGAACTGACCTTTGAAGGTCTTTTCAACGTAGTCGCCTTCATCTTTTCTCAGAAGACCGTGGTCTACGAAGACGCAGGTAAGATTGCTGCCGATTGCCTGATTGAGCAGAACTGCGGCAACGGAAGAATCAACGCCTCCGGACAGAGCTAAAAGGACTTTCTTGCCTGCAAGCTCAGCCTTGTATTTTTCAATGCTGGTCTTGGCGTAGTCGTCCATATTCCAGTCCTGCCTGCAGCCGCAGATGTCGATGATGAAATTGCGCAGCATCTGCTGTCCGAAATCAGTATGGGTAACTTCGGGGTGGAACTGAACTCCGTAGAGTTTCTTTTCATCGCAGGCTATGGCCGCGCAGGGACATTTAGCGCTGTGGGCAATAAGCTTGAAACCCTGGGGAATGTCCTTGACGTAATCTGTGTGGCTCATCCAGCAGATGCTTTCAACGGGAACGTCTTTGAACAGGGGGCTTTGGTCAAAGAATACCGTGGTCTTTCCGTATTCGCTGCCTGATTCGGCGCTAGCGATCTTTCCGCCTCCCATATATGAAAGCAGCTGATGACCGTAGCATATTCCCAGAATGGGAATGCCCAGGTCCATTATCTGCGGATCAAAGTGAGGTGACTTGGGATCATATACACTGTTGGGACCGCCTGTAAAGACGATGCCCTTGTACTGCTCTTTGACTATGTCTTCGCAGCTGATCTTATTGAATGCTCTGATTTCAGCAAATACATGCTCGCTTCGTATTCTTCTTGCTATGAGCTGGCAGTACTGTCCGCCGAAATCGATCACTAATATTTTTTCCATTACAGCTGCACCTTCCAATCCTTTTCGGCATCATTGTTTTCGGTGATGCTCTTTGCCTTCTTTACAAGGTTTTCGGTCTGGTGAACGCTTCTTCCCACGTACTTCCGGGGGCAGAGAATGGAGCTGAGCTCATCCTCGGTAAGGCCCAGACCTTCGCTCTTGAGAAGTTCGCTGAACAGGTCTGCTTCTTCCCCGTTTTTCAATCTTCCTGTAGCGATCATAGACGCCTTGCGGATCTCTTCGTGGAGCTCCTGTCTGTCTCCGCCTTTCTTGACTGCTTCCATGAGGATGTTTTCAGTTGCGATAAAGGGCAGGTATTCGTTGAGATTGTTTTCAATGACCTTTTCGTTGACCTTAAGGCCGGAGAAGACGTTCTGCACCAGTCTTAAAATCGCATCTGCTGTCAGGAAGCCTTCGGGCATGGAGATTCTCCGGTTTGCGGAGTCGTCCAGAGTTCTTTCAAACCACTGGCAGGCTGCTGTAAGGCCGGCGTTGGCGGAGTCGGCCATAAGGTATCTGGAAAGGGAGCAGATCCTTTCGCATCTCATGGGGTTTCTCTTGTATGCCATGGCGGAAGAACCGATCTGCTTTTCTTCAAAAGGCTCGTCCAGCTGCTTGTCGTGCTGGAGGAGTCTGATGTCGGTCGCGACTTTGTATGCGCTCTGGGCAATGGCGGAAAGTGCATTGAGGATTCTGCTGTCCAGCTTTCTGGGGTAGGTCTGGCCGCAGACATCAAAGCACTTGTCGAAGCCGAAATCAGCCGCAATGAGGCGGTTCATTTCGTCGATTTTTTCTTCGTCGCCGTCAAAAAGATCCATGAAGCTTGCTTCGGTTCCCGTAGTTCCTCTGCATCCGAGGAATTTAATACCGGAAATGGCGAAGTCGATCTCTTCAAGATCGCTCATGAAGTCCTGGAGCCAGAGACTTGCTCTCTTGCCCACAGTAACAGGCTGAGCCGGCTGATAGTGGGTGTATCCCAGAGTGGGGACTGCCTTATATGCTTCCGCAAAATCTGCGATCTTGTCGATCACCAGGAGCAGCTGGCCTCTTAAATAGACCAAGGCGTCCTTGTAAATGATCAGGTCGGCGTTGTCTGTTACGTAGCAGCTGGTGGCACCAAGGTGGATGATGCCTGCCGCGGAAGGTGCTGCGAGTCCGTAGGTGTAGATGTGAGCCATGACGTCGTGGCGTACTTCGGCTTCTCTCTTTTTTTCTGTCTCGTAATCTATGTCGTAAATATGCTCGGACAGTTCAGCGATCTGCCGGTCTGTAATGCTGAGACCCATTTTCTGCTCGGCTTTTGCCAGAGAGACCCAGAGCTTTCTCCAGGTGGAGTATCTGGTGTCAGAAGAGAAAAGCTTGAGCATGTAGGCTGATGCGTATCTGCTGGAAAGGGGCGATTCAAAGCGGTCTGTCATTATTCGGCCTTCTTTCTGTAGATGATGCTGTCTCTTTCAGGACCAACGGAAACGTAAGTGATGGGGCAATTGATGTTTTCTTCGATGAATTCGATGTATTTCTGTGCTGCCTCGGGCAGGTCTTCCCACTTGGTGACCTTGGAGATGTCTTCCTTCCAACCGTCAAGATAGATGATCTCGGGAGTGCACTTGCTCAGCAGGGTGGGGAAGGGGAATTCGGTGTATTCCTTGCCGCCGCACAGGTACCTGACGCAAACGGGGATCTTATCCATGTAGCTTAAAACGTCCAGCTTGGTCAGGGCGATCTCAGTTGCTGCCTGAACTTCGACGCCGTATCTGGTTGCGACGATATCAAGAGCACCGACTCTTCTGGGTCTGCCGGTCTTTGCGCCGTATTCTGCGCCGTTTTCGCGGAGAAGGTCAGCTTCTTCGCCGAACATTTCGCTTACGAAGGGACCTTCGCCTACGCAGGTGGAGTATGCCTTGACGATGCCGAGGATGTTGTCCAACTTTGCGGAGGGGCAGCCGGAACCTACGGGAGCGTAGGATGCGCTGGTGTTTGAAGATGTGGTGTAAGGATAGATACCTTCATCCAGGTCTCTTAAGGAACCAAGCTGAGCTTCAAAGAGAATGCTCTTGCCTTCCTTCTGAGAATCTCTCAGGAAGCTTCTTGTGTCGCAGATGTAGGGCTTGATCTTTTCGCAGTAATCATTGAGCCACTTCTTGATATCGTCCATGGTATAGGGTTTTGCTCCGTATACCTTGGTAAGGGTAAG
Source organism: Clostridia bacterium (assembly GCA_024402995.1). Lineage (GTDB taxonomy): Bacteria > Bacillota > Clostridia > Peptostreptococcales > Anaerovoracaceae > JAKSSR01. The sequence continues at coordinate 5,128 of JAKSSR010000061.1, read as the reverse complement.
ATTTTTCCATTCCAGGATCCCTTCCAGGTGTGCCAGGAGTTCTTCGGGATAGAACAGTTCGCCGGCAAGAATGGTCTTCTTCTGGTATTTGTCTGAATAGAAGGGGGCGATGCCCTGCTTGGTGGAACCGTACTTTTTGTCCTTTAATCTCTGTTCTTCCAGTTCGTCAAGGTCCTTATGCCAGGGCATGACTAAAGAGGCGCGTTCGCTGATCTTAAGATTTTCAGGGGTAATTGCAACGCCCTGGGCCTGAACCGCTTCGATTTCAGTTACAAGGCTTTCGGGGTCGACTGCCACGCCGTTGCCCAGAATGTTGACTACGCCCTTGGTGAAGAGGCCTGAGGGCAGAAGATGGAGAGCAAATTTACCGTATTCGTTGATAACGGTATGACCTGCGTTTCCGCCGCCCTGGTATCTTACGACAATATCAAAATCCCTTGTGAGAAGGTCGACCATGCGGCCTTTTCCTTCGTCACCCCAATTTATACCTACAATTGCAGTGTTAGACATTTTTCTTCTCCTCATCTACTACTGATGTTATTTAATATAAACATATTATAGTATAAATTAGGAATGCATTAAAAATAAAATATATATAATATTATGATTATTATATGAAAATCGTATGATAGATTACAGCCCGAATAGTATGTCACCGTAAGTGGGAACAGGCCACAGTTCTTTTGCTGTCAGAAGCTCTGCTGCATCGCATGCTTTTCTTAGTTTTCCCATAATGGGAAGCATCTCGTCTTTGATGTAAACAGACTGCCTGCGGTAGTCAGAAACAGAGTTTGAAATGGCTTTTTTCAGTTCTGCGGAATGGCGGTAGATGTCCTCTGTTTTTGCTGTCAGCTCCGCCAGAATGGCTTCTTCGCATCCACCGGTCATGGCCTGGGGCAGGGCCGCCTTTACAGCTATAATGTCGCACAGCTGTTTCTCGTATTTCAGACCTGTGGGCAGGAAAAGGGAATCTGCCATGGAGACCATGGTATTTGCTTCGATCATTATTTCCTTGCAGTAGTTTTCCAGAACGATCTCACATCTTGATTTCAGTTCTTCTTTGGTAAAGACCTTGTGCTTTGTAAGCATCTCAACGTTCTTTTCATCGAGAAGGTGGGGCATGCAGTCTGCAGTTGTTCTGTAATTGCTCAAGCCTCTTTTTTCTGCTTCTTCGATCCAGGATCCATCGTAGCCGTTTCCGTTGAAAATGATGCGCTTGTGCTTTGCGAAGGTCTCCTTTACAAGGTGGTATACGGCTTTCTCCAGATCTTCTCCGGCAGCGTTTTTCTCAAGATAATCGGCATAGCCGGAAAGACTTTCGGCTGCTGCGCTGTTTATCATGATATTTGCGCAGGCAATGCTGTCGGAAGAACCGGGCATTCTGAACTCGAACTTGTTGCCGGTGAAAGCGAAGGGGGAAGTGCGGTTTCTGTCGGTATTATCTTTTTTGATACCTGGTAGTACGACGCTTCCGAATTCCATGAGGATCTGTTTTGCTTTTTCGTAGGGAAGGTCTTTTTCTATGGACTCGAGGATGGCGGTAAGCTCATCGCCCAGGAACACTGAAATAATAGCTGGAGGCGCTTCGTTGGCGCCGAGTCGGTGATCATTGCCGGCACTTGCAACGGAAATTCTGAGAAGATCCTGATATTCGTCTACGGCCTTGATGACGGCGCAGAGGAACAGGAGGAATTGAGCATTGTCGTGGGGTGTTTCACCGGAGGCCAGAAGATTTACACCATCGTCAGTGGCTATGGACCAGTTGTTATGCTTGCCGCTGCCGTTGACCCCTGCGAAGGGCTTTTCAGCAAGAAGGCAGGTAAGATGATGCTTATGGGCGATCTTTTTCGTCATTTCCATGATGAGCTGGTTCTGGTCTGTTGCAAGATTTACTGTGGTGTATATGCAGGCCAGCTCGTGCTGAGAGGGAGCGACTTCGTTGTGCTCAGTCTTTGCAAGTATCCCCAGCTTCCACAGCTCTTCATCCAGCTCTTCCATAAAGGCTGATACTTCGGGTTTAATGACGCCGAAATAGTGGTCGTCAAGCTCCTGGCCCTTGGGAGGAAGGGCGCCGAAAAGGGTACGTCCGGCAAAGCGCAGGTCATCTCTTTTCTTGAACAGTTCTTCTGGAATGAGGAAGTATTCCTGCTCGGCGCCGACCATGGCGCTGACGTGTTTTACGGTATCGTTGCCCAAAATTCTCAGGACTCTGAGAGCCTGTCTGTTCAATGCGTCCATAGAACGAAGCAGGGGTGTTTTCTTGTCAAGAGCTTCTCCGCTGTATGAGCAGAAGGCCGTGGGAATGCAGAGAGTTTTGCCTTTAACAAAAGCATAAGACGTTGGGTCCCAGGCTGTGTAGCCTCTTGCCTCAAAGGTGGCTCTCAGACCGCCGGAGGGGAAGGAAGAAGCGTCGGACTCGCCTTTGATCAGTTCTTTGCCGGAGAAGTTCATGATGACGCCTCCGTCGGGAGAGGACTCAATGAAGCTGTCATGCTTTTCGGCAGTTACACCGGTAAGGGGCTGAAACCAATGAGTAAAATGGGTGGCTCCCAAGCCGACGGCCCAGTCCTTCATTGCTTTCGCTACAGCCTCGGCAATGTCGCTGTTAAGCTGCTGTCCTTCGTTGATGGTATTTTTTAAAGAGTTATATACTTCCGATGTCAGATTCTTTCTCATGGCTCTGTCATCGAATACATAGGATTTGTAGTAGTCAGAAACGCTGCTCACTGTATGCTCCTTTCCCAATAATCATGTTGACAATGATAAAATATGGGATATATTATAAATTCAAGTTTTTGCGAGATAAAATACATATATTATTAGTATTATCATATAAAATATGTATCAAAAGAGGACTCTATGGACATCAGGACACTTTCTTATTTTGTAGTCGTTGCCGAAGAACTGAATATTACAAAAGCCGCTGAAAAACTGAAAATGAGCCAGCCTCCTCTCAGCAGTCAGATGAAGTCTCTGGAAGAAGAACTGAACACAGTTTTGTTCATCAGGGGAAAAAGGCATCTTCAGCTGACAGAGTCCGGTCAGCTGCTCTACCGAAGGGCCAAGGAGATCCTGAACCTTACCGAGAAAGCCTCTTCTGAAATCATTTCCATGAGCAAGGGCATGACGGGAACTATTTCCATAGGTCTTGTGGAGGGTATGGCTCCCGACCTGGCTGCTGAATGGTTTGCCGGTTTTATGAACCTGCATCCGGAGGTCCGCTTCAGGATCTTAGACGGCAACAGCGATGACCTCTTTGAAAAACTCAGAAGCGGAATTATTAGTCTTGCAGTAATAACAGCACCCTGTGACAATTCATTGCTCAATTCATTTTCCATAGGAACGGAAAAGATGGTCGCCTTCATGATGAAGGACCATCCTCTGGCTCTTAAGGACGGTGATACAATATCTATTTCCGATCTGGTAAATGAAAGACTTATAGTGCCCAGCCGCAAGGCTTTGATCAATACGATTTATAAATGGTTCAAGGCCGAGAAAGCCGAACCTAATATAGTCTGTGAAATGGACAGTTACCTTGACGCTGCCGCCCTTGCGGGCAGAGGAGTGGGCATCAGTCTTTACCCGAGGACTGCTTACATACCCAACGATTCTATAATTGCCAAGGAAATCGAAGGCAGCGACAGGACCATGGAATACCTCTTCTCATGGAGAAAGGGGCATCCCCTTCCCACAGTGGAAGAAGCGTTTATTGACTACGTTAAAGAACACAATATAAGTAATTCATGAAACATATGAAGGAGAAAAATATGAACAGCGAATACATCTATTTTACAGCGGATAAAAGCGCACCTTACAGCGATGCAGTAGAAGCTGGCGGAATGCTTTATCTGTCCGGCCTTGTTTCCGAAAACCCTGTGACCAGAGAGGAACTTTACGGAGACATTACCTTTGAAACAAGAACCGTCCTTAACAATCTGGCAGCCTTCCTTCAGCAGCTGGGCTCTGATATCGATCACGTTGTACGCGTTGAGATTCTGCTTAAGAACTGGGCAGACAAGGCCGCTATGAACGAAGAATACGTAAAGCATTTTAAGGCAGACCACATGCCTGCAAGAGTCTGCTATGGCGGCGTTGACATTGCCGGCGACTGCAAGATCGAGATCATGGTCATTGCGGCAAAGAAGTAAAGAAATGAACGAGGAATGTTTGATCTGCAAGGCTCCGCTGGAATATCTCGATGCTGACGTTCCTATGGAGTGTGCCTTGTGCCATAAAACAATAAATAGTAAGACCAGATGTATCAAAGGCCACTTTGTATGCGATGACTGCCACAGAAGGGGACTGGATTCAATTGTCGGGGTGTGCCTCAACGAAAAATCAAGGAATCCCGTTGAAATAGTGGAAAAGATGATGGCAATGAAATTCTGCCATATGCACGGACCTGAACATCACGTTATGGTTGGAGCAGCCCTGCTGACTGCGTATAAAAATTCCGGAGGCGATATAGACCTGAACAAGTCTCTGGAGGAAATGATGAATCGCGGTAAGGCTGTACCCGGCGGGATCTGCGGATTCTGGGGAGCCTGCGGCGCTGCTGCAAGCGCGGGTATTTTTGTGTCTATCATTTCCGGATCTACGCCGCTGACTGTTGAGCCTTTCGGTCTGTCAAACCTGATGACATCAAAAATTCTGGAAAAGGTGGGAGCGGTAGGCGGTCCAAGATGCTGCAAACGAAACTCTTTTTTAGCCATCGAAACTGCCGTTGATTTCGTAAAGGAACACTTCGGGATCGAAATGGAGAAACAGGCCATTACCTGCAGCCATTCGCCGCGCAACAACCAGTGCATAGGTAAAAGATGTCCCTTTAAAAAGAAACATCTGCAGGTCGTTGGCGCTATAATCGAATATGAAAGAAAGATCCTCTGCATGCAGAGAGGCGTCAGCAAGTTCCCGTCCACGTCCTATAAGTACGAATTCCCGGGCGGGAAGATCGAGGCGGGGGAGAGCCGTCCCCAGGCCCTTATGCGTGAGCTTCGCGAAGAAATGGATTTTGATATTTCAATATCCGAAGATGATTATTTCGGAGAAGTTCACCACGTTTATCCCGAATTTGAGATAACCATGGCTTGCTATCTCTGCCATTCGCTGACCGACGTTTTCAATCGCA
>JAKSSR010000060.1 GCA_024402995.1 Clostridia bacterium | reverse complement strand
GCATCGGAGGTGCAGATATGAAAGACCTTAAGACTGCTTTTTCGGAAATCCTTTCCGCAGAAGCCGGAAAAATGATTATAAGCAAGGCTGCTAAAAAGACAGGTGAGTACAAGAAACTGGTAGTTGAAAAGAAAAAGAACGGCTATCAGCTTACCAAGTACACAGAAAAGCAGGCTTTTCATGAAAATATAAGCACTGAGGAGCTTCCTGCAAGGTTGGAGGCTCTGGTCAGCGGAGAGTTCCGTCAGGTAAATGCCTGGTCGCCGGCAGGAGAGCATATTGTCCTTGTCAGCAAGAACGGAGAATGCAGCGTCAAGTTAAAGGCTGGGGCAAAGGGAGACGCTTCCGTTCAGCCTGCGGCAAATGCTTCAGACCACAACAGGACAAAGAACTACATTCTGCAGGAAGGTGCTCCCATTGCTCCACTCGTTGATATGGGAGTTTTCACTAAAGAGGGCAAGGTTGTCTCGTCAATGCAGGACAAGTTCCGCCAGATAAACCGCTTCATTGAAATTATTGACGACGAAGTATCTTCTCGCAAGCTTACTTCTCTGAACGTTATTGATTTCGGCTGCGGCAAGTCCTACCTGACCTTCCTTATCTACTATTATCTGGTGGAGATCAGGGGCATTGATGCTCACATAATAGGTCTGGATCTGAAGGCTGACGTTATCGAGAAGTGCAATGCCGCCGCAAAGCGCTACGGGTACGAGAATCTGCGCTTTGAAATGGGCGATATCAACGGTTATAAGGCGCCCTTTGACGTCAATATGGTGGTCACTCTCCACGCCTGTGACACCGCTACGGATTTTGCTCTCTATAATGCCATTCAGTGGAAGGCCGATATGATCTTCTCCGTTCCCTGCTGCCAGCACGAACTGAACGGTCAAATCGAAACGGAAAATCTCAGTCTTATGATACGCTACGGCATTATCAAAGAGCGCTTCAGCGCCCTTGCCACCGACGCCATAAGAGCAAATCTTCTGGAATACAGCGGATACAAGACGCAGCTTCTGGAGTTCATTGATTTTGAGCATACTCCCAAGAACATCCTCATCAGGGCCGTCCGCCGGGGAGCCACTCCCAGGTCCGTAAAAGAGAGCAGGCTTGCAGAGGTGGAAAACCTGAACAAAGAGTTCGCCTTTGAGCCTACACTGTATAAACTGCTTGTAAAATAGATGGTTTATGCCATAAATCGTTCATTTTTTTTGAGAAAGTTGCTTCACAATGGAGTTTTTTCAGTTTAGAATTGTAACTGTAAGTGAAATTTATTTTTCTGAAATAGGAGCTTCAGATGTCAAAAGTAAAGAATGAACCCACAGTAAAGTTCCCTCTCATAGTCGCTGTACGTGAGCAGCTGGAACACCGCGCCTTATGGATGTACCTCATTCAGGATGAGGCAAAGAAGAAGGGCTATGACCCCGAAGAGTTTGTACCTGCCGCAATTCGCCGCTGCGGTCTCTATCAGGGACCTCTTCTCGTTAAGAAGGGCGGAATGGGAAAGAATATGAAGGGCTTCAAGAAGTCTCTCTTCGGCTTCTTTGCTCAGAAAGTCTTTGAAATGGACGTTAAGAGAGTGGATGACGATCATCTCGATCTGGACTTCCACTATTGCCCCCTGGTCAAGGCCTGGCAGAAGCAGGGCTGCAGCGATGAAGAAATCGCAAAGCTTTGCGACTACGCTATGTGCGGCGATCATGCTCTTGGTGAATGCTTCGGCGGACATCTGGATCTTAAGTCTGCCATCGCTCATGGCGATGAAACCTGCCAGCTGAGATTTGTCAGAGACAATAAAGAATAATAGAGCATAAAAATTCCCGCTTCACTGGAATTCCCTATTCGGAATCTTCCCTGAAGCGGGTCTTTTTTGTGTTCTTACATTTTGACCATGTTGCGGTAAACGCTGTTTTGCGGCTCGCCGCCGTCAATGTATTTGGCGTCGACGGTCTTTTCGTAGAATTCCTTTGCGTCGCCCACCCAGCCGATAATGGCGTAGGCGTAGCCTTCTTCTCTCATAGCGACCAGAACTCGTCTCAGGAGGGCTTCTCCGATTCCTTTACCGCGAAGGTTTTTGTCTACACCCGTAGGACCGAAAAAGTCTTTGGCGCTGGCATCATAGCAGGCAAAACCCGCGATTTTTCCGTCGATGGTAGCAATATAGCAGGTTGGGGGCTGCTGCATAAGGGCGTAAGTTGTTTCGCCTCTCCAACCCTCGCCGAAGTTCTCGCAGACGAAATCCAATATCCTGGTCATGTCTCCGGGAAAGGCTCTTTTGATCTTTACGCCCTCCGGCAGTTCTTTTTCTTCAATTCCGATCAGATTGACCAGCATATCGCCGCTGTACATTTTTGTCTCCTTGTTTTTTACAGAGAAATACCGAATATTTTGAGGGAGGAATTTTCCTTTTTTGCGTCATCCAGTACCCGGCAGAGGCCCTTATAGGTTGCCCCCAGAGTCTCCTCCAGATATTTTTTATCTGAAATGACGACTATTCTTTTGGCGCTGCCTTCAGTCAGGCAATCGTGAAGGGCGTCTAAATTGGCTCCGAAATGCTCCGGGAAATGAAAGCCTTCCGCAAAGCAGCGGTAAAGATCTTCTTTGGACTTGACTGTCCTCTTGTTGAGAAAAACGTAGTCCATGATCTATTCCTCATTTCCGTAGAGCAGGGTAAAGGTTTCGTAATGGTCGTCGGTGTAATAGATCAGGCCGTCGTCAGAGAACACAATGCGTTTTGCACCGCGGGAGCTTTTGCCGGCAGTGTCTATGTCGCATTCTGTGTAATTATGACCGTCGGGAAGTATGCCCTCGTAGTTGCCGAAGTGTGAGCCGCCGATAGACTTGCCCTTTGCGTAGGCGTCCAGACCTCCTCCGCTCCAGCCGAGACTTTCGGCTTCCTTTTTAGTTATGTAGTTGCCGGGCAGTCTGCCGTAGGTGTGAATGTAGAGGGCGACTTCGTCTTTGGAGTCGTACCAGCCGTCTTCATCAATAGCGGCAGCAGGCTCTGCTTCAGACTCGGTTCCGGAGTCCACGTCAACAGTGGCCTCTATGCTCTGGTCAATTTGAGTGGGGGCTGTACTGTCCACTCCTGCCAGGGCAGATAACTGGTCTTCGATCAAGGTAAGATCTGATGCAATATCCAGCTCATCAGTTACAAACGCACCGGATTCAGGGGCAAAGTTGAAAAGGAAGAAGAACACTGCAATAAGAACTATGGCAGCGATCAACAGTAATCTCTTTTTCTTCATTGTTTTATGTCCTTTCAAGGTTCTTATCGATATTAATTAGACTACAAAATTAATGTTTTGTAAAGTTATGAGATATTTTGTGGTTTGAGCGAGGATAAGGCACGATATGTATTACGTTTATGTGTTATCATAGATGATAACGATGAAATGCCGGCGTATCATCGATAACACTGATATTTGTTTTTACAATCCATATGTTATAATGACACATGTTTGGAATGACAAACATTTACAAATCATAGGAGGAAAACAAATGAAAAAGATTATTTCCCTGCTGCTTGCTCTGGCAATGGTATTTGCTTTTGCAGCATGTGGCGCTGAAAAAGAAGAACCTGCAACAGAAACACCCGTAGCTGAAACACCTGCGGCAACTGAAACTCCTGCTGAGGAAACTCAGCCTGCAGCAACTGTCGAACCCGAAGCAGCTCCCGCTGAAGAGTTCCAGGCTTCCATCATGTTCTGCGGCTCTACTTCTCTTTACCCCATCATCTCTTCTCTGGCATCTTCCTTCACCGCTTCCTACGAAAAGTGGAGCGATGTTGATGCATCCTTCCCCGAAAAGAACGTTTCCATTTACGTTGCTCCCGGCGGAAGCGGAGTCGGCGTAGCTGCTGCTATTGACGGTACTGCAGACTTCGGTATGCTGGCAAGAGACATTAAGGACAAGGAAGTTGAGCAGCTTGGTGAAAACTACAGCGAATACATCGTTGCCCGTGACGCTCTGACTGTTTCCGTCAATGCTTCCAACCCCATCTGCGGCGTCATTGACGATATGGACACCGAGCTCATCCGTCAGATCTTCGCAGGCGAGATCGCAACCTGGGATCAGGTCGACGCAACTCTGCCCGCAGAAACCATTAACGTTTACATCAGAGACCTCTCCGGCGGCGCATATGAAGTCTTCCAGAAGGCAGTTATGGGCGACAGCGAAGTTACCGCATCCGCTACACAGAGCGCTTCCATGACCGAACTTGCAACCAACATCGCAAACGATCCCTGGGCTATCGGTTATGCAGGCTATGGTGCTTACACCAAGGCCAATAAGGACGGTCAGGTCCTCTTCGCAATGAAGGTCAACGGCATCGAAGCTACTGAAGAAAACATCATCAGCGGCGAGTACAAGGTACAGCGCCCCGTTATGTTCGTTACCGGTGACGAAATCTCCGCTTCCGAACAGGCATTCATCGATTACGTTTTCTCCGAAACCGGTTATGATGTCATCGTTGCAAACGGTTACATCCCCGCATTCAACAAGTAATTTTACCTGAAAACTGATCCATAAACTGCCGTCCTTAGTGACGGCAGTCTTTGTATATACGGACGATATGCTGCACAAGTTATTTCACAAACTGAATACCGGCGTACTCATTGCCCTTACGGCAGTTTCATACCTGGCCCTGGCATTTGTGGTGTACTTCATTTTCCGTGAAGCCCTGCCCCTTTTTTCTCAGGTCAGCGTCTGGGATTTCCTTACCGGGACCCGTTGGATGCCTGTCGATTACGGCAGCGGTACGGCCTTCGGAATATTTAATTTCATAGCCGCAAGTGTAATAGTATCTCTTCTGGCTATGATATTTGCCTCTGTTCTCGGTCTCGGCGCCGCAGTTTTCCTTTCCTGCGCAGCGTCCGAAAAGATCCGCCGCGTCATTTATCCTTTCATTGATCTTCTTGCCGGTGTACCCTCCGTAATATACGGATTTATCGGCATTGTGGTGCTTCTGAAGATATTCCTGAAAGTCGGAGTCCATACAGGCTCCTGTGTTCTGGCCGCTTCCATTCTCCTTTCCGTAATGCTGCTGCCGTTCCTTGTGTCGTCATGCAGTGAGACCATGCTGAAGATGAAGGAACATTATCTGCCGGGAGCAAGGGCCATGGGCGTCGATTACTGGTACAGCGTGGCAACTATCGTTCTTCCTTCTTCATTTAAGAATATACTTTTGACAATGATGCTGGCCATAGGAAGAGCCATGGGTGAGACCATGGCCGTAATGATGGTGATCGGCAACGCAAATCTTTTCCCGACTCTCCTCGGTAAGAGCGAGACCATTGCTTCTGTTATTGCCCTTGAAATGGGCACTGCCGTTGCCGACTCTCCTCACTATCATGCTTTGTATGCGGCCGGGCTGGTGCTGATGCTCCTCGTATTTCTCATCAATACGGGTATCGCCTTTCTCCGTAACCGTCTGATCAGAAAGGAGGCCTGAGATGATACGTTCACGTTTAGTAAAGATCTGGGCCTACGCTTCCTTTATTCTGATCGCTGCCATAGTCGTTTTCCTCTTTGCCTTTGTCTTTATAAAAGGCGCCGGAACCATAAGCTGGACCTTCCTCACGGACATCCCCAGAGGGGCTGTTCTCGGCTCGGAGGGCGGAATATTGCCGGCCATTGCGGGAAGCTTCCTTTTTACCGCAACTGCCGCCGTTTTAGGCGGTATCCCGGCGATCACGTCGGCTCTGTACATGGTTTTTTTCTGTAAATCAAAGAATATGGGCGTTCTTTTCAAAAGCCTGATACAGTGCATTGCAGGTATTCCCTCTATTGTTCTGGGACTTTTTGCCTACAGTTTTCTGGTGAAGGATCTGGGTCTCGGACGCTGCGTTCTGTCCGGAGGGACCGCTCTGGCGGTAATGATACTTCCGTTTATTGAGGTCCGGGCGGAAAAGGCTTTTTCGGAAATGAAGGAGCAGGTGATACACTCCTCCTATGCTCTGGGCTGCAGTAAGACCTATACCATTTTCAAACTGGTCCTTCCAAGCTGCAGAGGTGAACTGGTTTCTGCCATTATTCTGGGCTGCTGCTATGCCATGGGTGCCACTGCGCCGCTTATTTTCACCGGTGGAGTGGCCTTCAGCGCTGTTCCGGACAGTCTCGCAAAGCCGGCAATGGCCCTGCCCCTTCACCTGTATCTTCTCATAGCTCAGGGAACCACATCTCTTCCCACAGCTTACGGAACCGCATTTGTTATGATGGCAATTCTGCTCATCAGTAATATGGCCGCAACCTTGTATGCGGCAAGGGTAAGAAAGAAATGAAACTTGAAGTAAAGGATCTGTCTGTATTTTACGGAGAAAAGCAGGCTTTAGAAAATATAACGACCGGTATTCCCGAACATATGATAACCGCAGTTGTGGGCCCTTCCGGCTGCGGAAAATCTACATTTCTCAGGGGTCTAAACGGTCTTCTCCGGGAGGAGAAAGGTGTCACTCTCAAGGGAGAGATACTCCTGGACGGAGAGAACTGTTCTTCCCTCAGCCCCGACGACCTGAGACATAAGATCGGTCTGGTTTTTCAGACTCCTGCCCCCTTCCCCTTTTCCATTAAGAAGAATATGATCTACGGCGCAAAGTATTACGGTTTGCGCAATCAGAAGGCACTGGACAGGATGGTCGAGGAAAAACTGACTCAGGCCGGCCTTTTTGATGAGGTCAAAGATGATCTGAATAAAAATGCCCTGAAGCTTTCCGGAGGTCAGCAGCAGAGACTTTGCATTGCAAGAGCACTCACTGTGGACCCGGAGGTCCTTCTATTAGACGAGCCTTGCAGTGCTCTGGATGTAAAAAGCAGTGCCGCAATAGAAAGTCTGCTCCTTTCTCTCAAGTCTTCCCTGACCATGGTCGTGGTAACACATAATTTAGCCCAGGCACGAAGAATTGCAGATAAGGTCATCTTCCTGTACAATGGGAAACTGATAGAAGAAGGAACGGCAGATCAGGTCTTCGATTCTCCTAAGGATCCCATTACAAAAGACTTTCTTGCCGGTGTGTTCGGTTAATATGACAAAAGAAAAAATGATAGAGATCAAGGTTCCGGGAATGGAACAGCCCTACAGAATAACCAGCCTGGTCCTGGACTATAACGGAACAGTTGCCTGTGACGGCCGGCTTCTGCCGGCTGCCGCTGAGCGGATAAAGATGCTGACGAATCTCATCCCCGTATATATCCTGACGGCAGATACCTATGGAACAGTCCGTCAGCAATGTGAAGGCCTGGGCGCGGAAATCAAAACCTTTGCCCATGCGGGAGCGGCAGTTTGCAAAGAAGAAATCGTTCGCTCCCTCGGAAAGGGAGTCTGCGCCGTAGGCAATGGCCTCAATGACATTCAGATGATGGATGCCGCTGACCTGGCAATCTGTGTAATAGAAAAAGAAGGTGCCTGCGCCAAATTACTTGTCCATGCCGATGTGGTGGTGACTGCACCGGAGGATGCGCTGGACCTTCTTATAAATACCGACAGACTCAGAGCTACTCTGAGAAATTAAAGAGATCAGACAGGACTTCTTCTGCTGACATGCTTGCGTATCCATCAGGATCTGAAAGACCGGTGGTATCGTCAAGTGACCAGCGGAAACGTCCTGTATTTTTATTGTCCCGCGGGAAATCTACGTATTTGCCGTAATCTTTCATGACTATGGGATATCGGGAAGCCCAGTCGGAGAAGTATTTCTCCGTGTACTCGCAGGCCAGACGGTAGGCGTCACAATCCTTGCTGTAACCGTTGGGATTAACGGCACTCAGCTGTACGCCGCCTCCCTGAGTCCCGACGGAGCTTGCGGTGACGGTGGAGTGGATGGCGAGAATGCTGCCGTCGCTGCATTTGCCTACGCAGATCCATATGTGACTGGGAGTGCTGATCATGTCTCCGGGCTGGAGGGGATCTTCTTCGGTGTTGAAGGGATCAGAGGTCCAGGTGCCGAAATTGTACTGTTCTGCGAAAAGTTTGGCCTGACGGCTTGCGCCGGTGACGTAGCCTTTTTCGCCGTCCACGGTGTTTATTGTATTGTAGACTGCCCAACCGGCATAACCGGAGCAGTCTGTTCCGGCATAGTAGTATTCATTCCAGCCGCCGTAGGGGTAGTAGCTGGCGGACTTGTGGTAGTCATCGGCGTAGGTATAGTGAACATCCTGACTCCGGTAGAAATCGACCCAGGTACCGGGGACTCCGATGTGAGTGGAAAGAACGGAAGAACCGTCGTCCTGCCAGTTCCAGTTTCCGCCATATACATAAAGGGCCGTTCCCATAGGCTCGAAACAGGTTGCCAGGAAATTTTTCAGAGTCCGAAGACCCGGCTCGGCCTGAATAACAGGCTGATATTCGGTCATTTCGTCAAGGAGTTGGACTGCGGTGACCACGCTGTCTTTCAGATCGACGGAATAGCTGTAACCCTCCATGAGCAGGTTCTGAATATCAAACCCGGGCGTTCTGCGTATGGCCAACTCATAGGTTTTACCGTCCACTTCAAAGAGGTAGCAGTCGCTGCCGTCCCTCTGAACTTCTGAGGCCGTTATGCTGCCGTAATTTTCTACGCCGCGGAAGACGGCGCGGTCAAGATGATCGGGAAGTGGCAGCTCTTCTTCGGCAAGTCCGGAAGTTTCTTCGCTGCCGGTTTCGATTTCCTCCGGCTGCGGCGTTTCAGCGGCTTCTCCCGCTTTGCCGCAGGCGCTGAAACTTGCGAGGATCAGCAGAATACAGATTGTGACAGATAGTATGCGTTTCATGGTATTTCCTCCATGTCCTGATTATATCATATTCCGGTATCCGCATTTCATTCATGTCCAATGATCTTTTTGGCGGAAAAATAATAGAGCAGAAGCTCCTGTGCAGTACAGACTTCTGCTCTATGAAATTGCCTGATTCTACTGTTCATCACTTGCGCTGTTTTGAGCACAGTATCTTCAGATTGCGGATACCGTAAAAGGCAAAAGCAAACAGCATCCATCCAACGCTGATACCGATGATGATATCTGATATCTCCGTTGTGATGTCGGTCCAGAGTATATGTATCATTGCTGTTGCGTATAAGAAAACCGTCGTAAGCTTTCCCGGCCACTCTGCAGGTTCTACCACATTTGTTTTATTAATAGCCATGAGGCTCATGATTCCCGTGGTGATCTCTTTGATTGCGTGAACAATAAGGGGGATCAGCATATTGGGAAATCTGCTGAGCAGGCAGAAAAACATCGCGGCCTGGGTGAGTTTGTCCACTACCGGGTCGAACATTTTCCCGAAATCGCTGACCATGTTGTAGTGGCGGGCGATTTTTCCGTCGACGATGTCTGAAAGTCCGGAAACCGCAATCACGGCGAGAGCTGCCATATAAGCCTCCTTGTTCAGATACAGCCAGGTAAAGAGGGGAATCAGCAATAACCTGAACAAACTGATCGCATTTGGAATCGTAAACAGATTTTCCCTGTTGATATATTTTTTCATGTTTTCATTCATATTCATCCGGAAAGATCCCTGATACGTCATAAAGTCCTAACCGTACGCGTGTAAGGTTTTTATTAAGTATAGACCAATTGCCCTGATGGTACAATGCTTTCTGCGTACTGTGTTTGTAAACTTTCCTTAGTTGCAGAAGTGTAACGCTTCTGCAACGGGCATGTGTTATCATATACCTGTAAATGAAAACAGCCCGCTTCGCGGGGTAAAACATATATTCAACGCTGAAAGGAGACTACAATGCCTATTTTAAACAGAAACGGTAAAGTAATGACAGATGCTGAGGTCCGTATTCTTGCGAAGATGATGAAAGAATCGCTGGAGGAACATGCTAAGCATTTAGATGTGAAAGCGGGTGCAGGTTTTGTAGGCGAACAGAGGGATATTTCAGACGTAATCATTGAAAACCTCGAGCAGGCAGTCCCCGGCGTAGATGCTGCCTTTGAGAAATTTTCCAAATCCAAGGAAAATATTTCTATGGAAGAAACCTTTAAAAGGGTCTTTTCCGGGGTATATAAGAAGTGCTCAAAAGGATTTGCAGATTACAACAGAGAAGATGTTGAAAGTATTGTTCAGACCTTAGTCGAGGATACAGGTGATGAGACTCTGGAGGAGTACTTTATTCTTAAAGAAAAATTGCCTGAGAACATCGAGTCCAGCGTTATCAGCACTGCTGCGGAATTCAGCCTTGCGCAGGAAGCCATGCCCGGAGCTGCAGAGCTGACTGACTTCGATCCTTCCTCAGACAGAGTTGTCGGCCTTGCTGTTGCCCGTATGGGAAACTCCACCACGTATGCCGCGCTGAAGAATCAGATGAATCGCGCTGACAAGAAGGAGCTTACAGAAGCCGACAGGTCCATGTTCGGCTTTTACACTGCAGCAGAAACCGCCAAGGTCATTTCCGCGGATCTTATGTCCAAAAAGAATATCGGATTTACCGATCTGTATGACGCGTTCACTTCTGTAAACAGCATTCTGCGCAACGGAGATGAAAACGGAGGAAAAATGAGAGGATATCAGGTCTCTGTCCCTGGTTCTCTCACAGGTATCGGCTCCGCCAAGTGCCCTGCCGCAATGTACAATACCCTTGACATTATTGCGGAAAATATGAACAAGATAAAGAAGACTGCTGATCCTGCTCTCCGTAAGACTCAGGCCATCCAGCTGGCTGCCTTTACCTATCAGATGACTCTTTCCGGACACCTGTTTGCCGACGCCAACGGAAGATCCTGCCGTATTCTGTCAGACATAGTCCTTCAGAGCTTCGGACTTCCGCCTCATACACCTTCAAAGGAAGAGACGACCCTCTGCCACACCATAGGCGACGGTCCCCTTGATTTCAAAAAAGGCGCGGAAGTCTTCATGAACGGCGTCCAGCTCAGCGATAAGATCGTAAAGGAGCAGAAGGAAGCAGAAAGAGCAAAGGCTGATCCCGAGGAACTTGCAAGACGCGAAGAGGCTGGCCGCAGAGCAGCTGAAGCTCAGGCAGAGCTTAAAGCCAAGGAAAAGTACCAGGTCGACAGAGTTGATGACGCCCTCGTCAAGCAGTTCAAAGACTACCGTGCGTCTGTAAATA
>JAKSSR010000006.1 GCA_024402995.1 Clostridia bacterium | reverse complement strand
CAACGAAAAGCGTGAGGATATACGTGAGATCATCAGGACGCTGTGCAAGTGGAAGGGTGTAGAAATCATTGAGGGAGAAATCTGCCCTGACCACATCCATCTGCTGCTTAGTATCCCGCCCAAAATGAGCGTTTCGGGATTTATGGGATATCTGAAAGGGAAAAGCAGTTTGATGATTTTCCAAAAGTACGGCAATATGAAATTCGCTTACCGAAACCGCGAATTTTGGTGTAAGGGATACTATGTCGATACTGTAGGTAAGAACACTAAAGCAATTAAAGAGTATATAGCCAATCAGTTGAAGGTAGATAAAGAAGCGGATCAGTTAAGCATATTTGACCCACATGACCCGTTTACGGGTAGCAAGTAATTTACGCATGGCTGGCTGGCCAATATTAAGCGCATTTATGCGTTGCTAGTAGTATTAGGGCTATGCCCGAAAATGAAAAACCACCCGCTATGCGGGTGGATGATTATTTATTAGTACTCTTTATTGCTCATGACTTTAATGCTTATGAACATTGATACTACTGTCAGTATAATTGCCGCAATGTAGGCGATCCCGATGACCGCGGGACCGTTAATGAGGCTCTCGTCAATGGATATCTCCAGACCGGGAAGTTTGGATACCAGGAACAGTCCGACGAAGATCACGCCCCAGATAATGAGAATCGCCATGCGGCCTCTTTCGCTGCCGAACTTCATGTTGAGAGGCAGGCTGATGTCGATGAGTATCATGAATACCGGGATGAATATGGCCATCTGGATCAGGTCGGTGCCCGGATCTGTCAGTTCACCTTTTACGGCTAAAGCAATTATGTTGACCGCACAGGAGAAAAGCCATGCCCCAAAGCCGCTGAGGAAGGCGAACAGGTATTTTTCAATGGCGTAGGTCTTGCCGTCAATGGGCAGTGACATGAGCATAGGATAGCAGTTGTCATATTCGTCGTAGGAAAGACTGCTGATTGCAAAGAATGACGCGATTATTGTCATCCATCCTATGGCGAAGCTTCCGCTGACGGTAAATGACATTACGACGGCCCACAAGGCCAGGAAAATGAACGTTCTTTTTCTCTGGAAAAAGAGGGCAAAGTCTTTGGTAAGTAAGCCTTTCATCAGTCGTTTCCTCCTTCTGTCATCATTATGATCAGTTCGTCTATGCTTCCGCCTTCAACTATGATCTCAGGGTAGTTTTCGGTGTAGTATTTCTTCTGGTTCGTAAAGCAGCTGTATCCGAAGCTTTCCTTCTTGGTTTTGAGGATGTACTGCTTGTCAATTCTCTCGTAGCTGTCGGCACTGAGTTTGAGGACTGCGTATTCGTCCATAATGACGTCGGTGTCCTCGTGGAAGATTATTTCCCCGTTGTTGATCATGTAAATATCGTCGCAGAGTCCTTCCAGATCCGTTGAAATATGCGAGGAAATGAGAAGGGCGCGGCCGGGATCTTCCGCCAGATAATTTCTGAGCATGTCCAGAACTTCGTTTCTTGCCACTACGTCCAGGCCTGCCGTAGGCTCGTCAAGGATGAGAAGCTTTGCCCTGTGGCTGATGGCCGTAAGAACTCTCAGTTTGGCGTTCATGCCGGTGGAGAAATCTTTGATCCTCTTGCTCATGGGCAGCTTGTTCTTCTGGCAGTAGTCCAGGAAAAACTCTTCATCAAAGTTCTTATAGGAGTTTCTGAGAATGCGGACAATGTCGTTGACGCAAAGATAGGTGCTGAATCCGGAATCGGAGAATGCTACGCCGATTTGTTCTTTGTCTTCGGGAGTAAGCTCTCTCGGATTTTTTCCCAGGACTGCGGCGCTGCCGCCATCGGTGCTGATGAGGCCGAGAATTGCCTTTATGGTTGTTGATTTTCCTGCGCCGTTTCTTCCGACGATCCCGCTGACTTTCCCTGCGGGAAGTTCCATGGTCATATTAAGCCGGAAATTTCCGTAATTTTTCTGTACGTTGGTGAGTTTTATCATATCTATCCCTCCAGTAAAATGTCCACCAGCTGGCGTATTTCTTCCTTGCTCATTCCGGATGCCAGAGCCTTTGAAAGGGCTTCATCCAGATCCTTTTCGGCAGCAAGCTTTCTTGCCTCGGCGGCCAGCTCGGTATTAGTTTCGGCAATGTAGCTTCCTTTTCCGTGTACCGTTACGATAAAGCCTTCTTCTTCCAGTTTGTCGTAGGCTTTTTTTACTGTAAGGGCGGAAATTTTCAGCTCGGCAGCCAGAGCTCTCACGGAAGGCAGGGCGTCCCCCGCCCTGGTCTCGCCGCCGATGACAGCGGCTTTGATCTGAGACATCAGCTGCTCATATATGGGTACCATTGATGAGTTATTGAGAATGATATGCATATTGACCTCCATGTCGCAAACAGTGTATAACAGCATAAAACAGTTGTCAACAGTTATTTTTGCAGCAAAAAATGGTTACATTTCAGAAATGTGAAATGTAACCATTTGATTGTGTCCGGTAATTTTTACTCGATATTCTGTACCTGTTCTCTGATTTTTTCGATTTCGGCTTTGAGAACAAGGACGTGGTTGGTAATGGAAATATCGTTGGCCTTGGAACCGATGGTGTTGGATTCGCGGTTCATTTCCTGGACAAGGAAGTCCAGCTTCTTGCCCACGGGCTCCTTTGCTCCGTCCACTATGCTGCGCAGGTGAGCGCAGTGGCTCTTGAGGCGGACGATTTCTTCTGTGATGTCTGACTTGTCCGCAAATACTGCTGCTTCCAGAAGAATGCGGTCTTCGGGAATGGCAACGCCGTCTCCCAGCAGGTCCTGAATGCGGGCCTTGAGTTTTTCCGTATAATTCTTCGCTACCTGGGGAGCATATTTTTCGATTTCCAGAGCGGTATTTTCAATGAGATCCGTTCTCATAAGAATGTCGCCGATGAGCTTGCCGCCCTCGGTCTGACGCATTGCGTCAAGATTTTCCGCGGCCTCCTTGACTGCTGCGGAAAGACCTGCCAGGATCTGTTCTTCGTCTTCTTCTGCGGCGGCTGCTTTCATGACGTCGGGCATCGTGGCGACCATGCGGAGACTGGGATCTCCGGAAAGTTCGGGGAAGGCGCTCTTGAGAGTCTTGAGACTTTCGAAATACTGACCTGCCAGTTCTGTGTTGAGGCGGATCTCTGTTCCTTCGGATGCTTTTTCGTCTACGCCTATCATGACGTCGATCTTTCCGCGGGGCGCAATGCCCTTGACCAGAGCCTTTATTGCGTCTTCCGCGAAGGCATACTTGCGGGGCATTTTGACGGCGATCTCACTGTAGCGGTGGTTTACTGATTTGATTTCGGCTGTAATGGCGCGCTGTTCGTCTTCGTAGACGCCGCGGCCGAAGCCTGTCATGCTTTTGACCATTTTATCTCCTTGTACACGCAAAATTCAGTACCCTATGTACTCTTTTCGTGTTATCATTGACTGTAATTTTAACACAGCATCAAGTTTTTTACCACTGAGGTTTTTAATATGGGTTATGACGGAATATTTGCCGGCGTTATAGCGCGGCAGCTGGCGGAGGCTCTTGCAGGCTCCCGCATAGAGAAGGTTACTCAGCCGGAACCCGATCAGATCATTCTGCAGGTCAACACAGTTGAGGGACGCAGGAAGCTGCTCCTCAGCGCGTCTCCCCGAAGCGCCGGTGTCTGGTTCACTGAGCTTACATATGAAAATCCCCAGGTCGCTCCGAATTTCTGCATGCTTCTTCGCAAGCATATTCAGGGCGGCCGGATTTCCGCTGTAACTCAGATCGAAACAGAAAGGATCATATATTTTGACATAGATGCTATCGGAGAAATGGGTTATACGGTCAGCCGCAGACTTATTGCCGAGAGCATGGGAAAGCACAGCAACCTTATTCTCATTGACAGAGAGAGCGGAAAAATACTGGACAGTATCAAGAGGATCTCCATTGATGTCAACCGCTACCGTCAGATACTTCCCGGCCTGAATTACGTTCTTCCGCCAAGTCAGGGCAAGCTTGATTTCTGGCAGGCCAGTGAAGAAGAAATTGCCGGGAGACTCAATGAAAATCTTGCAAAAAACGGCGAGAACGTCCAAGAGGCTCCACTTGATAAGGCTATTATGAATACGGTTCAGGGTTTGGGACCTGCTGCTGCGGCTGAGCTTGCGGAGCTGGGAACCGCAGAAAGCATGCCCGCTATCATAATCAAACTTCGCAGTCTGCTCACTGACGGAAGTATAAGCCCTGCGGTGTACTGCAGCGAAGACGGTACTCCCAGAGAAGTGCATATTTTCCCCCTTAAAGGAATTGAAGCAAGCTGCACCGTGGAACGTTTCGACCGTCCGGGTCAGGCCTTGGATTATTTCTATTCTCACAGACGTGAAAGCAACAGAGTCGTCCAGAGAGGAGAAACCCTGACTCACAGTGTAAATGCTCTTCTTGATAAACAGCTGCTTAAGAAGCAGCGTCTTCTGGAAGATATCAAGAAGTCAGAAAACGCTGATATCCTAAGGCTTAAAGGTGAACTGCTCACTGCAAATATCCACCTGGTAAAGCCCGGCGACAAGTCTGTAAAGGTCATCAGTTACTACGACGGTTCGGAAGTGACCATTGAACTTGACGAACGTTTTTCCGCGGCAAAAAATGCCCAGAATTACTACAAAAAATACGGAAAAGCCAAGACGGCCAAGAAAGAGAAAATGGTCCAGCTGGAGACCTGTAACGGAGAAATCGATTATCTTGAGTCCGTTCTCTCCATGATCCCTCTTACGGAAAGCTATGAGGAACTGGAACTTATACGCACTGAACTTATTCAGCAGGGTTATCTTAGAGGCCGCAAGGCTGCTGACCGCAAAAAAACAGTAAAACCCAAACCCAGACGCTTTGATGTCTGCGGCTATGAGCTTCTTGTAGGACGCAATAATACGGAAAACGATTACATAACGTTTAAACTGGGAGGAAAGCAGGACATCTGGTTCCATACTAAGGATATCCACGGTTCTCACTGTGTACTCCTAACGGGAGGTGCAGAAGTCGGTGAAGAAGAAATTTTCGGAGCCGCAGCAATTGCCGCCTGGTTCTCAAAGGGGCAGACCGGCGAAAATGTTCCGGTCGATTACGTTCCTCTTCGATATGTTCATAAGCCAAACGGAGCAAAACCCGGAATGGTCATATTCACCAATAACAGAACCGTTTGGGTCAATCCCAAAAATCCCGAATAGATGACATTATAAAACCGCTACTCCTGAATGTTTCAGCTTACCACTTGAAAAAAACAAAAGAATGATATATCCTATATTATTGCAATTTGATGGTGATAATATCAGGTGAAAATATGAGAAAAGGACGCTTGTATGTTTTATCGGGCCCTTCGGGAACCGGTAAAGGTACGATTTGCAAGGCAGTAATGGCTCAGGGAGATCCTGAGCTTGCCCTCAGCGTGTCAATGACCACAAGAGCTCCCAGAGAAGGCGAGATCGACGGCGTAAGCTACTATTTCGTCACTCAGGAGGAATATGACAAAACCGTCGCGGAAGACGGATTCCTGGAACATGCGGGAATTTACGGAAACTGCTACGGAACTCCCAAGGCTCCGGCTCTTGAAAAGCTGGAATCCGGCATAGATGTCATTCTTGAGATCGAAATGCAGGGCGCAATGCAGGTCAAAAGGGCTTATCCCGACGCAAGACTTATTTTCGTTCTTCCTCCCTCTCTGGATATTCTCAGAAACCGCTTGAGAGGACGCGGAACCGAAAACGAAGAACAGCTTCAGCGCAGAACCGCATCTGCCCTTGAAGAAATACAAAAAATAGCCGATTACGATTATTATGTCGTAAACGACGAACTCGAAGGCGCAGTCGCCAGAGTTAATGCCATAATCTCCGCAGGCCGTCTGGAAGTTGACGAGCGTGCCGCTGAATTAGTAAAAAAATACGAGGAGGAAAAATAAATGCTTTTATATCCCGCAATCGATGTCCTTAAGACCAAGGTCGACAGCAAGTACACTCTGGCTATTATGGCAGCAAAGCGCGCGAGAGATCTTATTGACGGAAAACCCCAGTTGACTATTGCCGACAATACCAAGCCTATTTCCATTGCTACCGCTGAGATCGCAGACGATCTCATTTCCTACGAGCGCGCAGAGGAAGCATTAATTGAAGATACCGAAGAAGCTGCTGAGGAAGCTGCAGAAGCTTAGTTCGAGACAAAAGGAAATCAATACAAAACGGAAGAGAGAATTCCTTGAAATCTCTCTTCCGTTTTTTCTACATATTTAATTTGGTAAGATTAAGCTTCAGTTACGGGAGCCTCTTCCTTGGGCTGTCTTCTCTGTGCCTTTCTCTTGTCTCTGCATTCTTTGCAGCGCTTAGGCTCATTGTCAAAGCCCTTTTCCTTGTAGAATTCCTGCTCGCCGACAGTGAAGGTGAATTCCTTACCGCAGTCCTGGCATACTAAGATTTTGTCTTCCATGTGTTTTCTCCTTGAAATAATAATGGAACCTGTACATCTGCAACCGATTTATATGTAGATATACTTACATTTAATAATAAACATTCTTTTCCAAAAATCAAATGAATTTTTCAAAAAAAGTGCCTGAAACCCACTTTTTTCAATGTTTTGATGATATAATTCCTGCAATATAAACCAGAAGGGGGAAATTTGTTCCGATGACACCTCTCTCAACGCGTATGAGACCTTCCGGTCTGGACGAATTTTTCGGCCAGCAGCATTTTCTGAGCGAAGGTTCTCTCCTCTACAATTCCATTAAAAACAAGACCTTTGAGTCTGCCATTTTCTTCGGTCCTTCCGGTACCGGCAAGACAACTCTTGCAAGAATAATCGTCAGAGAAATGGGGGCGGAATTCCACGAACTTAATGCGTCGACTTGCGGTACCAAGGAACTGAAGGAAGTTCTTGAGGAAGCAAAGGTAAAAGCTTTTGGTCTTCAGAAGGCCAATGTCTATCTTTACGTTGACGAATTTCACCGCTGGAACAAACTTCAGCAGGACAGTCTCCTTCAGGCCATAGAAGAGGGTACTGTCAGATTTATCGGAAGTACCACCGAGAATCCCTATTTCTCTGTAAACAACGCAATCCTTTCAAGAGTGCGGGCAATTTATGAGTTCAAAAGGCTCGGCCCCGAGGATATTAAGAATATAATCCGCAGCGCTCTTGCAAATACGGAAAGAGGTCTGGGCGTTCGCGGTCTTTCCATTGACGATGACGCTCTTGAAATGATCGCGGACCGTTCCGGCGGTGACGCAAGAGTCGCTCTGGATACTCTTGGCTTTGTTGCCGACAACATGAGCGGCAAGCTCATAACTCTTGAAATGGTAGGAGAGGCCATGCAGCGCCAGACTACCTTTTACGACAGAAGTGAGGATAAATACAACCTCCTTTCAGCTCTTCAGAAGTCTATTCGCGGAAGCGATCCCGACGCGGCAGTCCATTACCTTGCCCGTCTTATTCAGGCAGATGCCGACGTTCTTACTGTGGGGCGCCGTCTTATGGTCATTGCCAGCGAGGACATAGGCATGGCTTATCCTCAGGCGATTTCCATAGTCACTTCCTGTGTTCAGGCATCCCAGATGGTGGGCTTCCCCGAAGCCAGAATAATGCTTTCCGAAGCAGCCATACTTCTTGCGGCCAGCCCCAAATCAAATTCATGCATCTGCGCCATTGACGATGCTCTTGCAGACCTGAAGATGCGCAAGATAGATGATGTCCCCGATACCCTTAAGGACAGTCATTATGCCGGAGCATCGGCTCTCGGAAGAGGCTGCGACTATAAATATCCCCACGCCTTCGGCGGCTATGTAAAGCAGCAGTATCTGCCGGATAGTCTCCATAAGGCCGGCACTGTCTATTATCATCCTACTGATCACGGAAACGAAGCTGCATTCGCAAAGAATCTGAAAGCCCTTGACGGCAAGGACAGGGAGAGAAAATAAGTGAAGACTATTACACTTGCTGAAAACGCAGGCTTTTGCTTTGGTGTGAGCCACGCGGTCAGCGAAACTGAAAAAAGACTGTGTGAACTGGCGGAAGAAGGCGGTACCCTCTATTGTCTCGGTCAGCTGATACATAATCATCTGGTCCTCGAGGACCTCGAGAAAAAAGGAATGGTCACCATAAGCAGTATGGAAGAGGCTCCCGACGGGGCTGAGGTCATAATCCGTGCTCACGGAGAGCCTCAAAGCACTTATGATGCTGCTGCAAGAAAGGACATACATGTGATCGACGCCACCTGTCCCTTCGTCGCGAAGATCCACAGGATCGCAAAAGATGCTGAACGTCAGGGCCGGTGGACCGTGGTCATCGGCGACGGAAACCACCCTGAGGTCAAGGGGATACTGGGAAGCACGGATCTTGGTGCCGGTGCCGTTTACAGCCGTGAAGAAGCTCTTGAACTTGGCAGAAAACTTGAAGGGAAGGCGGTCACGGCCGTCGCTCAGACCACTATTACCGAGGCGAAATTTGACGAATGCACCAGGGCTCTCGGGTCTGTATGCTCCGATCTAGAAATCGTAAAAACCATCTGCAGCGCCACCTCTCAGCGACAGAAGGGCGCCATGGAGCTGGCCCGCAAAAGTGACTGCATGGTGGTCATAGGCGATTCGTCAAGTTCCAATTCCAGAAAATTGTACGAAATTTGCCAAAAGGAGTGCAAATGTGTTTATTTTGTGGAGAAAATCGGAAATTTACCATTGCAAGAACTTGCCAAATACGATAAAATAGGCGTTGCGGCGAGTGCTTCGGCACCCGAACGTATAATTAAGGAGGTTATTGCTACCATGAGTGAAGTTTTCACTAACACACCCAACGAAGAAATCAATGAAATGGCTGCTTACATGGACGAAATTGAAAAGTCCCTTAAGCTCCCCGGAAGAGGCGAAGTTGTTACCGGTACCATCGTACTGGTAAAAGCCGACTATGCAGTTGTAAGCTTAGGCTGCAAGAAGGACGGTATGCTTCCCAAGGAAGAAGTTGTCCTCGAAGAAGGTCAGGCTATGACTGACGCTTTCGCAGAGGGCGATGAAGTCCAGGCCAAGGTTCTCAAGACCGATGATGGCGACGGAAACATTCTCCTCTCCAAGAAGAGACTCCAGTCCGGAGAAAACTGGGACGAAATCAACGTCGCTTTAGATAATAAGGAAGTTGTAAACGTAACAGTAGTCAAGGAAGTCAAGGGTGGCGTCATCGCTACCTACAAGGAAGTTTCCGGCTTCATTCCCATGTCCCAGCTTGCTGATCACTATGTTGAAAGCGCAGCTGAGTTTGTAGGAAAGACCCTTCCCGTCAAGGTCACCAGAGTTGACCAGAAGAGAAATAAGGCCGTCTTCTCCCACAAGGCATTCCTTGCTGAAGAAAAGAGAAAGAAAATCGCTGAGATCTGGGATTCCGTCAACGTCGGTGACGTCGTTGAAGGTAAGGTCATGAGATTCACCGACTACGGCGCATTCGTAGACATCGGCGGAATCGACGGACTCCTCCACATTTCCGAAATCAGCTGGGGCAAGCTCAGACATCCCCAGGAAGCTCTTGAAATCGGTCAGACCGTCCAGGTCAAGATCCTTTCCATGAACGCTGAAAAAGGCAAGATCTCTCTCGGCATGAAGCAGAATCAGCCTGAACCCTGGTCCGTGATCGACGAACAGTATCACGAAGGTGATGTTGTTACCGGTAAGGTCGTCCAGATCAAGGAATACGGTGCATTCGTAGAACTGTCCCCGGGCCTTGACGGTCTGGTACACATCTCCGAAGTCGCTCACAAGAGAGTCAACAAGATTTCCGACGAACTCACCATCGGCCAGGAAGTCAGCGTAAAGATCCTCGAGATCGACAAGGAAGCAAAGAGAATCTCCCTCTCCATCAAGGAAACTATCGAAGCTCCTGCTGAAGAAGAAGCTCCCGCTGAAGAAGCACCTGCTGAAGCATAATAGATTTCAGATATTTAGAGGTCCCGACAGGGGCCTCTTTTTATTGTGATTATCTATGTATTGATGTAAAATATAAAAATGGAGGTAATCAGGATGAAGATAGTGATTCTTGACGGATATACCGAAAATCCCGGCGATCTCAGCTGGGCCGAGATAGAAAAATACGGAGAACTGACGGTGTACGACAGAACGTCTCTTACCGATGAGTCTCAGGTCATTGAACGCATAGGGGATGCGGAACTCGTTTTTACCAATAAGACTCCCATTTCCGCAAAGGTGATCGACGCCTGTCCCAATATGAAATTCATAGGTGTCCTGGCCACAGGGTACAATGTTGTAGATTATAACCATGCCGGAGAGAAGGGCATTCCTGTCTGCAATGTTCCTGCGTATGGAACCGCGTCTGTAAGTCAGTTTGCCATTGCTTTGCTTCTTGAGGTCTGTCATCATATAGGTCATCACAGTGATTCCGTCCATAAAGGCGGATGGGAAAACAGCAAGGACTGGTGTTACTGGGATTACCCCCTCATTGAGTTGGCCGGAAAGACCCTTGGTATCATAGGCTTCGGACGCATAGGACAGCGTACCGGAGCAGTTGCCTCCGCCCTCGGAATGAAGGTACTTGCCTGCGATAAGCACCGCAGCGAAGAAGGAACAAAGATCGCTGAGTACGTGGAGCTGGATACCCTGCTGAAGAGCAGCGACGTCATCGCTCTTCACTGTCCTCTCTTCCCCGATACGGAAAAGATGATCAATAAAGACACCATCGGCAAAATGAAGGATGGGGTCATAATCATAAACAACAGCCGCGGTCAGCTGGTCAATGAGCAGGATCTGGCCGATGCCCTCAATTGCGGCAAGGTGGCCGGAGCCGGCCTGGACGTTCTGTCTACAGAACCTGTAAGAGGAGACAATCCTTTGCTTACCGCAAAAAACTGCATAATAACGCCCCACATTTCGTGGGCGCCTGCGGAAAGCCGTCAGCGCATTATGGACTGCTCGGCAGAAAACCTGAAGGCCTTCCTTGAAGGACATCCGCGGAACGTCGTCAATGCATAAAAGGAGTATATATGAACATCATTTTGAAACTTGCCCCAAAGACCGCCGGAATGGCAATGGAGATCAGTCAGGGGACCACTGTAGACGAAATCGTCCAGATGGTCAGAGAACAGCTTCCCTACCGTGTATACGCCGGCCGCATCAACAATAAAGTCGTGCCTCTTACTGCGCAGGTTCCTGCCGGAGCTGAGGTCGTTCTGCTTGATATGAGAGACCCTGACGGCAAAGAGGCTTATCAGAATAGCGTTCTGAGGCTCTATATGGCCGCTGTAAAGGCCGAAAGGCCCGAAGCCGGTATAGTTATCAGCAGCTCCTTAAATCGCGGGATTTTCACCTTTATTCACAATGCAGGAGAAATCACTCAGGAATTTGCCGATACTGTTGAAAAGCGTATGCGTGCCTGGTCCAAGAGCCCTGTTGACTTCACCGAGATCTACGACGGACCTGACCTTGTAGTGCCCACTACCGGCTATGTACGCAACTTTGACCTTAAACTCTGCCGCAGCGGCATTGTCGTGCGCATACCCGAAGATACTCATCCCGAGGGACTGGCTCCTTACAGAGATGACGTCAAGCTTTATGACGCCTTCGCCGTTGAGAATCAGTGGGGCGAAAAGCTGGGAATCTGCAATTTCACAGATCTGAACAGGACTATTGAAGCCGGCGGGATCAAGGACGTGATCCTGGTTTCCGAAGCACTTCACGAGAAGAACGTTGCGGAGATCGCTTCCCGTATAATCGAAAGCGGAAAGCGCATAGTACTCATTGCCGGTCCGTCTTCCTCAGGAAAGACCAGCTTCGCAAAGCGTCTCTGCACTCAGCTTTGGGTCTGCGGAAGCAAGCCTGTTTACCTGGGTACCGATGACTATTATCTGGACCGCGACAAGATCCCCGTAGGCCCCGACGGAAAGCAGAACTTTGAAAATCTGGACTCCATTGACGTTGAACTGTTCAACCGCCAGATGAACGATCTTCTTGCCGGAAAAGAAGTTGACATTCCCCGTTTCGATTTCCAGAGCGGCAAGCAGGTTTTCGGTGAGCGCATAGAAAAGCTCGGCCCCGATCAGCCTGTCGTCATCGAAGGTATCCACGGCCTCAACGATGCCATGACTCCTTCAATTTCCGCAGACGACAAGTTCAAGATCTACATCAGCCCCCTGACTCAGATACGCATCGACGAGCACCACCGTGTTCCTCTTACCGACGTCCGCAAGCTCCGCCGTATTATACGCGACGCGGCAAAGCGCGGCTGGAGCGCCAAGCAGACCATTAACGCCTGGCCCGACGTCCGCGCCGGTGAAGACGTAAATATCTTCCCTTACAGCAGCAGCGCCGATGTTCTCTTCAACAGTACTCAGGTATACGAACTGGCAGTTATCAAGAAGTATGCCCGTCCTCTTCTTGAGGCTATCCCCGAAGACGACGAGGATTACTGCGAAGCTCAGCGCCTCCTCAGACTTCTGTCCCACGTCACCGAGATCGAGGATGACAGAGTCGTAGCAAGCAATTCCATTCTCCGCGAATTTATCGGCGGAAGCACAATAGTTTAAAACGCAGAAATGTGATATAATACTCCTTTAGTAAAATACGGAGGAAACACCAATGAAGTTATGTGTATTAGGCCTTGGATATATCGGGCTTCCCACTGCGGCAATGTTTGCCAATGCAGGTCACGATGTAACAGGCGTAGATAAAAAAGCAGCAATCGTCGAAGCCCTCAACAAGGGCGAGATCATTATAGAAGAAGAAGGCCTTGCGGACTTTATCAAAAAAGTCACCGCTACCGGAAGACTGAAGGCCTGCGATAAGGCCGTTGAAGCAGATGCCTTTATCATTTCTGTCCCCACTCCCATAACCGAGGACAAGAAGGCAGACATGAAGTTCGTCATCAGCGCAACGGAAGAAGTTGCCGGTGTTCTCAAGAAGGGCGATCTGGTCATTCTGGAAAGCACCTCTCCCATCGGAACCGTAGACAGTATCATGAAGCCCATTCTTGAGGAAAAGACCGGACTTAAGGCCGGTGCGGACTTCTCTCTGGGTCACTCTCCCGAGCGCGTCATTCCCGGACGCATTCTTTATGAACTGGTCCACAATAACCGCATTGCCGGCGGCTATGACACCGAGTCTGCTCACCGTATCAAGGAGCTGTATTCCAGCTTCGTAGAAGGCGAGATCTACGAGACCGATGCCCGTACTGCCGAAATGTGCAAGCTTTCCGAAAATACTTTCCGAGACGTAAATATTGCTTTTGCCAATGAACTCGCAAAGATCTGCGAAGCTCAGGGCATCAACGTCTGGGAACTTATTGAGATATGCAACAAGCACCCCAGAGTAAATATCCATCAGCCCGGCCCCGGCGTCGGAGGCCACTGCATTGCCGTTGACCCCTGGTTCATCGTTGAAAAGGAACCCGGTCTTGCCCAGATCATCGATCTGGCCCGTCATACCAACGACGGTATGCCCGCATACGTCGCCGACAGATCCATGGAGATCCTCAGGGGTATTGAAAACCCCAAGGTCACTATTCTCGGCGTAACCTACAAGCCTGATGTAGATGACATGAGAGAAAGCCCCATTCTTTATCTCATCGATGAGCTTAAGTCACGCGGCGTCACCGTCGCCGTACAGGATCCCTTTGCTCACGGAAGAAACGGAGTTCTGGCAGACCTGGACGAGGCTGTTAAGGGCGCAGACCTGATCATCCTCGGAGTAAACCACAAGTTCTACAAGGACCTGGATTTTGCCGCTCTGGCAAAGCTGGTCCGCACAAAGAACTTCCTGGATACCAGAAACTTTGCCGATCGCAGGGCTGCAGAAGCCGCCGGCTTTGCTGCTTATCTCCTGGGCAGAAAGTAATATGGCATCATTAAGCAAAAAACAGCTTGATATGACGGAAGGCAATATCTTCCGTCTGCTTATAACCTTCGCTATTCCGCTCTTTGTGGGAGATCTGCTTCAGCAGGGCTACAATGTTGTTGACAGCATGATACTGGGCAACATGGTCAGCAAGCAGGCTCTTGCGGCGGTCAGCGCCACTACCAATATCGTCAATGTTCTGGTAGGCTTCTTTTCCGGGATCTCAGTGGGTGCGACAGTCGTCGTCTCCAGAAATTTCGGCGCAAAGGACTTCAAGCGTCTGAATATCGCCCTCAGGACAATTATCTGGATAACATTGGTCATTGGCATCAGCTTCACTGCCATAGGTTTGCTTGGAACTCCCATGATGCTCCGTCTGCTTAAGACTCCCGCTGATGTTCTTCCTGATGCCAGCGCTTATCTCCGGATATATTTTTCCGGAGTATTAGGACTGTTCCTCTATAATATGTGCGGAGGAATTCTGCGGGCAATAGGAGACTCACGCAGGCCCATGATGGTTCTCGGTCTTTGCTCTGTAATGAACATAGGCCTGGATCTTTTCTTCATAAAGGTTTTCGGCATGGGGGTAGAAGGGGCTGCTTACGCCACTATCATTGCCCAGTTCGTCTCCGCCGGAGTGCTCTTCCGCTTTATACTCAACGTTGAAGCCTTCCAGCCTCTGGACTTCAGAAAGCCTGTCTTTGATAAGGATACCATTAAGCAGATCGCAGTTGTCGGTGTGCCCATAGGAATACGCAAATCGGTTATTTCTTTCAGCAATACCGTTGTCGTATCCTTTATAAACCGCTTTGGTTCCGGTGCTATGGCCGCCTGGGGTATACAGAACAGAGTGGATTCCCTTATAAGCCTTACCATACAGAGCATGTCCACGGCTATAACCACTTTCGTCGCTCAGAACGTTGGAGCGGGAAAACGCGAGCGTATAAGCAAGGGCTCAAAGATCTGCATGGGAATGACCTTCGGTCTTTGTACCTTCTACATTATCCTGTTTGTCGTATTCAGAGTTCCTATAATAAAACTCTTCAATCAGGATCCTGACGTAATCGAATACGGCTGTCTCATCTTCACAACGATGATACCGCTTCAGTTCATCAATTCCATAACCCACACCTGCTGCGGGATCCTTCAGGGGTACGGAGAAAGCAAAGGGCCTATGTATATCATGCTTTTCTGCTATGTAGTTCTCCGTCAGCTGTATCTGCAGCTGCTTTGGCCCTATTTCCAGAGCTTCCGCTTCGTAATGCTGGCTTTTCCTTTCGCGTGGCTGTGCTGCTGCGTGATGACGGCAATATATACTGCAAGAAAAATTAAAAAGATAGAAAGCGCCTGGACAAATGTACCGGCGCAGTAAAGAAAGAGGTATTTGAAATGATCAGAGTTGCAATCAATGGCTTCGGCCGCATCGGAAGACTTACCTTCCGTCAGATCTTCGGTAACCCCCGTTACGAGGTCGTAGCGATCAACGATCTTACTTCCCCTGAAATGCTGGCTTATCTCCTTAAGTATGACAGTGTTCAGAAGGGATATAACACTCATGACATTACCAACGGTGAAAGCTCCATCTTTGTCGACGGTACTGAAATCCCCGTTTACAAGGAAGCAGACGCAAGCAAACTTCCCTGGGGAGAGCTGGACATCGACATCGTCGTCGAATGCACCGGCTTCTACACCAGCAAGGCAAAGAGCCAGGCTCATATCGATGCCGGCGCGAAGAAGGTCATCATTTCCGCACCTGCAGGCAATGACCTTCCCACTATCGTTTACGGTGTAAACCATCAGGTCCTCAAGAACGAGGATACCATCGTCTCCGGCGCAAGCTGCACCACCAACTGCCTTGCTCCCATGGCAAAGGTCCTCAATGAGTACAGAGAAGTACGTACCGGCTTCATGACCACCATTCACGCCTATACCGGCGACCAGATGATCCTGGACGGTCCTCACAAGAAGAACGATTTCCGCAGAGCACGCGCAGGCGCTATCAACATCGTTCCCAACAGCACCGGTGCAGCAAAGGCCATCGGTCTTGTTATTCCCGAACTTGACGGCAAGCTCATCGGTTCTGCTCAGAGAGTTCCTGTAGCTACCGGCTCCGTCACTATTCTGGACGCAACCCTTAAGGATGAGACCGACAGCGTTTCCGTTGAAGGCATCAACGCAGCAATGAAGGCCGCCGCCAGCGAATCCTTCGGATATAACGAAGAACAGATCGTCAGCTCTGACATTATCGGAACTTCCTTCGGTTCCATCTTCGACGCTACCCAGACTCTTGCAGAACGCTGCGGAACTCACATTTACGAAGTCCGTATCGTTGCATGGTACGATAACGAAATGGGCTATACCAACCAGCTGATCAGAACTCTGACCTACATGGGCGAGCTCATGGGAAAATAAATGAGAGTCGACATCGTAACACTCTTTCCTGAAATGTGCGAGATCGTTCTGAAGACCAGCATAGTCGGCAGGGCAGAGGCAAAGGGCCTTATCGAGACCCACTGCCATCAGATAAGGGATTACACGAAAAACAGGCAGAAGCAGACTGATGACTGCCCCTACGGAGGCGGTCAGGGAAAGGTCCTCTTCGCTCAGCCCATATATGATTGTCTGCGTCACATACAGGCGGAAACCGAACCGGTCAAACCTCACGTTGTTTTCCTCACACCCGGAGGAAAGACCTATGACGAAGCGGCTGCCAGGCGCCTGGCGGAATACCCCTGTCTGACTTTAGTCTGCGGTCATTACGAAGGCATTGACGAAAGAGTCATAGAGGAGACTGCGGATGAGGAAATCAGCATTGGCGATTACGTCCTGACGGGAGGAGAGCTTGCCGCTCTTGTAGTGGCCGACAGCGTTCTCCGCCTCCAGCCCGGCGTTCTGAAGTCTCCGGAGTGCTACGAGGACGAAAGCTACTGGGACGGACTTCTTGAATATCCTCAGTACGTTCATCCCGCTGTCTGGGAGGGCAGAGAAGTGCCCGAAGTTTTGCGTTCCGGCAACCACGGAAAAATTGCAGAGTGGAAGAAAGAACAGCAGATAGCCAGAACGAAAGAAAGGCGTCCCGACCTATACGAAAGGTGGCTTAAAAACCACCCGGAAGAAGACATGAAATGATCCAAACGCAAAAAAAGCCCCATCCACCGCATTGGTGAATGGGGCCTTTTAATGCTTTTGTCTTTTGACTACATTTCTGCAAGGGCAAGCATCATTTCAGTTGCCCTGGGAATGAGTCTGTCGTCAAAGTCGAATTCGTTGGTGTGAATGGACGGGGTATCAACACCGCAGGCCAGGTCGAACATGGAACCGGGGCACTGCTTCAGGAACCAGCCGAAGTCCTCGGAACCGCGGTTGGGAGCTGGAGCATAGGTGTAGGGCAGACCGCACTTAATTGCTGCCTGACGTATCTTTTCGCAGTGCTGAGCGTCGCCCTTGCAGTCGGGGAAAAGGTCCTCATAGGAGAACTCCACCTGAAGACCGGCTTCCTTGGCGACGGATGTGGCGTACTCAACGATCTGGTCGCGGATTACATACATATCAGAGTCGTTGAGGGAACGGAGAGTCACGCCTATATTGCCCTTTGACGCAGCAATTCCGAAGGCGTGTTCGCCTATACTGACCTCAACGATGGTCGCCATTACAAGGGTCTCAAACTTGGACTGATCTGCGATCTCGGGAATCTTTGCAACGACTTTGGCGAGAGGTACTGCAGGATTATTGCCGTCCTCCGGCCTGCTGGCATGACTGGGAACACCTGTCATGGTAATGTTCATTCCTACGGAGCCGCAGGCATAGAAGGTCTCAAAAAGCTCAACTGTGCCGAATTCGTAGCCGTTGGTATTGTGCCATGCATAGATTTCTTTTACGCCCGTTTCGGGAACGAAAGCTTCGCATTCCCTGCCGCCCATGCCTACTTCTTCGCCGTGCTGGAAGACCAGGTAAACGTCGCGCTTGACCTGTTTCTTTTCCAGGGCCATGGCAAAGGCGCAGAGAGTGGCTGCGTGACCGTCGTGGCCGCATTTGTGACCTTTTCCCGGAGTAAGGGAAACATAGGGAACGTCTACATTGTCAGGGAAGGGAAGTGCGTCGAAATCTGCGCGGAAGCCTACGGCTTCCTTGTCTCCGCCACCCTTGTAGGCTGCATAGAACCACTTGCCTTTGTCAACGATCTCCAGTTTTGTGTTTTCCTGAAGGAAACGGATCAGACGAGCCTTGGTCCAGACCTCTTCTCCAGCTAATTCCGGGTGCTGGTGCAGCTCATGACGAAGCTCTGCTGCCAGCTCATATATTTTCTGCATAACGACCTCCTTAATGCTTTTGTAGTGCAATTATACCACAATGTGATATAATCTTTTCTATGAGCTACAGAGTATATTTAAAGAAAAAAGAAGACAGGCGCATCCGTGAAGGCCACGCCTGGGTCTATGCCAACGAAGTTGAGCGTATTGAAGGGGAAGGTCACAACGGGGATCTTGCCACTGTTTACGATCATACAGGAGTTTATGTGGGAAAGGGGTACATCAACCATCTTTCCAAGATTTTAGTGCGCATTCTCATCCGCGGCGAGGAAGAGCCCGGTAAGGAACTTTTCAAGGAACGGATTAAGGCTGCCGACGATTATCGCCGCCGTCTGGGCTACGACGACTGCTATCGCATGGTCTTTGCCGAAGCCGATGAGCTCCCGGCCCTGATAATCGACAAATACCACGACGTTTTTTCCATGCAGGTACTTTCTCTGGGAATGGATCTTCACAAACAGGAGATAATCCATGCTCTTGTGGAGCTCTTCGATCCCCGCGGCATATATGAGCGCAGTGACGTTGAAGTTCGCCGCAAGGAAGGACTGCAGCTGGTAAAAGGCCCTGTTTACGGTGATTTTGACCCAAGAGTGGAGATCACTGAAAACGGTCTGAAAATGATCGCCGATTTGGAAAACGGTCAGAAAACAGGCTATTTCCTTGATCAGAAGGAAAACCGTTTTGCTATTCGCCGTTATTGCAAAGATGCCGAGGTCCTGGACTGCTTCTGCAATGTGGGAGGCTTCTCCATAAACGCTGCAGCTGCCGGCGCTAAGTCTGTCACGGCCCTTGATATTTCCGAGAGGGCTCTTGCAGACGTTAGGGATAATGCCGCTCTCAATGGTTTTGAAAATATCGTAAAGACCGAGCAGGGCGACGTCTTCGAGGTCCTGCGCAGATATCGCAAGGAAGGCCGCAGCTTTGACGTGGTCGTACTTGATCCCCCTGCTTTTACAAAGAGTGCCGCCGACGTAAAGAACGCTTACGGCGGGTATAAGGACATAAATATTCTCGGAATGAAATTAGTGAAGAAGGGCGGTTTCCTGGTGACTGCGTCCTGCTCCCACTATATGCCTTCGAACCTCTTTGAGAAAATGCTGAGAGAGGCTGCAAAAGAGTCAGGAAAGAAGCTTCGCCTTGCGGAGTATAAGACTCAGGCTCCCGATCACCCGGCCCTGCTTGCTCAGGAAGAAACGACCTACCTGAAGTTCTACGTATTGCAGGTAATTTAATGAACAATAAAAGGTCCCTTCGCAGCAGATGTGCGGAGGGATTTTCTTGTGCAGTTATGCGCTGATCAGTCAAGGAACTGTTCAATAGATTGCAAATGTGGTATTATCGTTGGGAATAGTAAAATGTGAAACGGTAATACCAGATGAAGAAGACTAAATACCTTAAATTATACGAAGACCTGCGCAAGGACATTGTAAACGGTGTCTATCCTTACGGAAGCAGGCTGCCCAGCAAGAGGCTCCTTGCTGAAAAAGAAGACATCAGCCTGGTCAGCGTTGAACATGCTTATGAGATCCTCTGCGACGAGGGCTACGCGGAAAGCCGCCAGAGAAGCGGTTATTTTGTGTGCTACCGTGAACAGGACGGTTTTGTTGCCGTGGGCGGCCCGGAAAAGGAACTTGACCAGTTATACAGAAATATTTCTGTCTCCGAATCCTCCGAACCGACGGATTTGGCGGAGATAGAAGATTTCCCCTTCAGCGTTTATGCAAGGGCCATGCGAAAGGTCCTTACTGAATATGGCGAAAACATATTGGTCAAAAGCCCGGGGAGCGGATGCATGCAGCTGCGTGACGCAATTTCCCGCTACCTTGCCAGATCAAGGGGAATAACCGCGCCTCCGGAACGCATAGTTATAGGCTCCGGTGCGGAATATCTCTACGGCCTCCTTGTCCAGACAATAGGACGGGATAAGTTGTACGCCATAGAGAAGCCTTCCTATGAGAAAATCGAGCAGATCTACAGCGCCAACGGTGTCAAATGTCAGCTTCTTGCCCTCGGCAGCGACGGTATCATAAGTTCCGAGCTGGCCGCGTCATCAGCCGACGTCCTTCATATTACTCCTTACCGAAGCTTCCCCTCGGGTGTTACGGCCAGCGCGTCAAAACGCAGGGAATATCTCAGATGGGCCAGGAACAATGGCCGATATATAGTAGAAGACGATTTCGGTTCCGAATTCACAACGTCCACCAAGCCGGAAGAAACGGTCTTTGCCCTGTCTCAGGACGATAACGTGATTTACCTGAACACTTTTTCAAAGACCATTGCACCATCCATACGTATCGGATACATGGTCTTGCCGGAGCAGCTGCTGAAGCGTTTTGATGAAAAGGCCGGATTTTATTCCTGCTCTGTACCCAGTTTTGAGCAGTACGTTTTAGCCGAGTTTATCTCCGGCGGAGATTTTGAGCGTCACATAAACAGAGTTCGCAGAAAACTCAGAAAAAAATAATACAAAAACAGTTCAATTAAAATATATGTCAGAAGAAAATACAAAAAAAGATTTATTTGAAACTATGCCTGTTCCCCAGGCTGTTGCCAAAATGTGCATACCAAGCATTATAGGTTCCCTTGTCATGATGCTTTACAGCATGGCGGATACCTATTTTGTAGGGGCGCTCAACAGTTCCATTGAAAGCTCGGCGGTAACTCTCGCGTCGCCGGTGCTTCTTGCCTTCAATGCCGTGAACAATCTCTTCGGTGTGGGCACCGGAAGTTACATGAGCCGCTGCCTCGGCGTAAGAGATCATGACACGACCAGAAGAACCAGCGCTTTCGGAATATATTGGGCCTTGATTTCCGGCTTTGTGTTTTCCGGAGTGTTTTTAGCTTTCAGACCATTTTTCCTGAAGCTTCTCGGCGCTACGGCGGATACCTATGCAGTCACGTCAGAATACATATTCTGGACAGTCATCTGCGGAGCAGTGCCGTCCATACTTAACGTCGTTCTGGGATACCTTATAAGAGCTGAAGGGGCAGCAATGCATGCGACTATAGGCACCATGAGCGGCTGCATACTCAACGTGATACTGGATCCCTTCTTCATACTTCCACGTTTTCTCGGAATGGGAGCTGCCGGCGCAGGTCTCGCTACGTTTATTTCAAACAGCGTGGCGGTGCTGTATTTCCTCATACTCATAGCTGTCAAGAAAGAAAAGACTTTCGTATCCTTTAAGTGGAAAGACTTTGCCGCACAGAAGGGCATTGCCAAGCCTGTTTTTAATGTAGGAGTGCCCGCCGCCATACAGAATCTTCTCAACGTTACCGGCCAGACTGTGCTCAATAATTTCGCGTCAGCTTACGGTCCCGCGGTGGTGTCTGCCGTAGGCATTTCTCATAAAATCATTATGGTGCCCCTCATGATGGCAATCGGCGTTTCCAACGGGATCACACCCTTGATCAGCTACAACTATTCTTCGGGCGACAGAAAGCGCATGAAGGATGTATTTCGCTTTACTCTGAAGATCTCCATGGGGATCGCTATTGTTATGGCCCTGGGAACATTCATCTTCCCCGGAAAGCTTATGACCTTTTTCATTAAAGATGCCGATATAGTATCGTACGGTGAAGTATTCCTGCGCATAGCGTCGGTCACCATTCCATGCATGGCCATGGACTTTATCGCCGTCGGTGTTTTTCAGGCTTGCGGAATGGGACGGAAATCTCTTATTTTTGCGGTTCTGCGCAAAATCGTATTGGAGATCCCGGCGCTCTTCATATGGAACCGTATCTTCCCCATAAATGGACTTGCCGCTGCCCAACCCACGTCTGAGTTCATTCTTGCCATAGCTGCCATAGTCGTTCTTCGGAAGATCTTCAAAGATGTTCCCCGTGGACAGGACGCATAACTGTAAAAGAAAAAGCTATGAAAAAAGCGTTGGAATTATTGGAATTCCAACGCTTTATAATACTATGATCAGCGAATATTGTCCTATAGATATATTAGGTCTTTATTAGGCAGTATGTATTATTTCAGTTCTTTATCAGTGTACACCCTGTAGTCGTATGCGGCGGGGTTAAAGGCATATTTCTTCAGTTCGTCGCCCTGGGGGCTGGGTTTTCCATCGGGGTGAAGGAATTCGGTCTTGCGAAGGGGAGTGATCTCCTTCCAGTCGCTGTCTACGAGGAAATAGTACAGACCGTTTTCGCACAGGGCGTCCATGGGGCAGCCTTCGAAGCTGAAGCATAGGTTCAGGTACGCGTTTTTATCGCAAACTGCGAGGACGTCATAGCCTCCGAAGGTGGCGTCGGTCCACTTGTAGAACTTGATTTTGCCGGGATCCGCGGGCTTGACGGCCGTCTGCCTGAGAGCGGGCTTCTCTTCAGGCTCTGCCTTTGTGTTTTTCTTTGGAGCGGGAGACGGAGGAGGAGTGGGCTTTTCCTTGCGCTCCGCCTTTTTCAGCACTAAAGGTGTTGACTTTGGTTCTGCTTTTTCCTTAGCCTTATGCTTTTCTTTCAGTTCGGCCTTTTCTCCAGGCTTAGGTTTCCCCTGAACTTTGGGCTGCTCCCGTTCTTCTTCAATGGGCGCAAACAGTCCCAGGTCTATTGTCATCTGCATGTCGCGGACCGGGGGGATCTGCTCCTCTGCCGCGGCGTTTTCTTTTTCGGCTAGTTCCGCCTTTTCAGATATTTCTGAGGGCAGCGTTTCCCCGGGACGGTAGTCATGCTTAATGTATTTGCTTACCCAGACCTTGTTCTCCATGACGTCATCGTAGGAAATGGGGCAGTCGTTGTAAAGGTCATCTGCTATTTCCAGAATAACGTCCTTCAGCTCCAGGTTTTCAATGAATTTTCCCGGAATAGCGTCCATTCCCAGATAAGCGCCGAGAATATTGCCGGTTACGGCTCCCGTGCTGTCGCTGTCGCCGTCGTGATTTACGGAAGCAATGAGGGCTTCTTCGAAATTATCGCTGTATTTCAGTGAGCAATAGATGGCAATGGCAAGGCATTCCTCACCTGTCCAGCCTTCGCCCAGCTGCCTGATGGCATCTAAATCGTCCAGGTCCATAAGGGACAGTTCGATGGCCTTGTCTATAAGGCCGGCCATTGTGCTCAAATGAACGTCATTCGGGAATATTTTCCCCAGGGCGTGCTTGGCGCTCATAACGCTGTAGAGCAGGGGGGATTCGGGCATGTTTACGGCGTAGCCTATGATTTGAGCTAAAGCCGCCGCAGGCATGTATCCCAGAGGATGACCATGGGTGACTGCCGCCGCTTCCGCTGCGATCAAGTCGCTGTCGTAAAGAGAAAAGCCGAGGCTCTGAAGATAGAGCCCTATGGGAGCAACACGCATTATTCCGCCGCAGCCCTTGCTGTCATTGACCGGAGCGGCTATTTTACCGCAGACGCCTGAGCCGAGAGCCGTCAGGCAGGTGTTTCCGGGAGCACGTCTGCTGTTCATTTCCGGAATATTGTTGAGCCAGCTTACGCTTCCTTTTGATTGGGAGGCCTGCTGGGTCCGCAGCCAGTCTCTGTAGGCCAGAGCTATGGACGCGGGATAAGACTCAAAGGGGCCGCCTGTCTGCTGCATGGTAGACGCATAGAGCAGGCCGTTGGCGGTAAAGAGGGTCATCTGTGTGTCGTCGGAAATAAGGGCTTTACCGTCCTGAAGTTGGAAAGCGGTAATCCCTTTTTCGCCGTATTTGATGAAAATATCTTCGGATGACATGAACTCGACTGCGTAGCCCAGAGCATCGCCTGCTGCGCCGCCTATAAGGCAGCCGCGGAATTTGTTAAGATTTTTTCCCATGGCAGAATCTCCTTTTTGCTAATTATATTACGCACTTGCCCATAAGACAACATCAAGTGTATAATAAGACGTTATTTACCCACATGTAGTGAGAGGAGGCGGAACATGCTTTTCGGTATTGACAGAATTGAAGAAGAACCTAAGGCCCTTTCCGGCAGACTTGCTCTTCTGAGCGCTCCTTCCGGACGGACCCTCAAAGGCGAATCTTCCATTGATTTCCTTAAAAGGACCGCTGATCTGCGTTTGCTTCTCGCACCTGAGCACGGTGTACGCGGAGACCTTGCCGACGGCGTCCCCTTTGAAAGCGGCGTTGACGCCATATCCGGTCTTCCCATGATGAGCATGTACCGCAAGGGTTCATACGATATGCCCGAAGAAGCCTTCGATTACTTTGACACTCTGGTTTACGATATTCAGGACGTGGGAGCACGCTTCTATACCTTTATTTCGACTCTGAAGCATGCCATGCGGCAGTGCGCCGATCACGGAAAGCGTCTGGTGGTTCTGGACAGGCCCAATCCTCTTGGAAACCTGGTGGAGGGCTGCATCAGAACTCCGGAAACGGAAAGCTTTGTAGGTTTTCATGATATCCCCGCCATTTACGGTCAGACCTGCGGAGAATTTGCTCTGATGGTCAAAGACGAAGAAAAACTGGATCTCGACCTTACTGTAATTAAATGCGCCGGATATACTGCGGGAATGACCTTTGAAGACTGGAAGCGCCCCTGGCTCATGACCAGTCCTGCTATGCCCGACATCGAAAGCGTGCGTCTTTACGCCGGGCTGTGCCTGCTGGAAGGCACCAACGTTTCGGAGGGAAGGGGTACATCAGCTCCTTTCAGGCTTATAGGAGCGCCTTATATCAAGGCTGAGACCTTTGCAAAGGATTTCAACGCCATGGAGCTTCCCGGCGTCTTTGCAAGCCCCTATTGGTTTACTCCCACCTGGAGCAAGCATCAGGGACTCCTCTGCGGCGGCATACGCATTTACGTTACCGACGCCGCGGCTTTGAGGCCCCTCACAGTGGGCGTCTGCCTGCTGGATCTTCTTCGCCGCAGTTATCCCGATGATTTCGGACTCCGTCAGTACACTGAACAGTCCACGACCAGCCTGCCTTTCATAAGCTTGCTTGCCGGTCACCGTCTTTTCGAAAACAATGAATGGTCCCTTGAAGAGGTCCTTGAGATGAACCGTCAGGGAAGGGAAGTCTTTGAAGAAAGACGCAAAAAATACGTTTTATATTAATTTAAATACACATTTACAGGAGGAAAATCAAATGGTTAATTTTGCTGCTATCGCTCTGCGCTTTGGTCCCGCTCTTGGCGTACTCATCGTCGGTGCAATTCTTATTAAGGGACTTCAGAAGGTCATTAAAAAGATCCTGGAAAAGACCGGCGTGGATCCGATGCTGCACAAGTTCATTATCAATGCCGCTAAAATTGCGGGCTGGTCAGTTCTTATTGTTTCCGTTCTCAAGATGATCGGCGTTGACACCACTTCCGTCATTACCGTATTCGCTGCCTGCGGCGCGGCTGTCGCCCTCGCTCTTCAGGGCTGCCTCTCCAACCTGGCCAGCGGCATTCTCATCATGATCACGACCCCCTTCAAGAAGGGTGACTACATTACCTGCGCAGGCAACGCCGGCTCCGTCGACTCCATCAACCTGCTCCACACTTCTATCATCACAGTTGACAACCAGCACAT
The DNA here is from genome assembly GCA_024402995.1 of Clostridia bacterium. Classification (GTDB taxonomy): domain Bacteria; phylum Bacillota; class Clostridia; order Peptostreptococcales; family Anaerovoracaceae; genus JAKSSR01. Next base: position 11,476 of record JAKSSR010000006.1, on the reverse strand, counting down.
CAGCATCCCCAATGCTGTCCTCACCGGCAACGCTATTACCAACGCTACTAAGCTGCAGACCAGACGTGTTGATATCCGCATCGGTATTGCTTACGAAAGCGACATCGAACTGGCAAAGAAGGCTATTCTCGACATGGCCGATAAGACCGGCAGTTTCCTCGAAAAGCCCGCAGCTCTCGTCAACGTAGTGGAATACGCCGACAGCGCAATTATCCTTGAATTCAGAGGCTGGTGCTCTACCTCCGATTACTGGAGCAACTATTTCACCATGCAGAACGGCATGAAGGCTGCTCTGGACGCAGCAGGAATCGAAATTCCCTTCACCCAGATCGATATTCATACAAAGTAAAAGAGAACGAAAATGGAAGACATCAAGTTCGTCAGAATCAACAGGGACGTTGAAAATACAAGCCGTTACGACAAAGAGTTCACTCTGGAAAAAGCCCGTCAGGTACGTAATTTCCACCGAAGCATACCGGTTTATGAGGAAACTCCTCTAGCCTGCCTTGACGGCTTTGCCAAGTCCCACGGACTTGGCGCAGTCTACGTCAAAGACGAAAGCTACCGCTTTGGTCTCAATGCGTTCAAGGCTCTTGGCGGAAGCTACTGCATTGCCGGATATATTGCGAAGCAGCTGGGCTTGGAACCCTCAGAGATCACTTTTGAAAAACTTTCTGACCCTTCTGTTAAGGAAAAGCTCGGTGAACTGACCTTTGTCACCTGCACCGACGGCAACCACGGTCGGGGAATTGCCTGGACCGCTCAGCAAATGGGCGTCAACAGCGTTGTCTATATGCCCAAGGGAAGCGCGCAGGAGCGCCTTGACAATATAAAGGCCTGCGGAGCAGATGCGTCCATTACTGACATGAATTATGATGACGCTGTCCGTTTTGCCAACAGCCAGGCTGAGAAAAACGGATGGATCATGGTCCAGGATACCGCCTGGGAAGGCTATGAGGAGCTGCCTCTGGGGATCATGCAAGGATACATGACCATGGCTCTTGAGGCTGCCGAGTCTCTTGACAAAATGCCCACACACATATTTCTTCAGGCCGGCGTAGGCGCCATGGCAGGAGGAGTCACAGGCTTCTTTACCGATTACTACAAGCAGAAGGGCCTCCCCGCCCCCGTTATCACTATAGTTGAAGCAAGAGTTGCAGACTGCTACTGGCGTACAGTTTCCGCCGATGACGGCAGCATCCACAATGCCGGCGGCGACATTCAGACCATTATGGCCGGTCTGGCCTGCGGAGAACCTTGTACCATAGGTTGGGAAGTCCTGAAAAATCATGGGGATTTCTTTGCCTCTGTGACCGATGAAGTGGCCGCATCCGGAATGCGTGCTCTCGGACGTCCTGTTGGAAACGATCCTCTGGTGGTTTCTGGCGAAAGCGGCGCAGCCGCCTTTGGCTTTGTCACCGAAATAACTGAGAAAGACGAATATGCAGGCATCAGAGGGGATTTGGGTCTTGGCCCTGACTCCGTCTGTCTGTTTTTCTCAACAGAAGGCGCAACCGACAGAGAAAATTACCGTAAAATCCTTGCAAAATGAAAGAAAAAGCACATAATGTAATAAAGGGGTATTCCCTTGAGTATGTTAAAGAATATTTTAAATTTGAAAGGAGATATAAAAATGGCATTTTTTGATAAGTTAGGCGAAAAGGGCAAGGAAGCACTGGATAAGGGCAAGGCAGCTGCAGAAGTCGCAAAGTGCAAGGTCCAGATCGGAAGCCAGGAAGCTGACATGAAGAAGATCTTCACCGAGATCGGTACCAAGCTCGTAGCAGAATGCCCCGAACTGGCAGCAGAAAAGTTCCCCGAACTCATTGAAAAGCTCTCCGGCTGCAACGCTCAGATCGAGGAGCTCAAGGCAAAGATCGCTGAACTCCAGGGAGAAAAGACCGAATAGTCTTTATCTTCAGGAACCTGAAAACACGAAGCCCCGTCCAAGAAGAACATAGTTCCTCTCGGGCGGGGCTTTTCTGTGCCTTTGCAAAAGGCCTTTCGTTTAGTCTAACTGTCCGGGCAGCTTGAGCTTGACTTTTGCCGGGAAGTCCTTGCCGAACTCTTCGACCTCAGCCGGATCTACATAGTAGCCGGCCGGAGTCTGATAAACACCTGTGACATCATCAAGATAACCGGGGATCAGTTCCCTGCAAAGGAAGAAAGAATCATCTGCTCCTTCCGGAAGATCGTGATATCTGATACCGAAATTTCTTGCGTAATCAAAGCCGCTGTGTCCGTAAAAGCCTATGTTCCCCTCAAAGAGAACTGCTCCGAAGCCCATTTCAGCTGCTTTCTCCAGAGAATAGTCAAGAATGATCTTGCCGTAACCCTTACGCTTCAGCTCGGGCGTAATACCTATGGGACCCATGGTAAGAATGGGGATCACTCTTCCGTCATCGCCGTTGATGACCGTCTTCATGAACATGTTCTGGCCTATGAGTCTGCCGTCCTGCTCCATGACGAGATCCAGTTCCCTGATAAAGGCGGGATCGTCGCGGAGAACGTGGATAACGTAGTGCTCGCTGCATCCGGGGTGATAAACGTTCCAGAATGCTTCTCTGACAAGGTTTTCTACTTCTCTGTAGTCTTCGGGTCTTTCTAAACGAATGGTATAGTCATTTTTATTCATTGTTTTTCCTCCTGAAAATTGTTGACGTCAATTGCCTAAGGGCGGGAGGTTTGTTTGATCGTAAGCAAACCTCCCGGTCAGCCTACAATCTCCAGTGTGTCGTACTTAATCAAAAAGCACTCTCCTTAATAAAATATTTATGGTCAGGCCTTGGGCCGGATCATCGGTTTAGTTGGGCATTACAGGGCCTGCCTGAGCTGCCTTGGCTCTGGCGATCTCTTCTGCTTCGGCGGCTGCCTGATCGTCTTTGGGAACTATAAGCTTCATGTTCTTGATGGGATGAGCCTTGTCTTCCTCCTGCTGCTCGGGAGAAAGTCTGCTTTCCAGTTTGTCGATAAGCTCAACGTAGTTCATGGGCATGGTGCAGACCTGAGTGAGAGGGTCAAGGACTACTCCCGCAGCGTTTTTGCTGCCGCGGGCCCTGCGTATGCACTCGGCTCCCGTCATGGCAACAAGTGAGTTGCTGTCAGAGAATTCCTGAGGGATCTGAGCCTCGTTGGAGAACATGGGGTAGAAGCGTCCGCCTTCCTCTGTGCCGAAAAGGGTGGGGACAAAGCGGATGGCGTCGCTGTTTCTCAGGGTCTCTCCGATCTGACCGCTGACAATTTTGGAAAGGTCGTCATCGCTGAACACAAGCTTGCCGGGGACCCAGACGACAGAGTCCATGATACAGGCCAGCATGGCCATGAAATTTCCTCCGCTCTGTTCTTCAAGAAAGGTATTTTTAAGGGAGAGGAGGGTCTCTCCGCTCTCCAGCATTTCTCTTGTTACATATTCCATAGTGAATCTCCGTTTGCTTTATGATACAATAACTTAGTTATTATACCACAAGTTACTCAGGAGGACACTACAATGATGCTTTACGGCACCCCCATCGGCGTTGTTTTTTTATGTATAGCTGCTCTCGCGGGGATTATAGTTTTATCCACAGTGCTTTTCGGCGCTCACGAGAAAAATAAAAACAGCAAGCAGCCTGTGCTTACTGTTGATGTTGTTATCGACGGTCTTCAGGAGGATACTCACAGCTACCGCAAGCCTCTCTACCGTTCTCTTTTTATCGAGACTACAGGCGAAGGCGCCAAGTATTCTTTCTTCCTGACCAAGGAACAGTTCGATGCCATTGAGCCTGGCTGGACCGGGAAGCTGAGTTTTCAGGGTTCTGAATACATCGGTTTTGAAAGAGCGGCCGACAGTCCCGAAGGAAAACCCAAGGACAAGTACACCAGATTCAACTAATAGGGCAGTATGGCCACAACTTCGCCGTTGGCGAAAATGACGCCGGCTTCCATTCCGTCTTTAGTGGACTGAAGCTTTTCAGCTTTGGATATGGTATCGTCGAACATGTCCCAGGCATCTAAAAGTTCGCAGACTTCTTCGGGAGTTCTTGCATCGGCCAAAGTCCAGAAGAAGGAGCAGTCATCGCAGAGAAGATCGTAGCGTACGTGAAAACCCACAGATGCGCCGCGAAGAGTCATTTCGTCCATTTCGTGAAAGGCAGTGGCAAAGTCGTCGTAATAGGCGACGGTGCGTCTCATGCCGCCGCTTCCCAGAGCGACTACGCTGAATTTTGAGGCCATATAATCAATCCTTTAGCTTTTCGTTAAGCCTGCGGACAGTCTCCGCAGGTATTTTTATTACTTCTCTGTCGAAGGTAACGAAGCCGTTGACTTCGTCTTCTACGTCTGACAGCTGGGTGTAGATAGAAGCGCAGAGGCCCAGGGGCTTCTGAGCGATAATGTCTCTTTCGTAGAGCCTTGTAAAGTCCGCTATGAGCTTTTCCCTGCTTCTGCAGTCCTTGTAGCCTGTTATATCCTTGCTGAAGCAGTGACCTTCCTCAACTAGCTGATATGCCCCGAATTCGGAAAGAATAACAGCACGTCCCAGCTTGTCCTTGCTGAACTTGTAGGGACGAAGGTAAATGTGGAGGGATTTCAGTTCACCTATGTGCTGGTCGTTCCAGCCGGAGGCATGGTCTATGGTTCTGGAAGTGTCACGTCTCTTGATGAATTCAACGACCTTTTCCGAGTCAAACTGGCCCCAGCCTTCGTTGAAGGGTGTCCACAGGGCTATGCAGGGACAGTTGATGAGAGCGTCTAACATTTCGTCCAGCTCTTTGTAATACTGGGCGCGGCCTTCGGCGCTTTCTCTGCCGAACATGTGATAATTGCTGTCCTTGATGGAGAATTCGGGGAACTTGGCCGGAACGAGAGCTGTGATCTTGTTCAGTTTGCCCCCGCCGTTGATCATGTCCTGCCAGACCAAAATGCCTAAGCGGTCGCAGTGGTAGTACCAGCGGAGAGGTTCCTGCTTGATGTGTTTTCTTATGCAGTTGAAGCCCATGTCCTTGATCATGGTTATATCGTCTATCATAGCCTGATCGCAAGGGGGAGTCAGAAGGGTATCCGCATAATAACCCTGATCCAGTACTCCTGTGTGGAAATAGGGCTTGCCGTTGAGGAAAAGGCGCTTGTTGCCGTCGGGAGCAGTTTCTACGGAAAACTTGCGCATGCCGAAATAGGCAGTGATCTTATCTTCGCCTGCGCTGACGTAGAGGGGGTAGAGCTTGGGATTTTCAGGGCTCCAGGCCTCCCAGCCTTCGGGAAGAATAAGGATAATGGGCTGGCCGCTTTCTCCGCTTGCGGAAGCATCCATGGCCTTTATGTTGACCTCTGCCGCAGCGTTGGTCTTAACGGTGACGGAAAGCTTGCCTTCGTCAAAGAGAGGAAGGATAAGCATGGACTGAACGTAGGTCTGGGGAACCTTTTCCAGCCAGACTGTCTGCCAGATCCCGCTCTGGGGAGTGTAGAAAATACCGCCCCGCTTGGTCTTCTGTTTGCCGCGGGACTGCCAGCTCATGTCAGTGTCGTCGCTGACCATGACGGTGATTTCATTTGTCCCTTTGACAAGGAAGGGGGCCACGTCCATTTCAAAGCATGTATAGCCGCCCATGTGGACTCCGGCCAAAGCACCGTTGACGTAGACCGCTGCGATCTGGTCTACTGCTCCGAAGTGGAGGATATAGTGTGACGATGCGGGAGCGTCACTGATCTCAAAGGTCCTTCTGTACCAGAGGAATTTGCCCGGTTCAAGAGCCTTGCCCACACCGGAAATCTCGCTTTCGGGGGAAAAGGGGACGATGATCGTATAGTCCCATCTCTGAGGCTGTTCGGCGGTGTCCGTAAAGGCGCACTGCCAGGGGCCGTTGAGGCAGGTCCAGTTGTCTCTGACCATCTGAGGTCTGGGATATTCGTTAAGAGGACAGCTCAGGTCCACGTTTTTTTCGTATTTTGTCTTCATTTGATTTTAAGTACCTTGGTGGATCCGGGACCGTAGACTCTTTCCATCTGCCTTGTATATTCGGGCACCATTACGGCGGGAACTATTGCCTGAATGGTGCCTGCAAATCCGCCGCCGTGGGGACGGGTCGCTCCGCAGCCGGAAAGAATGCTGCGTGAAAGCTCCAGAGCAGGTGCAAGGCCGGGGTCGTCGCTGTCGGGAACAGAAATGTTTTTCAGAAGTTCCTGAGAACTTCGCCCCGACTGGTTAATCGTCTCCAGGAAGTAGGGAAAATCATCGCATTTAAGGGCTGAAATCGCCTCTCTGACGCGTGTTTGCTCCAGGAAGAAGTGAACAGCCCTGTAAGTGGCGATACTGCCCGTTTTTTGGCCTACACGGTCTATTGATGAGAAGAATTCCACCTGATCCACGTCGCGAAGGAATTCTTTGCCGAAGCACTTGGCTACGGCGCTCATATCTTCGGGGATAGCGGCGTAAGCCTCGGTAAGACCTCTGTGGCTGCTTCCCGTATTAACTATGACTATTTCGTGATTGCTGCTTTCGAAACTGTTTTTAAGCATTTCAACCACAGGTCTTGAAGGACTCTTGAAGTCTATGCCTAAAAGGCCGCCTACGGCCGACGCCGTCTGGTCCATAAGACCGCTGGGTTTTCCGTACCAGAAGTTCTCCGCCATCTGGCCTATGCGGGCAATGTTTATGTCGTTGACCTCATTGCCGTTGTAGAGGGTGTTCAGTATGCGTCCCACGATGACCTCGAAAGCCGCCGAAGAGCTGAGGCCGCTTCCCGGAAGTATGCCCGAAGAAATAAGGGCGTCAAAACCGCCGACTCTGCAGCCTATGGCCTTGAAGCCGGAGAGAACTCCTCGTACCAGGGACTGAGGCGTGCCGTACTCATCGGGACGTATGGATGTATCGTTTACGTTCAGTGAGAAAAAGCCGAAGCCCTGGGAACTGATATTGATCCTGTCTGAATCGTTTTTCGTTACTACTGCCTTGGTTTCAAGATCTACTGCCGCAGCCAGAACTATGCCGTGCTGATGGTCTGTATGATTGCCGCAGATCTCCGTCCTTCCCGGCGCCGTAAGAATTTTTACGTCTTCTCTGTTCATGGGAAACTCCTTTAAAATATTGTACCACAGCAATGGGCGCTATGGTACAATATCGTTGGCAAGTTTTACCTTGTTTTTATATTGAGGATCTATTATGTCATTATCAGAAAAAAAACTGTTTCTGCTGGACATGGACGGTACCATTTACCTTGACGACACCCTCTTTGACGGGACGGTGGACTTTCTCCGCCACGTAAAGGAAAAGGGCGGAAGGTACATATTCCTGACCAACAATTCGTCCCGCGGAACCGATGCATATGTTGCTAAAATGGCCCGCCTGGGCATTCAGGCCTCTGCAGACGACTTCGTCTCGTCCGCCGACGCCACTATAATGTATCTCAAGAAAAAGTACCGCGACGATACTGTTTTCTACGTCTGCGGCACCGAATCCCTGAAGGATCAGCTGAGAAAGGCCGGTCTTACCATCGCGGAAAGCGCTTCAGGTTACGTGAGCGTCGTGCTGCTGGGATATGATACTGAACTGACCTACGAAAAACTGGAGAATTGCTGCAGGCTTCTCAACCGGGGCTGTGACTACGTTGCCACTCACCCCGACCTGGTCTGTCCCGTAAGCTACGGCTACGCTCCCGACTGCGGAAGCGTCATCCAGATGCTGAAGACGGCAACGGGAAGAGAACCGGTGGTCATAGGCAAGCCCCAGCCGGAAATGGCTGACTACGCCATGCAGAAGGTGGGCGTCAGCAAAGAAGAGACCGCTCTCATGGGCGACCGTCTCTATACAGACATTCTCTGCGGTGTCAACGCCGGAATTGATACTATCTTCGTTCTCTCCGGCGAAGGAACCATGGAAGACATTGATAAATACGGCATTAAGCCCGCATATATTTTCAACGGAATACGTCAGGTCCTTGACGAGATCATAAAGGAGGAAAACCGTGAAGCTTAATAACAAGAGAACTATTCTGGTCGGTCTTGCGTTTCTTTCGATCTGCGCTTTCTGGCAGATGTACGACAACATCGTGCCCCTAATACTGACCAACACCTTCCATCTTAACGAAACTTTCTCCGGCGTCATCATGGCCGCTGATAACGTCCTTGCTCTCTTCCTGCTGCCTTTCTTCGGCACTCTGTCCGATAAGACCAACACAAAGATCGGAAAGCGTATGCCCTTTATCCTTGCGGGAACTACCATTGCGGTCGTCCTCATCAATCTTCTGCCCCTGCTGGATAATTCCTACGCCGCAGCGGCAAGCACAGGAAAGATGGCAGCCTTTATCGTTATCCTCGGACTGCTTCTGGTAGCCATGGGCACCTACAGATCTCCTGCCGTTGCCCTCATGCCGGACGTAACTCCCAAGCCTCTCCGCTCCAAGGCCAATGCCATTATTAATCTAATGGGTGCTGTTGGCGGGATCATTTATCTGGGCGTTGCCGCCGTCATCAAACTGGTCCCCGACGCCGCGGGGCACATTAATTATCAGCCTCTGTTCATGGTCGTCGCCGGTATTATGGCCGTAGGCGTAGCTCTGCTGTACGTCACCATTAAGGAGCCTGCTCTCGTTGAGGAAAACAAGGCTCTGGAGGCTCTGCATCCCGAATGGAATCTTGCTGAAGACGACGGAAGCGGCAATGAAATCCTTCCTGCCGACGTCAAGAAGTCTCTCGGCTTCCTTCTTGCTTCCATAGCTCTCTGGTTCATCGGTTATAACGGCGTTACCACCTGGTTCACCACCTACGTAAGCCAGGTCATGGGACAGGGACTCAACGGTGCTTCCAAGTGCCTGCTCATCGCCACTGCCGGCGCTATCGTTTCCTACATCCCCATCGGTCAGCTTGCTTCCAAGATCGGACGTAAGAAGACCATCCTGGCAGGTGTCATTCTTCTTGCCGTCTGCTTCGGTCTGGGTTACGTACTGACCACCACTTACAAAGAAATCAATATTATCATGTTCGTAGTATTTGCTCTGGTAGGTCTTGCATGGGCCGCCATTAACGTCAACTCTCTGCCCATGGTCGTTGAAATGTGCAAGGGCAGCGATATAGGCAAATTCACCGGATACTATTACACCGCTTCCATGGCTGCTCAGGTAGTTACTCCCATTCTGGCAGGTACTCTCATGAGGACCGTCAGCTACAAGGTCCTCTTCCCCTATGCGGCTCTCTTCGTAGCGTTCAGCGGCGTTACCATGCTCTTCGTAAAGCACGGCGACTCCAAGGCTGAAGCAAAGAAGGGCCTGGAAGCATTTGAAGAAATGGATGATTAGTTTGAATCAGAAAGGGTAAATATGATTAACGGCAGAGCAGGTCACCCTGCATGGCAGATCCTGAAACAGTATAGATTCGCCCACAGAGGCTTTCATGACAAGCCTCAGATCCCCGAAAACTCTCTTCCCGCTTTCAAGCGCGCCATTGAGCACGGCTGGGGCGCAGAACTTGACGTTCATCTTCTCAAGGACGGAACTCTTGCCGTCTGTCACGATTCCAGTCTTAAGCGCTGCATGGGTGTAGAAGGCAACGTTGAAGATCTTGACAGAGAAGGGCTGGCAGCTCTTCGCCTTGAGGGAACTGATAACCACGTTCCTCTTTTCGACGAGGTCCTGGAGCTTTTCGAAAACACAACTCCTCTCATCATTGAACTGAAGACTCACAACGGCAATCACCGTGAGCTGACCGAGGCTGTCTGCAGGCGCATGGATACTTACAAGGGCAACTTCTGCATCGAATCCTTCGATCCCTACGTTCTCAAGGATCTGAAGGAGCTGCGTCCCGACATCTGCAGAGGTCAGCTGGCAGCAGACTTCATGAAGGACGACGACGGTCTCAAAATGTGGAAGAGAATTGCCGCCACCAACCTTATGTTCAGCCCCATCAACAAGCCCGACTTTATTGCCTACAAGTTTGCCGACAGAAGCAACAAGGCTCTCAGAAGACTGGTCAAGGCCGGAGTTCAGGAGGTTTCCTGGACCATTCGCAATATGAACGATCTGAAGATCTGCGAGGCATCCGGCTCCATTCCCATTTTTGAACTCTTTGATCCTGATGAAGGGGTGAAGTAAATGCCGGAATTCGTTGTACGTTCCGAAGCTCCCGGAGACTATGAGCAGATAAGCCGAATTCACAGTCTGGCTTTCGGTCATGACTGGGAAGCTAATCTCATTCTTGATCTCCGCAGGGATCCTTCATTTGATCCTGACATGTCCCTGGTCGCAGATCTGGACGGAAAGGCCGTCGGCCATATTTGCTTCAGCAAAATCACCATAGAGACACCGGTAAGTTCTGCTGAAGCGGTGATCCTTGCTCCCCTCGCCATTCTGGAAGAGTACAGAAGCCTGGGCGCAGGAAGCGCGCTGGTCACCGAAGGGATCAGGCGCTGCAAGAAAAGAGGGTTCAGAATAATGCTGGTTTACGGCGGCCCCTATTACGAGCGCTTCGGTTTCAGAACAGCTCACGAACAGGGCATTTTCAGGCCAAACCCAATGCCGGGCGAAGTTGTCCGCATGCTTGAGCTTGTTCCCGGTGCTCTGGAAGGCGTAAGAGGAGTGATCAAGTATCCCAATGCCTTTAAGCCCCTGGTCAACCAGTGGTATCCCGATTAGAATAATTCCGGGTAATGTCAAAATATCCGGGGCATTTATGCCTCGGATATTTTTGTTTTGCTGTTTTCTTACTCAGGCTTTCTTGCGACCAAAAGGAAGCGGTGCATTTTCCCTTCTACATACCCGTTCTGCTCTAAAAGCTCCTGGGTGCGGAGGAGATTGTCCCTGCATTTTTCCACTGAAAAACCGGGAAATTCCCATTCGATGATACGAGCGAACCACACTAAGGCGCCTATATCAAAGAACTGTATTGGCCTGAAGCATTCCTGTCCGTCTAAGATCTCAAAGCCTGCGTCCCTGAACTTTCTTTCAGCAATGTCAAGGTATTGCTCGGGGAAGGGCAGTGGGGTCTCTTCCAGAAGGAGCTCCACCAGTTTACGGTCGTTATCTGCGCCGACCTGTTCGGTAATGAACACTCCGCCTTTTTTCAGTACACGGTATATCTCTGAAGCGTTGAAATCACCGTGACGGTCGATGACTATGTCAAACCGGTCATCTTCAAAGGGAAGGACTCCCTCTCCGTGCGCGGGGTGGAAATCGATACCGATCGGAGACAGTGTTTCCTCGCACAGCTGAATATTGGGTGGATAGGCTTCCGTGGCACTTATATTTTCATGGGGATGACCGAGGGATAAGAGAAATTCCCCGCCGCCGGTATCAATGTCCAGAAGCTTCATTTCCGGCTTCAGATAATCGAGTATGATCCCCCTGTAGTCCCAGGGCAGATCGTCCTCTTCCGTATATCTTCCGGAAATGTGGGAAAAATCCCAACCGTGAATGTGAGCGATCTTTTCTTCTTCTTGCCAATTCTTTATTAATTCTTGTTCTTTCATAGTAACTACTCCTGCAATGATCATTATGTATTGTAACGTTGATCC
>JAKSSR010000059.1 GCA_024402995.1 Clostridia bacterium | reverse complement strand
CATGTGTCCCGTTTAATTCGCTAATGCATGTGTCCAGGATTCTGGGTACATATCAAAGCCGGGTTTTGTCATGAAATAAACAGACATGAGCAGCCTGTAAGCGGTGTTCTGTATTAAGCAATCATCTTTCTAGTCCCGCCATTACTGACGGGCTCAAGCGACCTACCTCCCGGGAAGCGACGGGCCGCCGCCTTTCTGACACTTTGCGTTTCCGCAGTTATCACCCTTCTTGGTCTTGCTCCGGATGGGGTTTACACTGACGGGGCATGTTACCATGTCCCCGGTAGGCTCTTACCCTGCCTTTTCACCCTTGCCCTTGCGGGCGGTTGTTTTCTGTTGCACTGTCCCTGGAATCACTTCCGCCGGCCGTTAACCGGCATCCTTGCCCTGCGGAGCACCGACTTTCCTCACGCTGACCGTTCCCGATCAGCCCGCGACTGCATGGACTACTCATGAAAAACTAGCAATATTAAGTTATTTTCTGGTTGCATCAAAGGCCGCAAGCTTTTCCTGAGCGGTCTTCTGCATGATTTCGGCAGCTTCCAACTCCTTCTGATAAGATTCGAGGAGCGCCTTCTGGTTCTTAAGACTTTCGGGGAAGCATTCCTGTTCGATCTTTCCGATAGCTTTCTTAGAAGACTTATTTGCAAGCCAAATGGTCAAAGCCAGGAGCAGTACAGCAACGCCGTATACCCAGATAACTTTTTTCACAGCCGCAATTACAACTGCTATTATGACCACGATAATGCCGCCTATAAGGAACTTGAGAGCACCGAACTTGGCGTCTCTCTTTCTGTTGAGGACCTCGGGATTCTCGGTCCAGAATTCCTTCTCGGAAGATTTGGCCAGTTCCCTGGTATTTCTTACGCTTGCCTTCAGCTTGTTGACCTTTTCATTGGCTGCGGCAAGTTCTTCGTTGAGCTGTTCGGAAAGAGCAACTCTTGTGGGAAGATTATTGAATCTCGTAATGAAGAAGGACTTGGCGTCTTTAATGGCGTTGGCTCTTTCCCTGTCGGGAGAATAAGTCTTTGTAACAGCATTGCCGTCTTTTCCCGTCTCGCCTGTGGCGTAGGAGATCTTGGTCTTGCTTATACTGTCGCAGAAAGCGAGGACTTCGTTAATGGCGGTCTCCTTGCTGACGTCACTCTGCAGACTTCCGAGAGCGTCCTTGAATCTTCCTATAAGGTAGATCCAGCGGTCGTACTGAGATGTGCATTCATTAACGCCTGCCAGATTAGTCACGAAGTTGCCTTCGGTCTTGAGTGCCTGAGAAAGAGAAGCGAGAATTGCTTCATCGCCGCCCTGGGGAACAGGTCCGGCGGCAGTTTCAACAGTGGAAACAGGCTCTTCTTCAGGAGTGCCGAGGACTATTTTGGTTCCGCATTCAGTGCAGAATGCAAATTCCTTGGTATCGTCCGCTTGCAGGGCTGTGCCGCAGGACGGACAGGTTACATTGATAAGAGACATATACTTTTCTCCTTTCCTGTGACAATTTATTGTATCATAGGAGTTCGATCATGTCCATAAGGCGAAGAAGAGTTATGCGGCGTCTCATGTACGGAGAATACTTGAAGCACTTTTCATAGAACTTCCGATCTTTACCGGAATCTTCCACGGTGATCATACATCCGGCCTTTCTCATGGCCTCTTCCACTTCTTCTGCGGAAGGGACGCTCCTTATGATCCTGCGGATCTCAGGCCAACTCTCCTTCAGTTTTTCGGGACCGATACCGCTGAGAATAGTATCAGGGGTATTGAGTCTCTTTACGTCCCCGGAAAGAGGTCCGTAGACACTGAAAACCTGATCCCAGTCAACCTTTTCCCCATGAACGGAAATGGCATCTCCATGGGCAAGGCTGCTGTAAAAGCGCAAAGTTTCGAGAGTGGCGACGCCAACGTCTTCTCCGTGAAGATTGGGGATCTTGCCCTCTCCTATTTCAACACAGTCAATATAGTGTGCGACTATGTGCTCAGCGCCGCTGGCAGGTCTTGAATTGCCTGTATAACTCATGCCGATGCCCGTAAGTATCAGGGATTTGAAAATCTGACCCGCAGCTTCTGGATCGTCGGCAGTGACACGGTCAGCCATGCCGAAAAGACAGTCTGTGGCATAACGGGTGATCTCTGCCACATAGGGACAGAAATATTCTCCGCTTATCAGCGATGAGATCTGCCAATCCACCAGCCCCACATACTTTGCCATCATATCCCCGAAGCCGGAAGATTTCAGTCTTGCGGGAGCCTTTGCCAGAATACCTGTATCGGCAATTATGACCTGAGGAGACCTTGCGGTATAACTGCTTTTAAAGCCTCCGGCCACTATGGGAGCAGTATCAGACGCGAAACCATCCATGGAAGGAGCGGTTGCAAAGAGGCATAGATTGCGGTTCTTTACAGCGCAGGCCAGACGGCAGATGTCGTTGAGAGAACCGCTGCCCACACTGATGACATCCATATCTCCGTCCTCAAGGATCGCCTCTATTTCTTCCACCTTCTCCATTGTGGCAACGCGAAGATCGTCATAAATCTTAGTTTTAAGTTCAAAGCCGGAGAGGCTTTCAAGTATCCCTTCCGCGGCCTTCATGCAGTTCATGTCACTGACCAGGAGGAGTTTTCCGCTGAAACCGTTTTCCGCGAGAATTCTGCCGGCTTCTGCCACCAGCCCTTCTCCGCATCTTATATCTCTGATGGCAGTACTGTGTTTTTTACCGCAGGGGCAGTCATCCCGCCCCTTTATCATTTCAGAAAGCTCAAACATACTATTCACCCATAACAGGCACCTGGATCGAGCTAATGAAGGTGTCATAACGGTCAAAGAGAGATACTGTTATTAAATCGTAGCCCTGAAGCGAACCTGTTACATAAAGGGGTATATTGTAATCGTTATCCCATTCTCCCCATTCACATTCGACATTGCCGTTTGTAAGGCTGTACCAAAGATAGTAGCCGCCCTCAGCGGAGCCCTCGTGGAAGCTTACTTCAACGGTCTCCCCTACTTTGACGGTAAGATTTTCCATATCGGAGCTGAGCTCCACATCTTCAAGTTCGTCTGTAACATCGACCCATACATAATCTGCGCAGATGACTTCGCCATCGGCGTCGACCAGATAGAGCCAGATACAGGTGCTGCCCTCTCCCATTGCGTGAATGGTCATTTCGCAGGTATTGTCGTCAAGCCAGTCTCCCCATTCTGCCGCAAGGACACTTTCATCTTCAATTTCATAGCGGAAGGTAACATCAGGATCTCCGGTGCTTTCGAAAACCGTAATCAGGCGGCTGCCGTCCGTAGGAAGAAGGAAATATGAGTCTGAGGCCATTACATAAGCGTCGGAGAATACATTGGTGCTGGCATAGACTTCTCCCAGGGTTTGTGTGGATTCCCTGTCAAGCTCATCAATGAGAGAAATGGGAATGGCCAGGTTAAGGTTCTGTGTTCCGTTGTCGCCGGTGCCTATCCAGTAAGCGGAAGTAATACCGATGACGCAGTAATTCTCGTCAAGGAGAGCGCCGCCGCTGCTGCCGCAGGAGATAGGAGCGGTAAACTGAATATAATCCATGCCGTCAACGTATCTGCTGACGTTGGAAATAATGCCTGTTGAAATGGTGTTGTCAAGGCCGCTGGGGCTTCCGATAGCGTAAACTTCAGCGCCTGCAAGGATATTTTCGCTGTCTCCAACGGTAAGAGTATCAAATCCTTCACCGTCTACCTGGATCATGGCAATATCCTTGGCGATGTCGTAGTCATAAACGCCTGTAATATCGTAAACCTCGCCGTTTGCAAGCATTGCCGTGGCATAAGAACAGCCGTCGATTACGTGGAAATTCGTGACTGCAATACCGCTTTCATCAATAAAGAAACCGCTGCCGGATCCCATCATGTAACCGTTTTCATCATACATTTCAATATAGAAAACGGCGTTAGCGCACTTCTGAGCAACGGAAACGGCGTTGACCTTTTCGGTTATGGTGCGTTCAAGTTCATCGTGATCTTCTTTGAGGGAATCCAGATTTTCGGATACGGTTTTCAGAGTTCCCTCGTTGATTTTGACGTTCTTGTTTAAGGCAGTCATTTCATCGCTGAGTTCGCTTCTGACCTGTTCCAGACCTGTATTCAGTGACTGGTTCAGATTCTTCAGGCGGCTGCCTAAAATGGCAAAGCCGAGTATTTCTCCGAGGAACAAGATGCCTACCAGAACGTAGACCGCGACCAGCTTATTGACCGGTTTGCTGTTATTTACCTCTGCCTGAGCTTCTTCAGGAACTGTCTCTGCCTCCATGATTTCGCTGTTGTTTTCAAGATTATCCATGATATATACTCCTTTATTGATCCAAACGGCTTATTTTACCATAAAAAAACATTAAATTGAACTGTCTTCTCCGGCGCAAAGGGCAAGGAGAATAACGAATACCGGTGTTACTACGGGAAGTCCCAGATTGAAGAAAGACTGGACCAGATAACAGAAAAGTGCGGGAGCAAGGAAATGCTCCGCAGCCCTTTTGTATATGCGGACCGTCAATGTCCCTATAGGTAGCAGTCCTGCAAGCCCGAAACTTACCATATGCTGGATAAGCTCGCAGTGTGCATTGTCAACAGCGGCTGTTAGTTCTCTGCCAAGCTCAGGACTGTAACGGTTGAATACAATGCCGCTGTAATGAGAAAGACTGTCGGGACCTATTCCAAGGAGAGGATGCTCCTTAAAGACAGCTAAAGAGCTTTTCCAGATCAGTATGCGGCTGGAGCCTGCTTCGTCGGGAAGAACAAGAACAGAAGCAAAACATGCCATAGTCTCCGCGCAGAGAAAAACAAGGGGAACAAACTGCCTGAGTTTTTTTTCTTTACCTCCGCCCCACAGTTTTACAGGCAGATATACAGCAAGAGTTGACGCAAGAGCTATAAAGCCGGAGGACACAGAGGCCGCAAAGGCGCTTCCAAGGCCTAAAATCGCCGAAATCAGAGGGATAAAGCGCAGCTTTGGGGAAATATGCGTAAAAGAACAAACGGCCGCAGGAACTGCCAGGCAGTTAAGGGCCGACAGCAGATCCACGTTACCCACAGTACCCATAAATCTGAACACCTGCTGAATGTACGGGGAGTAGAAATTCATTCCATCAGGATAGAGGCTCAAAGGATTCAACCCAGCATATTGAAGCAGAACTATAGCCGAGCAAAGAGAAGCGGCACCGAAAAAAAGAAGAAGATGATGCTCCTTCAGTCTTCCGAAAAAATAAACTCCAAGAAACAGGAGACCGTAAAGCAAGTAAGCCGCAAGGCCGTTGTAGCGCCCTGTATCAAAACCGGCAAATACAGGATAATCAGAAACCACTGTTGACACTATACACAGAACTCCGTAGAGAGCTGCGATTCTAAGCAAAGGGTCCCGTTTATCCATTAACGGCCTTTCCTTAGCCACGCAGACTGTCAGTGCCAATGCCCAGACCAAAGTAAGGGCTGCCCAAATGATGAACTTCTTTCGAGCGAGCCAGTAGTAGCCTCCCGTTCCCGTAAAGAGAATGAATACAGTCAGCATAAGGCTGATATATGCACTTGTAATTCTTTCTGCTTTCATATACCTGCACTCTACAAAAAATACACCACTATTTTAGCATAATATGATATAATTGAGTCACAAAGAATCCGGAGGCGATAATATGAGCAGCAATAAAGATATATCCGACAGATGGTTCAAGGTCTGGGAAGAAGACGACGGCTTCAATATAAAGGCCGGCGCCCGCCAGGACATGATCGATATTTTCTTCATGGAAGAGGACGAAGAAAAGGACGGAAAAGAACCTGAAAAGAAAAGCGAAAAATAAAGAGATCCCCGAAGTTTCAAGAGCTTCGGGGATTTTTACTGTTAAAGACTTTTTATTTTGAATGTCCTCTTGCGCTGACGGCCAGGCGGTCGACCACCTTTCCGTCTCTGTAGAGGTAAAAATTATCGTGAAGATTTACGGTGGAACAGCAGTGACCGGGAATGATGAGGACTTTCTCACCTATGGCAAGATCTGTTTTCGGATCCCATATTTTCATGTGTTCTTCGTTTACACCGATCTTTTCGCATTCCACAGGAGTCCCGTCAAGCTTAACGACCAGAGGATCGTCCTGCTCTACGCCCAGACTCTTTACGCCGGCGTCAAGAACTGTAAGACCGTCTCTTTTGCTGCAGACTGTGGCCATAAGGAAAAGGCTGCTTCTGAAAGGCAGGTTATTGAGCTTGCCGTAGGTTGTGTCCATAAAGAAATAACTTCCTGCCTGAAGCTCCGTATATACGCCCTGCTGAGCCTTGATAAGGGCTGTTCCCGTACTTCCTCCGGATATTGCACGTACCTTGATCCCGTTCTTCTCCAGAAGATCTTTAAGTTCAGTGAGCTTTCTGGCGTTTTCAGCAGTTTTTGGTTCCCTTTCTTCTTCAGTGATCATGTGGGAAATATGTCCTGCGTAGGCCTGAATACCCTCATATTCTATTCCGGGAAGAGCCACCACAAGCTTTGCCAGCTCCAGATACTTTTCGGGGGACGTAACTCCACAGCGCTTCATGCCTATTTCATACTCTATATACACGTGAACGGTCGCACCGGCGGCTGCTGCGGCGGCGGACAGGGCTTTTGCATTTTCAGGATCGTCAACGCAGACCGTAAGACGGCACTTTTTTGCCAGGGCAGCGACCTTGACCAGTTTTTCCGGGTCCACTATCTGATTGGCAATAAGAACGTCTTCTATGCCGCTGTCAACCAGATCTTCTGCCTCGCTGAGTTTGGCGCAGGTAATTCCCACGGCACCCATTTCGATCTGCTTATGTGCAATAGCAGCGCATTTATGGCTCTTATAATGAGGCCGAAGCTTCAGGACCTTTCCCTCAAGTACCTCGCTCATCTTGTCCATGTTCTGCTGAATGATATCCGCATCGGCAACGAGCACCGGCGTCTCAAGCTGTGTTAATAACATAATTTCCTCCTAAAACTGCTCCAGTATATTGATAATTATTCTATCACATTATTCGCCGGTCTATGCTATAATTTATTTTACAAAATTAAAGGAGGCCTTTATGACCAATACCGACAGAAGATTTGCGGTGCTCATCGACGCTGACAACGTTGCGGCACGCTACATCAAGATTATTCTGGACGAAATCTCCAACGAAGGAGAAGTTACCTATAAAAGGATTTACGGAGACTGGACAAAACCTGCCCTCGCTCCATGGAAGCAGGTACTGCTTGAGCATTCAGTCACTCCGATCCAGCAGTACAGCTACACCACGGGCAAGAATGCGACAGACTCCGCAATGATCATCGACGCCATGGATATACTCTATTCAGGACGCGTTGAAGGCTTTTGTCTGGTCACTTCCGACAGTGACTTTACTCGCCTTGCCTCCCGCCTTCGCGAAAGCGGAATGCTGGTAGTGGGCATGGGTGAACAGAAGACTCCCAAAGCTTTCGTATCTGCGTGCAATAAATTCAAGTATCTGGATATTCTTGCCGGAGGCGCAAAGCAGAGCAAACAGTCCAAAGCGGAGAAAAATAAGGCAAAGGCCGAAAAGGACGCAAAGAACAGCAAGGATAAAAAAGAGGCAAAAGCAGGTCCCAAGGATGCAAAGGTGGATAAACTGTCCGCCGACAAAGATAAACGGGCCGAAAAAGGAGAAAAACTGCCTCCTGTCCCCATCGAAAAGGATCCTAAGACCGGCAAGTACAACGCAAAGGATATCGGCATCGTTATCTATGACGACGATGAGGATTTCATGTCTCCGGGAACCACTTCCCTGGAGGACATTACCGATGCCTTACGCGCTATTCTCCGTGAATCCTCCGATGAGGACGGTTGGGTCTCCACCAGTGACCTGGGCAGCCGCCTGATCAAGCGCTACTCTGATTTTGACGTGAGAAACTACGGTTTTGCCAAGCTGACGCCCTTCCTCAAATCCCTGAAGGGCTTCGAAATGAAGTCCGTGCGCAATGAAAATTCCAGCGTAAAGCAGGTCTACCTGAGAGAATTTCTTCCGGACAGAGACGAAAAATAGCAATCTATGACCAAAGCAGAAAGACTTGAACTACAAAAGAAAAAACTCATAGAAATGAGCCGCTGCGAAAACGAACTTCGTGCCCAAGGATGCAAATACATCTGCGGCGTAGACGAGGTCGGCCGCGGTCCTCTGGCAGGACCGGTGGTGACTGCGGCAGTCATTCTCCCAGCTGATTTCAGCATTCTGGGCGTTGACGATTCTAAGAAGCTCACTCCCAAGAAACGCGACGAGCTTTTTGATCAGATAAAAGAAGCCGCCGTATGCTGGGCCATAGGCCGCAGGGAACCTGACGTAATAGACCAGATCAACATACTTGAAGCCACAAAAGCCGCCATGATGGACGCCATCATGTCATTAGAGATCAAACCGGATCACGTTCTCATTGACGCAGTCCACCTGAAGGATCTTACCATTCCTCAGACAGACATCATCAAAGGTGATGCGAATTCAGTATCCATTGCCGCCGCTTCCATTCTGGCCAAGGTCACCAGAGACAGGGAAATGGTTGAAATGGACGCCATTTATCCGGGTTATGCCTTTGCGTCAAACAAGGGCTACGGCACAAGGGCCCATTACGAAGGCCTGGTCAAGAAAGGTCCCTGCCCCATTCACCGCAAGACCTTCCTGTAGCAAATCAAAGGCAACACAAAACCGAGGCATTGGGCCTCGGTTTTATTTTTCAGATATTCAATTACTTGATTTTTCTTGCTTCAGTGTAATATCTCTTATCTGCGGCGTGTCCCATGGAGAAGGTCTTTCTGGGAAGGACACCGTCTGCCATAACAGTCTTGAATAGCTGATCCTTGGACATTCCGGGAACCTTGAAACCTATGTTGCCGGGCTGAGCGCCGAGGCGGTCGGTAACGTCGTCACCGTGGATGTAGTCGATTTCCATAGAAGTGCCTGCCAGGTACTTATCCAGGAAAGCCTGAAGGGTACCTACAGCCAGCTGCATCTTGGGTTCAGGTATGGTGATGAAGCCGCTGTGATCCTCGTAGGTGTAAGCGATAACGTGGCCTTCACCCTGCCCTTCATAGGTTCCGGGGTATTCTGCCTTGAGAGCGTCGAGAAGTTTTTCCGGCTGGCATCCGAAGATGACTCTATGGATTGGTTCAAACTGAAGAGCATCATCGTGGTTATTGACAACTTCCACAAGAGCGTATCTTGCGGGAAGTTCTGCCCACTTTTCCTGAGGAGTGACCTTCTTCAGATCCTCATAGCACTGCTTTGCGGTGGCAAGGGAGTGGTTGCCGTCACCT
Organism: Clostridia bacterium; assembly: GCA_024402995.1. GTDB lineage: Bacteria > Bacillota > Clostridia > Peptostreptococcales > Anaerovoracaceae > JAKSSR01. The sequence goes on along the minus strand of JAKSSR010000059.1, from coordinate 1,927 downwards.
ACTGCGAAGAGGAGAGGAGCAGCGCCGCTCATGCCGTACTTCTTCTGCATTTCAGCATCGCTGGTCAGACCGGTAAGAGCATCTGCCACTGCGTCAGCCTGAGCATCGGTAAGCTTCCAGCCCTTCAGGTGGCCGCCGCCCTGCATAAGATCAAAATCATAGAGCTTTTCCATATCCGAAGAAGCTGCGGTAAGAGGCTCAATGACAGTCCTGTCAGGATCATCAATGAGAAGCATTACGTGGGGGAGCTCAATGAGAGCATCCTTTCTTACGCGTACTCTCGGCGGGATGCGTGACAGAACAGTACCTTCAGTTGCGCGGACAAGGGCACCTGAACCAGGTGTAAAGTCGTAGCAATCCAGGTCGATCATGCCAATGAGACCATGGCGGATCTTGCCGTCACTCTGGGTGCGTTCAACGTAGAACAAACTGTCTTCATATGTTTTGAAAAGACCGCTGTCTGCATATTCTTTCATGGTCTCGTTGACCTTGGCGATTTCTTCTTCCACACCGGGCTTGCTTAGGCCTGCTTCGGGCAGGATCAGGCGCAGAGCTGAAGGCGCGTCACCGGCAATTCTTTCAACCTCTTCCCAGTATTCGGGCTGGGAGGTGAACTGATCGCAGGCTACGACAGACCACTTGGACATATCTGCCTTTGCAGGCAGCATGATATTTGCGGGAAAAAAGCCGAGTTTTTCGAATTTCTTATTCATTCTCTGCCTCAAATTTCTTCATAAATGCGACGAGAGCTTCAACGCCTTCCTTGGGCATTGCGTTGTAAATGGAAGCGCGGAGACCGCCGATGCTTCTGTGGCCCTTCAGGTTATCGAAACCTGCAGCCTTTGCTTCCTTGACGAATTTTGCGTCCATTTCGTCGTCGCCGGTACGGAAAGTAACGTTCATGAGAGATCTGCTGCCTGCTTCTGCGCTGGCCTTGAAGAGCTTGCTCTGATCCAGGTAATCGTAAAGAACCGCTGCCTTTTCAATGTTCTTCTTTTCCATTGCTTCAACGCCGCCGTTCTTGAGCAGATACTTGAAGACCTTGCCTACGCAGTAAATTGCCCAGCAGTTGGGAGTATTATACATGCTGTCGTTTGCTGCATGGGTGTTGTAATTGCAGTAAACGGGAGCCTTGGGACCGATGTCTTCGCGGAGGAGATCTTCGCGGATGATAACGACTGCCATGCCTGCGGGACCGACGTTCTTCTGAACTCCTGCCCAGATGAGACCGTAATCTTCAACATTGCAGGGTCTGGAAAGGAACATGGAAGACTGGTCGGAAACCAGAACGTGTCCCTTGGTGTTGGGCAGCTGCTGATAGGTGATTCCGTTGATGGTTTCGTTTTCGCAGATGTAAACGTAGTCTGCGTTTTCGGGAATGTCCAGATTGCTGCAGTCGGGAATGTAGGTGTAGTCCTTGTCCTTGGAGCTTGCGACGACATTGACTTCGCCGAACTTCTTTGCTTCGGCAATAGCCTTCTTGGACCAGGTGCCGGTCTCAACGTAGCATGCGACTCCGTTCTTCATAAGGTTCATGGGGACCATGGCGAATTCCATGGTGCCGCCGCCCTGAACGAAGAGGATCTTATAATTGTCGGGAATGTTCATGAGCTTCTTCAGATCTGCGACGGCTTCCTCATAAATTGCAAGGAAAGCCTTGGATCTGTGGCTCATTTCCATGACACACATACCGGTTCCGCGGTAATTGAGCATTTCGTCTCTGATCTCTTCCAGGACTTCTTCAGGCATCATTGCCGGACCTGCAGAAAAGTTGTATGTTCTATCGTATTTCATGTATTGACCTCCGTCTTTATCGGATTAATATCCGTAATTGACACTAAAATATCACAATCCTTGATATTATATCACATAACTCGGTTTAAGTATGTCAATTTTTTATGACAAATAAAAAAACCGTTCACAGTTC
>JAKSSR010000058.1 GCA_024402995.1 Clostridia bacterium | reverse complement strand
TTTTTTTACTGCGATTGCGGCTGTGACCGTCGCTGCAATATCAAAGGGGACTGCGGCGTAGTTCTTGATCGTAAAGTCGTAGACGCCCCACATGAGCTGAGTTCCGGAAAATACCGATTTCAGCAGTTTCATGTCGTCGCTGTCCATTACCCAGGTAAACAGCGCATTGCCTATGACGGGGAGCCACATGATGAGACTGTCTGTTCCGATGAAAAGTGTAAGGCCTATCTGAAGGGCTATGAAAAGGATCTTGGCCGGTTTATTGAATTTGTTTTCGGCGCCCAGAAGGTTGCGTACCATGTTCAGCACGTTGACCATGGCGCCAGTATAACCTCCCAGGAGTATGTTCCCTATGGTAAAGAGGACGCACATTCCGCTTTGGGCCAGAAGGAAGCGCTTTTTATCCTTGATTATTCCTGAAAGGGTGAGAAGTCCTGATCCGCAGAGGGTCAGTATATTTGCGATGATTATGGTTGACATATTTCAGTGAATGAACGTTCAATTAACAGAATGATTTAAGGAATTTGGGAAGCATTTGAGCGGCATACTGGCAAATGGAGTAGTTGCCGTCGGACAGACACCAGTCATACATCATGCCCCGTTCGAACATGGCGTAGGCCTTGGTAATGTCCGTAGTCGTAAATTCATTGCTGAAAACTCCCTGCTGCTGGCCTTCAATTACAGTCTTGCGCAGAAGCTTGTAGTAGGTCCTGCTTGCGTCCAGGAGGCTGCGTTCCGGAGAAATGAGCTGAGCGGAGAAGAGCCTGCTGAGAATGTCTACGGAAACTGTGTTTTCGATCATGAGGAACAGTTCCTGATTCATGTAGATCAGTTTATCAAAGGCAGCCATGGAGGGATCCATGGTTTCAGCCAGTTCTTCGTATTTTTCGTCAAAGAGATAAGACAGAGAAGCGGGAAGGGCATCCTTGCTGCCGAAATAGTGGTAGAAGGATCCTTTTGAAGTACCCGAAAGTTCTACGATTTCGTCTACTGTGGTATTGTCAAAGCCCTGTTCATAGAACAACTGCCAGGCGGCTGATACTATGCGGCTTTTAGTGCTGTTGATGCTCTTTTTCATACTGTGCAGCTCCTTATTTCAGTCTAATGAGAGTATAGTCAATATTCCTTGAAAAATCAACAATACAGCAGGTAGTTGATCAATTATGTTCAATTGCGGTATTTTACCGTGTACGGAAAAATGGTAATATAAAAACAGTAAGTGTAAAAGGACAGTGATCAATGAACGTTCAAAGGATGATCGGTACCGCATTTCTTGTCTGCGGTCTGTGCTACGCCTTCTTTATGGGGCGTGACATTATAAGAAACAAGGAATATATGAAAAAACAGGCCGGCAGTCTCCCGGTTCTTATGGGACTGGAGTTTGCCGTATATTTTGTATGCACCCTGGGTGTTTCCGACTTTCTTCTAAACACTCTTGCTGTCAGAAAACTTAAACTGGCTGACGACAAGTCTTTGCCGTCCTGTCTTATTGCTTCTACCATAGTGCCGGGCGCTTTCATTGCTTTCAGCTTCCTGAAGGCGGAAAATTCCGTAAGTGCCCTGACTCTGGTCCTATGGATGTTATTCCTCGCATTGGGAGGAATATTCGGTGCCAAGGCTGTAGATCGCATGGACGGAGCTTTGATAAAAAAGATAATGGGCATTGCTCTCATTTTTTCTCTGTGCGCCCTTATTGTTAAAATGATAGTGACAGCTGGAGCAGGGGGGACACTTACCGGTCTGAGCGGAGCAAGGCTTCTCATTATGTGCGTCATGTGCGTCATCATAGGCTTTATTAATATGCTTGGAGTGCCCACAAAGCCGGCCGCAACAGCTTTACTCCTCCTTTTAGGCATGTCTCCTCTTTCCACTCTTACCCTGACCTTAGTCCTTGGGTGCATTACTCCCATGAGCGGAGGTACTTCAATAGTTAAGTCTGCCAGATACAACAGAAAACTGGTATTGTCCGCTATGACCGCCGGTTCCGCCGCGGCTATACTCGGCTGTATTTTGGCTGTTTCTCTCAACGCAATGGTGCTGAATATACTCTTGATCGTTGTCATGCTCATTGCTATCATAAGTATTTTCAGGAAGTAGAACATGATTATTCAGAATTTGATCGATGAAATTAAATCTCAAAGCGTGCTGTCCCGCGAAAAGACCTGCGATACGGTAAAAACCGGCGATGCCGGTGCCGACGTCAGCCACGTGGGTGTTTGCTTTATGGGAACGGCGGAGGTCATTGAAAAGGCCAAGGCTCTGGGTGTGGAATTTCTTATCGTTCACGAACCCCTCTATTACGACCACTGGGACAGAGACAGAGAAAACCAGCCTCTTGTTCAAAAAAAGAAGAAAGTAGTCGAAGAAAGCGGCATGACTATATGGCGTTACCACGATTACATTCACGCTCTTCCCGAAGACGGCATCGAGACCGGTGTTCTGGAAAAACTGGGTTGGAACGGTCACTATGAAGGACGGACTTTCTGGCTTATGGATGAAGCAAGAAGCGCTGAACAGATGGCAGAAGACGTACGCACCAAGCTTGGCTGCGGAGGCGTAAGAATAAGTGGAAAGACCGACGTTCCTTTAAGACTTGTCAAGGTCGCGGAAGGAGATCCGGGTGTGGATACCCGATATACGGACAGCCTCTTTGAATCGGGTTTTGAAGGCGTAGTCTTTGCCGGAGAAGTCTGCGAATGGGCCTGCCTGGAGCAGTTCAGAGACGCGGCTTATTTCGGAATTAACGCAGCCATTGTAGTGTGCGGGCACGCGGCATCGGAAGAAGCCGGAATGGAGGCCTTTGCCGCAAAACTTCAGGAGAAACATCCCGAACTGAAAGTCAGTTTCATTCCCACCGGAGAAGTCTACAGACACGTATAAAACGACGGCATATGCCGCCGTTTTTTCTTGAATGAAAGGCTGTAAAAGGATATAATAAATTGATTTAGTGTACATAACGGAGAATTGACATGAGAGTAGATAAATACCTTAAAATTTCAAGACTTATCAAGCGCAGAACCGTCGCTCACGACGCCTGCGAACAGGACAGAATATATATCAACGGAAAACAGTCCAAGCCCGGCGCTCAGGTAAAGCCCGGCGACGTTATCAAAATCGTCTTCGGCAACTCCGAAATGACCGTCCGTGTAAAGTCCTGCCCCGAGCACGTCACAAAGGACGGCGCTGCGGAACTCTATGAAATTGTGACAGAATAAATGCTTCAGAAAACAGGAAGATTCAATTTAAAAGCGCCTTTTCAGATGATGGGCGATCAGCCGGAGGCTGTAAGACGGCTGGTGGAGGGCATTAACAGCGGCAAGAAGCATCAGACCCTTCTGGGTGTTACCGGCAGCGGCAAGACCTTCACCATGGCCAACGTCATACAGCAGGTGCAGAAGCCTACGCTGATCATTTCGCATAACAAGACTCTCGCGGCTCAGCTCTGCGGAGAATTTAAGGAATTTTTCCCCGACAATGCCGTCGAATATTTTATTAGTTATTACGATTACTACCAGCCGGAAGCCTACGTTCCCTCCACTGATACCTACATAGAAAAGGACTCTGACGTCAACGAGGAGATCGACCGTCTGCGCTATTCGGCCACAGCCGCTCTCGCTGAAAGAAACGACGTTATTATAGTTGCTTCCGTCTCCTGCATATACGGCCTGGGCAGCCCCTTTGATTACGAAAACCAGATGCTGTCTCTCCGTCCCGGAATGCAGAAGAGCAGAAACGATATCCTGGGCAAGCTGGTAGATATTCAGTACGCCAGAAACGATATAGGTTTTGAAAGGGGTACCTTTCGCGTCCGCGGAGACATTATCGACATTATCCCTCAGGGATCTGAAAATGCCGTACGCATTGAAATGTTCGGCGATGAGATCGAGTCCATTAAGGAAATGAATCCCCTTACGGGAGAGATACTCGGTCAGAGAAACCACATCGCAATTTTCCCCGCCTCCCACTATGCCACTTCCAAGGAAAATATGGACAGGGCACTGATCACCATTGAGGAAGAACTTGAGGACCGTCTTGTCTGGCTGAGAGACCGGGGCAAGCTTCTTGAAGCTCAGCGCCTTGAACAGCGCACACGCTACGACCTGGAAATGATGAGGGAGATCGGAAGCTGTAAGGGCATTGAGAACTATTCCCGCCACCTGGTAGGCAACCCGCCGGGAGCAATGCCATATACCCTTATTGACTACTTCCCCGATGATTTCCTGATCTTCATCGATGAGTCCCACGCCATGCTTCCCCAGCTGAGAGCAATGGCCAACGGGGATAAGGCCCGTAAAACTTCACTGGTAGATTACGGTTTCAGACTGCCTTCGGCTCTTGACAACAGACCTCTTCGTTTTGATGAATTTGAAGGAAAGGTCAATCAGATAATATACGTCAGTGCAACACCCGCCGCTTACGAAAAAGAACAGGCCGGAGGCATCAGCGCCCAGCAGCTCATACGTCCTACTGGACTTCTGGATCCTCCCATTGAGGTCGTTCCCACAGACGGACAGATCGACCATCTTATCGGAGAAATCAATAAGGAGACCGAAAGGGGCTACCGTGTTCTTGTCACCACCCTGACAAAGAAAATGGCGGAGAGCCTTACGACTTATCTGAAAAATACCGGTATTCGGGTACGCTACATGCATTCGGATATCGATACTCTGGAAAGAAATGAAATCCTGAGAGATCTGCGCCTGGGAGAATTCGACGTTCTTGTTGGTATCAATCTTCTGAGAGAAGGCCTGGATCTGCCGGAAGTTTCACTGGTCGCCATTTTAGACGCAGATAAGGAAGGCTTCCTGAGAACCGAAACCTCTCTTATCCAGACCGTCGGACGAGCTTCCAGAAATTCCGAAGGCAGGGTCATAATGTACGCCGACAGCATAAGTCCGGCCATGCGTTCATGCATCGACGAGACTTCACGCCGTCGTGGGATCCAGGAAGAATACAACGAAAAGAACGGCATTACGCCTCAGACCATAAAGAAGGCCGTACGCGACGTTATCGAAGTTACCACAAAGGCTGAAGAGCAGATGGACGAACTGAGAGACAAGCCCCTCATTGAAATGACCAAGCGTGAGCTTGCCGATTACGCCGCCAAACTTGAAAAGGAAATGCGCAAGGCCGCAAAGGATCTTGAATTCGAAAAGGCCTCTGTTCTCAGAGACCGCCTCTTTGAAGTAAAGGCAAAGCTGTAGTATTGCGGTGATCCGGGAACCGCTTATTCATAAACAAAATGCAGAAGAATTTAGTAATAAAGGGTGCAAGAGCCCATAATTTAAAGAATATTGACGTAACGATTCCGAGAGACAAAATGGTGGTCATTACCGGGCTGTCCGGGTCCGGCAAGTCCTCTCTGGCATTCGATACCATATACGCAGAAGGTCAGAGACGCTACGTGGAAAGCCTTTCCGCCTACGCCCGCCAGTTCCTCGGCCAGGTGGACAAGCCTGACGTAGACTCCATTGACGGCCTTTCTCCGGCAATTTCCATTGACCAGAAGACCACCAGCAAGAATCCCAGGTCCACTGTCGGTACCATTACTGAGATATACGATTACCTCAGACTTCTCTATGCCCGCATCGGTATACCCCACTGTCCCATATGCGGAAGAGCCATAACCAGCCAGTCTGTGGACCAGATCGTTCAGCTCATTATGGCAGAAGGAGAGGGGACCAGAGTTACTCTCCTCGCACCTCTTGTCCGCCAGAAAAAAGGCGAGCATGCCAAGGTCATTGATCGCATTAAACGAGAAGGTTTCGTTCGCGTAAGGGTCGACGGAGAAATAAAGACTATAGGCGAAGACGAGATAAAACTGGGGAAAACTTTCAAGCACACCATAGAAATAGTGGTTGACAGAATAGTTGTTAGAGAAAATCAGCTCGGCAGACTGTCTGAAAGCGTAGAAATGGCCGCCAATTATGGTGAAGGCCTGGTCGGCGCTCTCATTCAGAATATGGGCGGGGACGGCACTCCCGGAGAGCTTAGGGAAGTTCTTTACAGCACTCTTCTTTCCTGTCCCGACCACGGTGTTTCCATTCCGGAAATGGAGCCGAGAAGTTTTTCCTTCAATAGCCCTTTCGGCGCCTGTGAATGCTGCAAGGGCATAGGCTTCATTGAAAAGATGGACCCGGATCTGGTCATTGAAGACCCTGATCTAAGCCTTAACGGCGGCGCCCTTACAACGGCCTTTGCCCACATGGAATACGCAGGCTTCTACCGTCAGCTTATCTCCGCTCTGGCAGATTACCACAAGGTCAGTCTGGATACTCCATACAAGGATCTTCCCGACGCCTTTAAGCATGAGCTTCTCTACGGAACCAACGGACGTAAACTGGAATATGACTACGTTCGCCGCGACGGTTCTCTTTCTCACAGACACGACTCCATGGAAGGCGTCATCAACAATCTCATGCGCCGCCATGCATATACCAATTCAGAGCTTATAAGATCAAAACTCGAAGAGTACATGTCCATAGACCAGTGCCCCGACTGCAAGGGCAGGCGCCTCAGAGACGAAATGCTGGCTGTCACTGTAGGCGGCAAAAGCATTATCGATTTTACGGAAATGTCCATAAGGGACTCTCTGACCTTTACCGAAGATCTGGAAAAGACTCTTTCGGAAAAGGAAATGTCCATTGCCCGTCTTATCCTGAAGGAAATCAAGGCCCGTCTGAAATTCCTCATTGAGGTGGGCCTGGACTATCTGACTATGGCCCGCTATTCTTCGACTCTTTCCGGCGGTGAAAGCCAGCGTATACGTCTGGCCACGCAGATCGGATCGTCGCTGGTCGGTGTCATGTATATTTTAGACGAACCCTCCATCGGTCTTCACCAAAAGGACAACCGCAAGCTGCTCGCGGCTCTCAGAAGTCTTACGGACCTGGGCAACACTCTCATCGTGGTCGAGCACGACCAGGAGACCATGGAATGCGCGGACCAGATCATAGATATAGGTCCGGGAGCAGGCGAAGGAGGAGGCTATCTTGTAGCTCAGGGTACTGTTGAAGATATTAAAAAATGTCCTGAATCCATTACAGGTCAATACCTTTCCGGACAGAGAAAGATAGAGATACCCAAGACCAGAAGAGCCGGTAACGGCAAGTCTCTCTGGATACGAGGCGCCGAGGCCAACAACCTTAAAAACATAGACGTTGAATTCCCTCTGGGAACTCTTACCTGCGTAACCGGTGTTTCCGGCTCGTGTAAAAGCACACGTATACACGAGATCCTCTACAACACTCTTGCCAGAGAAGTCAACGGCGCAAGGACCAGGCCCGGTCAGTGCCGCTGCGTCGAAGGCATTGAAAACATCGACAAGGTCATAGACATTGACCAGAGTCCCATCGGAAGAACTCCCAGGAGCAATCCGGCTACGTACACCGGCGTATTTACCGCTATACGCAGCCTCTTTGCCCAGACCAATGACGCAAAGGTCCGCGGTTTTGATCAGGGACGCTTCTCCTTCAACGTAAAGGGCGGACGCTGCGAAGCCTGCAGCGGCGACGGTATAATCAAAATCGAGATGAATTTCCTGCCGGACGTTTACGTTCCCTGTGAAGTCTGCCACGGAAAGCGCTATAATCACGAGACTCTGGAAGTCAAATATAAGGGGAAGAACATATACGACGTTCTTGAAATGAGCGTTGACGAGGCCATGGTCTTCTTTGAGAATATCCCAAATATCCACCGCTTTATGAAGACGCTGCACGAAGTGGGCCTGGGCTACATCAAGCTGGGCCAGCCCTCTACCCAGCTCTCAGGCGGCGAAGCACAGAGAGTCAAGCTGGCAACGGAACTGGCAAAGCGCAGCACCGGTAAGACCCTGTACATACTGGATGAGCCTACTACAGGCCTTCACTTCGCCGACGTGGACAAACTGGTCGGTGTTCTTCACCGTCTGGTGGACGCGGGCAACAGCGTCGTTGTCATAGAGCATAACCTGGACGTCATAAAGACCGCGGACCACATCATAGACCTTGGTCCCGACGGAGGCGAAAGGGGCGGGACCATAATTGCCGAAGGCACGCCTGAAGAGGTGGCTCAGGTTGAAAATTCATACACAGGACAGTTTTTAAAGGAAATGCTGAAATAGACGGAGGTTTATCATGATCACAGACAAATTCTTAAGTTCAGACGGGAAGACCGGGATCCACTATCAGATTTGGGACGGCGTGGAAAAGCCTGTCTGCGTTCTGCAGATCATTCACGGAATGGCTGAGTACATGGACCGCTACGGCGAACTGGCAGCATATCTCAATGAAAACGGGATCATTGTCGCCGGCGAGGACCACATCGGTCACGGTCACAGCGGCGAAGCTTCCGACCGGGGCTATTTCGGCGAAGAAGGCGGCTGGCTCCACATGGTAGACGATGCGGAAAAGCTGCGCGTTATCCTTGCAGAGAAATATCCGGAAGTTCCCTACGTGATCATGGGCCACAGCATGGGGTCCTTCCTTTGCAGAGCCTGGCTTGCCAAGTATGGCGTCAGGACCTTCAAGGGCGGTAAACTCAACGGAGCAATTATCTGCGGTACTGCAGGTTCCAACCCGGCTCTCGGTGCGGGACTGGCTCTCTGCAAGGCTACAAGAAAGCTTAAGGGCAGCCGTTCAAAGAGCAAGCTCCTTACAAACCTGGCCTTCGGCTCTTACCTTAAGGGCATTGAAAATCCCCGTACTGAGTTTGACTGGCTGTCCCATGACAATGCCGTAGTAGACGCCTACGTCGCTGACCCTATGTGCGGATTTACCTTTACCACCGCAGGCTATCAGGATCTGTTCAGCCTTCTTCAGTACATTGCAGAAGACCAGTGCTACAGTGCCATGCCCAAGGAACTCTGCTATCTGCTGGTCGCAGGACTGGAAGACCCTGTCGGCGGCTACGCTAAGGGCGTCATTGAAGTAAAGGAAAAAATGGAGGCCGCAGGCTGCGGCGATGTATCCCAGATAATCTATGAGGGAATGCGCCACGAAATACACAACGAAGTCGAGAAGGAGATCGTCTGGGAAGACCTGAGAGATTTCTGTCTTGATATGGCAGAGGAAGCATAATGGTCAGACTTGGAAACGACTGGGACCAGGTGCTTGGAGAAGAGTTCGGAAAGGACTATTATCTTAAGCTTCGTGAGTTCCTGAAGGCTGAATACGGTGCTCATACGGTATATCCTGATATGTACGACATATTCAACGCCTTCAAGACAACTGCATATAAAGACGTTAAAGTGGTAATGCTGGGGCAGGATCCCTATCACGAACCGGGTCAGGCTCACGGTATGTGCTTTTCCGTAAAGCCGGGAGTGCAGATCCCACCTTCACTTGTCAATATTTATAAGGAGCAGGCTGCTGACGTGGGGATCACCATTCCCGATACCGGTTATCTCCTTCCCTGGGCAGAGCAGGGGGTACTTCTTCTCAACGCCGTTCTCACGGTCCGCGCTCACCAGGCAGGTTCCCACGCGGGAAAGGGCTGGGAGACTCTCACCGACCGGGCCATTGAGCTTCTCAACCAGAGAGAGGATCCCGTAGTTTTCATGCTCTGGGGACGCTATGCCCGCAACAAAAAGGCGCTGATAACCAATCCTCAGCATTTGGTTTTAGAAGCAGCTCACCCCAGCCCACTCTCAGCATATAACGGCTTCTTCGGCTGCAGGCATTTCTCCAAGGCCAACGAATTCCTTAAAACTCACGGGAAAGAGCCTATTAACTGGCAGCTTTAATTCAAAAGGAGTAAAACCATGGCATTCAATTTATTCAAACGAAAGAACTACGCGGACGTCATAATCCGCGGAGGCAAAATATATACCTTAGACCCTGAATATCCTCAGGCCGAAGCTCTGGCAGTCAAAGAAGGCAGAGTACTTCTTGCAGGAGATGCGGAAGAGATCTCGGTCTACGAAGGCCCCAATACCCGCATTATTGATCTGGACGGTGCCTACGCCGTTCCCGGATTTATCGACCGCTTCGGCGCTCCCGCAAGAGCCGCTCTAAAGGGCAGCTATCTGGAACTTGACGGGGAAATGGACGAAGAGGCTGTCATAAACCAGGTAAAGGCCTACTTCGACGCCCGTCCCGCAGCGGAGTTCTGCCTTGCCGTAGGCATTGACGAAGAACTGACCAAAGGACCCGACCGCCACGAAGACAATAATGACTGGCCCACCTTCAGAGAAAAGCTCAGCGAAGCCTTCCCCGAAAAGGCAGTAGTTCTTGTTGCATCCAACGGTCTCAATATGCAGGTCAACGATGCAGCAATGGAGCTTACCAGAGCAAGAGCGGAAGAAATGAACGTTCAGACCGTAACCCCGTCCTTCGTCATCGATTCCGTGGTCTCCACGGACTACGACCTTTGCGTAAAGCAGCTGTGCCAGATCGCTGAGTACTACGCAAAGCAGGGCGTCACTGCCGTATATGCCAGTGAACAGTACAATTTCTTTGAGAAGATGTACAGAGATCTGCTCATGGACGCTTTCCAGGCAGGTCTCATCAAGCAGCGCTATTACGGCTCCTTCCAGGTTAGAAGGTGCCTGCCTCCCCAGTCGGTTCTTTTCACCGCAGAGCGCAGACGCACTGTTTGCCAGGAGCTTGGCGGAAAGATCAATTTCACTACCGTTGAAATGCGCTTCAGTTCCGATAAAGACGCTCCCGATTACATGGGAGAAGACTACATTAAGGCTGTGACCGAAAGCGTCGCTGACAAGGGCTATGACGTTCGCTTCATTGCTCTTGATAAGGACGCCGCTCTTACCGCTCTTGACATTGCCGGCAACCTTTCCGCGTCTCACCGCAAGCAGGCCTTCGCAGTCGTCCATAAAGAAGAGTTTACTGAAGAAGAACTGGGCTCTGTCTATACCGGCGACGCCGCTGAATTGGCCGTGGGAGGCTTCCGCGCTAAAGGAGAGCTTCTGGGTGAAGAACTTGTACGTGATCTGACGGAAACCGCGTCCCGCGACATCGGAGCATTCGGTCTGGGCACCCTTGAAGAAGGAAAATGGGCAGACCTTGCTATATTCAAAGAAGATCCCTTTGCTGAAGGTGCCAAAGCTCAGGAAGCAATAGGCACAATAATTGCCGGTGAACAGGTCTATGAGAAGGGTGCTGACAGTGCCGCCTCCTGGGCAGAAGAAATGAGCAAAGCCATAGGTATCAATGCCGCAGAACTTTTCGGCGAAGAAAGCGAGGAACAGTAAATGGCCTACACCTACGAATATTTCAATACCAGCGCAAAGTATATCAAGTCCGTCATAGGCGATTTTGAACCGGAGATAGGAATGATATTGGGCACCGGTCTGGGGGGAGTTTCCAAGAGGATTGAAAACCCTGTGGAGATCCCTTATAAGGACATTCCCAATTTCCTGGTAAGCACCGCTCCCGGTCATGCCGGCAAGCTGATCTTCGGAATGCTCGAGGGACGCAGAGTCGTCTGCATCTCCGGACGTTTCCACAGCTATGAAGG
>JAKSSR010000057.1 GCA_024402995.1 Clostridia bacterium | reverse complement strand
GGGAATTGTCTGATCAGTCATTATCATTGAGTTGAGCCGCTACGGCAGTCCAGCAGTCATCACGCAGGATCTCAAGGACTTTGAACCCTGCCTTTTCTATTGCTTCAACGGTGACGTCTTCTTTGATATCGATGATCCCGCTGGCAACGAGAAGCCCCCTGCCCTTGCAGTGAGCTCCAAGCCCGGCGCCTGCCAGGCGCTGAACAAGCTCTGCGGTAAGATTTGCCGCAATGGCGTCGGCGGTGAAATCAAAATCGGCGAGAAGATCGCCGTGATGAACGTCCACACGGTCTGCACATCCGTTGATTTCAATGTTCCGGCGGGTGCTTGCCACCGCTTCCGGATCCAGGTCTACGGCGTTGACATGAGCGGCGCCCAGCTTTGCGGCAAGAACGGAAAGAATGCCCGTTCCGCATCCTACGTCCAGAACTTCATCGCCTTTACGGAAATACTTCTCCATAAGACGAACAGCAAGATAGGTGGTAGGACTGGAGCCAGTTCCGAAAGCCAGACCGGGATCGATCTCAATGACGATCTCCCCATCCTTCTTCTCGTAGTCGCGCCAGACAGGCTTTGCCACGGTGACCTGACCTATCCTGCGGGGAACATAGTATTCCTCCCACTTGTGAAGCCAGTCCTGATCGTCTGTCAGGGTAACTTTTGTGTCATTTGCGCGGACAATGCTGCGGACCTGCGGACTCAAAACTTCCTTTTCGCCTGTGTAAAAGCTTACCCAGGCGCCGGATTCCAGCTCAGCAAGCACACTTTGATCCACAAAATTCCATTCATAGGAAGTTTCGCCGCCTTCAATAAACTGCTCTGCATCACGGGGATCGTTGATTATAAGGTCGGTCCTTCCGGCGGCATTGAGGGCGTCGATAAGTCCGTCCAGTTCTTCAATGACTGTAAATATTCTGTATTCCTTGTAAATCATTATATATTCACTGTTTTTTCAATGTTTTCCTGCCAATAAAAAAGCAGGCAGCTGATATTGCAATTATACCACCTGCCTGCAGTTTATTGCTAGTATTCGTAGAGCCCCAGGCCTGCTCCGACATTCTTCATAAAGTCCTGTACATTGGTGACAATGCTCTTGGCGGAAAGGCTTCCCCGGTCACCCAGCTTGCTGGCAACAAAGTCAGATGAATCGACCATGTAGAAGAAAACGGGGCGGATGGTACCGTCTTCGAGAACGCGGTAGGTGGGAGTCATGTTGCCGGCGGCAATGGTATGGAGCATGGTTGCCATGCCGATGACAGTGGTTGCCCTGCGTATGTGACTGCGTATCATATCCTGCCCGGCATAGGCATGCTCATAAACCTCGGGGAGAGGCCCGTCGTCTCTGATGGAGCCGTTGAGGACAAAGGGAACATTGTGCTTTACGCAGTTATATATAATGCCGCTGTCAATACCCTCTCCGTCGATGAAAGCGGGAATAGAGCCGTAGGTATTGATGGCATTGATGGTTTCAAGGTGATTATAGTGCCCCATGTCATGGAGCTTCTGGTTGCGGATGTCGCAGCCGAGAGCAGTGCCCATGTAGGCGCCCTCAAGATCGTGGGTAGCAAGAGCATTGCCTGCAAGGAGAGCCTGACAGTAACCGTTGGCAATGAGCTTGCCCATGATCTCGCGGGCGGTAACGTCAAAACTGCAGGCCGGTCCAAGGATCCAGACTACATAGCCTCCGTTTTTCTTTTCATGGTCCAGCAGACTTACGAGGCGGTCATAGTCGTAGGTAAAGCTGGTCTCGCGGTTGCGGCTTCTTCGGAAGGAGAAAAGATTTACGGCGCTGTCGCATTCTTCCTTTTCGAAGCAATCGGCATGAACATAAATGCCCTCGCTGGCGTCTTCGGTCCTGCCGACGATCACCATGTCATTTTCCTTGATATTGCGGAATTCAACGACCTTGATCTCCTTGCCGTCCCAGACAGCGCAGGCGTCCATACGGGTATCCTTTGCCAGATGCCACTGACCGTTTATCTTGAAATATTCGGGATAAATAGAGGTCGCGTGGAAATTCTTCGGAGCAGCCTTTGCATGGGGAGCCATGACAAGAGTGCAGTCCGGAGCATCTGCGAACACCCTCTGGGTAAAATCGGGTTCTATGTACTTGTTGAGTTTGAATTCCATAATATCTATAGTCCTTTCCTGAATACTGGCAGATTATACCATAGGAAAAAATGAAAGCAAATACAGAATAAATTATAGACTATTTATCACAATTATCAAGAAATAAACAATAAAACCCCTGATAAATCAAGGGTTTTATCATAAACCAAATTATAGACTATTATTTGTTCTGCAAAATAAACCTGAAGGTAAACAGCCTCTATTCCCGTTCTATTTGAAAAGATCGGTGGAGAAATAGCGGTAACCTCCGTCAGCGCAGACGATTACTATGGTCTTGCCTGCGGCTTCGGGGCGCTGTGCAACGCGGATAGCGGCGTCCAAAGCGCAGCCGGAAGAAATGCCTACGAGAAGTCCTTCCAGAGCAGCCATTTCTCTTGCTCTTTCCAGAGAAGCTTCGTCAGTAACGGTCATGACCTCGTTGTAGCAGAGGCAGTCAAGTACGTCGGGGACAAGGCCGTCGCCTATGCCTTCGATTACGTGGGGACCGTCGGTCCCGCCGGAGAGAATTGCGGAGCCTGCGGGTTCAAGGGCAATGACCTTGACGTTCTTGTTCATCTTCTTCAGATAGTGGCCGATACCGGTAAGTGTTCCGCCGGTGCCGACGCCTGCAAGGAAATAGTCTACCTGACCGTCTGTATCTTCCCAGATTTCCGGACCGGTGGTCTCGGTATGAGTTCTGGGATTGGCAAGGTTTACGAACTGACCGGCCTGGATAGCACCGGGAATGCTCTTTTCAAGCTCGTTGGCCTTATTGATAGCGCCTACGACGCCTGCCTCCTTAGGAGTGAGGACCAGCTCGCCGCCAAAGGCCTTGATCAGCTTCTTGCGTTCTTCGGACATGTTTTCGGGCATGACGATAATGACGCGATATCCCTTGTTTACACCAAAGGCAGTAACCCCTATGCCGGTATTGCCGGAGGTGGGTTCGATGATGGTCCCGCCGGGCTTAAGTCTTCCGGTCCTCTCAGCATCTTCGATCATGTAGACTGCTACGCGGTCCTTGACAGAGCCAGCGGGATTGAAGAATTCCAGCTTTGCCAGAATACGCGCGTTGAGCTTATACTTTTCCTCAATTTTTGTCAGTTCCATCAGAGGAGTCTTTCCTACCATCTGAGTGATATTTGTGTAGATATTTGCCATTTGCTGATACTCCTGCGGCTGCCTTCAGCGCCGCCCTTTCTAAATAAAAATCCCGGATAGCCTTTCAGCTTTCCGGGTAGATTACATAGCACAATATGCTGCTAAACTATTTCCGCAAAGATCTGCAAGGCATGTCAAACTCCTCTGTCTTACAACAGAGGCAACAACATGCGCAGGTTGTCTTAACGGTAAATCTGATCATTTCTTTATCCTATCATTTTAGTGGGCATTAAAAATATAACGCATATCTCCTATTAAATCAATAGGCTTTTGCAAAATTTCCGAAAAAAACTAAACAAGGATCAGTTCAGCCAGCAAAACTATGACGCAGCATATCATTGCGACAATGATCATACTGCACTTTTTCCACGCCGCAAAGATACCTCCGGCCAGCGCAAGGCCTCCGGCCAGAGGAGAACGTGTAGCGTCGATAATAGAAGGAAAGGTCATGACAGCCAATGTGACGTAGGGCACGTAGAACAGGAAGGAGCGAATAAAAGTGCTCTTGATCTGACGGCGC
Source organism: Clostridia bacterium (assembly GCA_024402995.1). Taxonomy (GTDB): domain Bacteria; phylum Bacillota; class Clostridia; order Peptostreptococcales; family Anaerovoracaceae; genus JAKSSR01. Next base: position 8,309 of record JAKSSR010000057.1, on the reverse strand, counting down.
AGGAGAAACATAGGAAGAAAACGTACAGCAAAGGTAGTGAGACCCATGACCAGTATGTAGATATTGATATTATACATTGGAGGCCTCCCCGAATTTAACAGGCGCAAGATAAGCTGCGGCGCTGCAGATGATAACAATGAGGATTATCATTCGTGTCCCGTCGGAAATAAACGGCGCAAGACGGGAGCCGGCAAAGCTGAGGATAAATCCGGCTATGACAGCCCTAAAGACAGCCTTATTTCCCTTAGCGGGAGGTACTATGATCGCAATAAACATGCCGAAAAGAGCAACGCTCAAAGCGCTGACAAATCGCTCGGGAATAATGTTGCCGACAATAATGCCCAAAGAGGTGCCAAGGCCCCACAGAGACAGGGAGAAGATCGCAGCGCCGTAGGTATATTGAGGAACTACCTTTCCGGGACGTGCAATGGTAATGGCAAAAAGCTCATCAGTGAGCCAGAAAGCTAAAAGACCTTTGTGACGCAGAGAAAGATTGTCGCCGAAACGGAGGCTGAGAGCAAAGGACATGAGGATATATCTTGCATCAGTGACCACGGTCAGCAGAAACATTTCAAAATAGCTGCCCCCTCCGGCAATAACGGAAATGCCGGCATATTCGCCGGCGGAAGCACTGCTTGTGACGCTCATGATAAAGCCCTGCAGGGCATTCATTCCCACACTCCTGGCCGCGATACCCAGAGAAAATGCAACCGCAAAATAACCGAGGCCTATTGGAACGCCGTCGACAAAACCTTTTTTGAATAGTATACGTTCTTCGTTAGTCATTTATAAAATCCTTGCTTTTATACAAAATAATGCGTAAGCACAAGTGCTTACGCATTATAACAGTATTATTATGCAAAATCAATACTATTTTTCAGATTTCATTTCTAACTGCTTCAGCTTCAGATCTGTCTTGTAGAAATCCTTAGTTGTACAGCCTGCGCGTCCGCCCCCGGCGCAGGCGCAGGCACATGCACAGGCACATGAAGCACAGGCGCAGGCGCAGCTGCTGTGAGCGCATCCGCCCCCGCTCCGTCCGCCGGGCCTGGATCCGCCGCCGCCCGATCTGGGAGCGCTGTGGTGAACAGGAACATTGACTACATTGACTCTTACGTAAGTATTGGGAGAGGAGCCGAAGTGATAAACGCCGTTGGTGTTATGCTTGAGAGCATCCTTATCCTCTGCCTTGACTTCTTCCTCGGTGACTGTTTCTTCGCTCTTAATGTAGCTTCTTCCGCAGTGAGTACAGGTTTCCTGGCCCTCCTCGCGGGGAGCGCCGCAACCCTGACATACAGGATAGTACTCTACCTTGGTTCTGGTGATCTTCTTCTTGGTCTCGCCGCTTCCGAAGGTCGCCGTACGGTCATACTCGTTCTTGACCTTGATAACAAAGCCGATAATAACAATGAGAATAAACCAGACTACTACGCCGGAAGCCCAGAAATCGTAGTTATTTCCGCCACCGTAATACCAGTCATCATCCCAGTCATCATATTCCCAGTTGTTGGCGTCATTGTAGGACTTGGTCTCGGTAAAGGCAAAAGCGTCGTTGGGGTAGTTAACACTAAGTTCAACAGAAGCGCCGGGGCCCAGACTGCCGGTCCAGGTAAGATAACCGCCCTCCTGTTTGCATGAAGGATTCCAGCTGGTGGCCTTGTCGGCGTTCCAGCGGAAAACATACTCATCTACCGCAATGTCGTCGAACCAGCCGGGAATGAAGTAATAATTGGTGTAGCCCGCGTCCAGCTGATTCATGGAATACATGTAATCCTGAACAAGACTGAACTCGATGTCGGCCACGTCGCCTTCATAATAGTCACGGTCCAGATATACGTTTACGTAGCTTCCGTTAAGATCAATGGAAGTTACGCTGGAGCCGGTTTCGGTGACGTCGATAACGTGGTTATTGGGCAGGCCGACGGTGATCCAGCTCATAGGGCCTATGTCGTCGCTTTCAAGGACCTTCCAGCGGATGTGATAATTGAGATCTACTGTAGCGTCATCGTTGACGTCCGCGGTAATTTCATAGAGAAGTATTTCGTCTGTGGGAGAGGAGGCGTGGCCGAAGACGCGGCATGCGATCACCACCAATACCACGACTATTGCAAGCCTCAGCAGTCTATTGATTTTACGCATTTTCTTCGCCCCCTTCTCTGTGAATTCTCAAGGGGCACTTGCCCAGCATCTTTGCTGAATACTCTCTGCGTTCCGCGCATTTTTCGCTGTCCCAGATAGTATCCCAGGTATCGGTAAGCATATTGCCGAGAATGTCCTCGGAAAGCCAGCTCTGGCAGGGGACCACGTTTCCTCCGGGAGTCACCGCCATATTGGACAGGCAGGCACCGCAGGTGGGAACGGTGATACCAAGCTCTTCGCAGAACTCAGCCTCCACCCATCCGGGAGAAGTGAAGCTTATTTCCATGTCGTTGGCATAAGCGTATTCAACGGCATCCTTAAGTATGGCCTTGATCTCATCATTGCTCAGCTGAAGATTTTCCGAAGCTTCCTTGGCGGCGTTGCCCGTGGTAATGAGACCTGAGCAAGTAACGTAAGTAACGCCTTTTTCGTGGAGAAATTCAAGAGTCTTTCTGTAATCTCTGTTAAGGGTGCAGAGAGGTGTGTTGATGCTGATATTGAGCCCGGCGGCAAGGGCGTTTTCAATGCCGCGGACAGTGTCCTCAAACCTTTCGGCGCCGACGAGACTGTTATGGACCGACGGATCCCATGAATAGAAGGTGATCTGCATACTGTCCAGTGAGGCGTCGTAAAGCTTTCTGCAAAGTTCCGGCGTAAGAGCCACTCCGTTGGTGTTCAGGCGAGTGACAAACCACTGGGCGTGGTCGATAAGTTCGGGAAGGTCCTCTCTCATGGTGGGTTCTCCGCCTGTAAAGGTCAGCTGGGGAATGCAGGCCTGACCGCAGCGGTCAATGATCTCAAACCACTGTTCCTTGCTCAGTTCAGCTTCCTCTGCCTGAGGCTGGCCTGCGGCATAGCAGTGAACGCACTTCTGATTGCAGTGCCAGACGCCGCCTTTAGTCATGGCGCTGACCATAAGGTCCATGCGGTGAGGAGCCTTCATGCAGGGAGCATAGTCACCCAGACTCAGGTAATCCACAGTTTCTTCGGGCATCTGTCCCCGAGCGATCTGAGTAAAGGTGTTCATAATAGTATAGATATCCTTGTGTATCCTCTTTTTTCCCACGAAAGGATAGACCTTGCGGACACCCTTTGCTGTGGCGCTGATTATATTTTCCACGTCCCCGTCACTTACGGGACGGCCTGCGTACTTGTTCACCTGGGAAATGAACTCCGCGAGAACAACGCTCCACGCAGTATTGACGGGAATAATGTCCTGACCGTTGATAATGGCCACACTGGGCTGAAGCTCAGTCTCACTGTATTTCGGCGGGATCATGTGGATCCTCACCACTCCGGGGCCCTTAGGATTGAGGGTGGTGTGCATGACACCGGTAAAGTTTTCACGGGCATATTTCAATACCCTTTTGCTGACACTCATTACTGTAATTTCTCCAATTCATCTACGAGTTCGCCGAAGAGCTTCAGAGCGGAAGCTACCGGCTGAGGTGTGCTCATGTCTACGCCTGCGATCTTCAGCAGGGAAATGGGATCTGCGTTGCAGCCGCCGGAAAGGAATTTCTTATAGTCAGCCACTGCGGGAGCGCCTTCTTCGAGAATGCGGTTGGCAATGGCAACAGCAGCCGAGAATCCGGTCGCGTACTGGAATACGTAATAGTTATAGAAGAAGTGAGGAATTCTTGCCCATTCGAGAGCGATTCCCTCATCTGAGATCATATCGGGACCGAAGTAAAGCTTGTTCAACTCAAGATACTTCTGGCAGAGAGCGTCGGCGGTAAGGGTTTCACCGGCCTCGACCATCTGGCCCATCATGAGCTCGAACTCCGCAAACATAGTCTGGCGGTAGAGAGTTCCCTTGAAGGAATCAAGGAAATGATTGATCAGGTAGGCTCTCTCATTCTTTTCTGTTGTCTGGCTCAGCAAGTACTTCATGAGCAGGACTTCATTGCAGGTGGAAGCAACCTCCGCAACGAAAATAACGTAGTCGCTGGTATTGACCGGCTGGTTCTTTACGGAATGATAGCTGTGGAGAGCATGACCCATTTCGTGAGCCAGAGTAAACATGCTGTCCAGATTATCATGCTGGTTCAGCAGAACGTAGGGATGAGGTCTGGCATTGCCTGCGGAATAGGCACCGCCTCTCTTGCCAACGTTTTCATAAACGTCAATCCAGCGGTTATTAAAGCCTTCCTTGAGGAGGTCGGTATAATCCTCGCCAAGTACGCTTAAGGCCTCTAAAACCGTTGATTTTGCCTCTTCAAAGGGTATTTCCTTGGCAGCGTCCTTGACGATGGGAGCATAAACGTCGTACATGTGAAGCTCATCAACGCCCAGCATTTTCTTGCGCAGGCTGACGTACTTGTACATGGGCTCGAAGTTCTGGTGAACTGCTTCAATAAGGTTGTGATAGACCTCGGTGGGGACCTCTGTATTGAAGAGGGAGGCCTCCAGAGTGCTTTGGAATTTTCTTGCCTTGGCGAAATACTTCAGACTCTTGAACTGTCCGTCCAGAGAAGCGGCAACGGTATTGCGGAAGCTGCCAAGGTGGTCATAGTAGGTCTCGAAGACCTTCTTTCTGAAGTCCTGATCAGGGTCTTCCAGCAGGACGGTAAAGGTGCCGCCTGTAAGAGCGTGGCTTTCGCCTTTGGCATCAACCACGTCGGGCCACTTCAGATCTGCATCGCGCAGGAGGGAAGCGATGTTCTCCGGAGAACCTGCCATTTCGGCAGCCCCTGCAAGGAGAGCTTCCTCTGCGGGAGTCAGTATGTGAGCCGCAGCCTTGCGGATCTTGTCGATATTTCTCTTGTAGGTTTTAAGAGCCGGAAGTGCTTCGTAGAAAGAAGCCATAGTTTCTTCCGGAATGGCCATGATCTCAGGTTCAGCAAAGGCAGAAGCCTGGGATATGCCTACCAAAACAGCCATAGCGCGGCCGCGGAAATCCTGATACTTGCTTTCTGCCGTATCTTCATCGGACTTCTGGGAAGCGTAGCTGTAGAACTTGCCTATGCGGACTTCCAGCTCGTCGGAAATATTGTAAAACTCCAGGAGCTCTTCAGCGCTTTCTCCAAGTCTGCCCTGAAGCTGCGCCAGCTTTGCGGGAAACTGCTGCAGTTCTTCAGCCTCTTTAAGCCAGGCCTCGTCGCTTTCAAAGATGTCCTTGAGATTCCAGGTGAACTCTTCGGGGATTTCACTTCTTTTTCTGATTTCTGACATTTTGTACTCCTTTCTTACAATAATCCGAACTGCTTTGCCTGTGAGGCAAGCTCCTCACGGAAAGCCGGATGGGCGATGGAAATGAGAGCTTTCGCTCTGTCATCAACGGTGAGGTTTTTAAGATTGACGCAGCCGTATTCGGTGGCTACGTACTGGATATCAGAGCGGGGTGTGGTGACGGCCGTACCGGGAGCAAAGAACGGGACTATTTTGGATACCAGCTTTCCGTTCTTCTCAAAAGCGGACACCGTGGCAATAAAGGACTTGCCGCCTTCAGACCACTGTGCCCCGCGGACAAAGTCCAGCTGACCGCCGGTAGCCGACTGCTGGCGCCAGCCTATGCAGTCGCTGGCGGCCTCGCCGAAAAGATTGACCGACATAGTGGCGTTGATTGAGATCATATTGCGGTTCTGAGCGATTATTCTTGCATCGTTGGCCTTGCGGAAAGGCATAACGTAGAACTTGTCATTACAGTCCAGAGTCTCGTAAAGATGCCTGCTTCCGAGGGAAAAGCTGAAAACGGTCTTGCCGTCCATGTAGCCCTTGCGGCTGTTGGTAACGTTGCCGTTTTCAATGAGGGCAAGCATGGGATCGTTCAGCAGCTCCGTATGAATGCCCAGATCGTTTTTGCAGCGCAGTCCGTAACCTATGGCCGTGGAGATGTTGCCGAGTCCAAGTTGGAAGGTCGCCCCGTCAGGGATCTCGTCAAGTATGTATTTTGCAATGGTCTCAGATGTTCCGTCGGGGACCATTGTAATAAAATCGTCGTAGGGGCGCTCCGCCTCGACTATGGCATCGGCTTCCGATACGTGGATCAGATTGCCCTCGCCTACAACGTAGGGCGTGCAGGGATTTACCTGAAGAATGACCTTTTTGCCGGCCTCTTTTGCGGCCAGCTTCAGCGCCTCTTCCGTCGCACAGCCGGAAGGTCCGTAAGACATATAGCCTTCTTCGTCGGGAAGGCTTACGTCAAAGAAACAGACGTCCGGCTTTGCGATATTATATGACCACTCATCCACCATGGAGAGGTGGACAGAATTGTAAGAGACCTTTTTACCGGCCTTCAGCTGCTTTCTCTCGTTTACCCCCATGAAAAAGGTATTGAAGAGAAAAGGATTGTCCGAGGTCTCGTCGTAGACGGGACAGGCCTGATAGCCCATACTTCCCATGACGGTCACATTCTCCAGCTGATGACGCTGCTCCCAGAGTGCGTCAAGAAGAGCATAGGCAAAGCTGGACGCTGTTCCCGCATACACCCTGTCTCCGGATTTTACAAGCTTTACGGCCTCGGCCGCAGTCATGAGTTTTTCACTGTAAAGCGCCTGAGCCGCGCCATTCATATGCATCAGTTTTTCTCCCTGCCCTATACCCTTATTTGCAAAGTTCAGCAACTACAGAGCTGATGACCTTTCCGTCAGCCTTGCCCTTAAGTTCAGCCATGACGGTCTTCATGATCATACCCTTGTTCTTGCTTGCAATAACGTCAGCAAACTTTTCTGTAAGAATTGTTCTGACCTCTTCTGCAGAAAGCATTTTGGGGGCGTATTCCTCGATCACAGCCAGATGAGCCCTGTACTGCTCAAGCAGGTCTCCTCTGCTTGCGGGGCAGGTATCGATCTGTTCCTTAGTGCTCTTGATCTCTTTGAGAAGGACCTGGGTGACCAGTTCCTCGGAAATATCGTCTCTGTGGCCTTCGTCGATAGCCACCTTCTTTATAGCGGCAATTACCAGCGAAATGGATTCTTTGCGTGCTTTGTCGCCGGCCTTGAGAGCGGCGACCATTTCTTTCTGTAAATCAGCAAACTGCATATTATGCCTCCTTATTGATCGTTAAATAATATTATATTTTACTACGAAAACTGTTTTCAGGCAATAAAAAGGCCCGGGGCGCTGAAGCTCCGGGCCTTTGGTGGATACTTACTTTTTCTTTCTCTTATTGATGAACTTTACGACCTGCCCGACAAGAGCGGCGGCAATTATGGTTCCCTCGCGAACTACCACAGTACTGCCCGACAGAGACTCAGTCCCCAGGACTATGAGCTGAATAAGGAAAGCTATGGCGATAAGACTGCAGTCGACCATACTCTTGCAGTCGCCGAAAGCCTTGCCGCTCTTTCCTGAAATGGCCTGGGCCAGTCCCTCGGCAGGCATTGGGACAAGCCTGGGAGCCAGATATACAGACACGCCTATGCCGATGATCACGATGCTTACCAGAAGATAAACAAGACGCATAACGTAATTCTGCGGCATGGGAAAACCGTAAAGGAGATGGCCGAAGGCATTGGGATCGATGCCGACCAGGTCAACCATCCAGCCGAAGACTATGCCCACCGGAACTCCCAAAACGTTGATGAGCCTGAAATCCTTACGCAGGACAACGAGCTGGGCCAGGACCAGCAGACAGTAGACAACTATGACCATCTGCCCCAGGGTAAAACCGAGAGAGACCTCCAGAGCACGTGGGATGGAGCTGACTGGAGAAATACCCAGGCTTGCCATTTTTGAAACGTTGATGCCAAGGGCAATAATGAGCAGTCCTGCAAGATATATTAACAATCTTTTTACAATTCTTTCTTTTTCCATACTGATACCTCTCATATTCAAATCATATTACTCGAATTGGCCGCCAAGCGCAATAAAAATGTGATATTATTTATGTATACAAATATTCGCAAAATATGGGAGAACACTATGGAATTAATAAAAGAAATAAAAGAATTTACGCCGCGGCTTATTGAACTGAGGCGTGATTTTCACCGTCACCCGGAAATAGGCCGCCGCGAATTCAGGACCGCAGGGATAATTGAAGAAGAGCTGAAAAAACTGGGAATGGAGACCCGCAGATGCTGCGAAACAGGCGTGATCGGTCTCCTGAAAGGCGGACAGCCAGGAAAGACCCTCTGCCTGCGCTCTGATATCGACGCGCTTCCCGTAAAAGAAGAAACAGGTCTTCCCTTCGCATCTGAAAACCCCGGTGTGATGCACGCCTGCGGTCA
>JAKSSR010000056.1 GCA_024402995.1 Clostridia bacterium | reverse complement strand
TTCAATACAGTGGCGGGACCGTGCAGGATTCTAACCTGCTTCCATATTATCTCCGTTTTTGCAGAGAACATAAACGATTTATATAAATTTGTATAATCATCATATCACTAGTGCATAATTTAGTCAAGTGACCCAAATGTATAAAAGAAAAGGGCGTGTGAAAAATGAAAAATCATTTTTCACACGCCCTTTGATTTTGAAATTATCTGACTATCTTTCGATAATGCGGATCCTGACAACGCCGTCAACGTCGTTCATTGCCTTGATTGCGGCTTCAGAGGGCTTCTTGTCCAGGTCGATGATGGTGCATGCCCAGTTGCCCTTGCTGCGGTTGACCATGTGCTCGATGTTGAGGCCTTCATTTGCCAGAACGGCAGTGATCTGACCTACCATGTTGGTAATGTTGCGGTTGAGGATTACCAGTCTGATGCCGGAGTCGAAGGGCAGCTCCATGGGCGGGAAGTTTACGCTGTTGCGGATAGTGCCGTATTTGACGTAGTCGTCCAGCTGCTCTGCTGCCATTCTTGCGCAGTTTTCTTCAGCTTCGGGAGTGGATGCGCCAAGGTGGGGGAATGCAATGACCTTGTCGCTGGTGATGATGCGGTCATCGGGGAAGTCAGTGACGTAGGTGCCGAGACGGTGAGCATCAAGAGCTGCCATAACATCTTCGTCAACGATGAGGCCGCCGCGTGCAAAGTTCAGGAGAACTGCGTCGGGCTTCATGAGGGAGAGCAGGTCCTTGTTGACCATGCCCTTGGTGTCTGCGTTCATGGGCAGGTGGAGAGTGACAAAGTCGCATTCACGGAAGATCTGCTTAAGGTCGGTGGTGATGGCAACATTTCTCTTGAGACGGAGTGCTGCGCCTACGCTGAGGAAGGGGTCGTAGCCCATGACTTCCATGTCCATACCGGTTGCTGCATTTGCGACCATGACGCCGATAGCGCCCAGGCCGACAACGCCCAGCTTCTTGCCTGCGATCTCGCGGCCTACGAAGTTCTTCTTTGCCTTTTCCATGGTCTTGTCAACGCCGCAGGCGCCGGCTTCCTTCTGGCTTTCGATCCATTCGCTGCCCTTGATGATCTTACGGCCGGACAGGAGCATGCCTGCGATTACCAGTTCCTTAACTGCATTGGCATTTGCGCCGGGAGTGTTGAAAACGACGATGCCTGCTTCAGAGCACTTGTCTACGGGAATGTTGTTGTAGCCAGCGCCTGCTCTTGCAATAGCGATCAGGTCTTCAGGAAGTTCAACGCCGGAAAGCTCAGCGCTTCTTACGAGGGCCAGTTCGTAATTGCCGTCCTGACCGTCTTCCAGGAACTGATATTCGTCCTTGCTGAGTTTTCCGTAGATGATGTCGGAAATGTTGTTGAATTTTTTGACTGTAAGCATATTATCCTCCGAAAAAAATGACCGGAAAGCTTTAGCTTTCCGGTCGAATGTCCTTTAATGATCGTTTATTTCATCTCATCTAAAAGGCAACATCAAACCGGAGCACCCTGGAACAAGAGGAGCTCTGAGATGAAGATGATGAACTTGCGCAAATCATTTCAAATCTCACGGTTATTTGCCTTTCTGAATTCAATACGCCATCAAATATACGCTGGCCATACAGGCTTGTCAAGGGGCTGAAGGACTTTTTGAGCCAAATACCCCTTACTGCTCGTTGATATTGACCAGTTTAGTGTTTTCCTGGGTATAGCGGGCTGCAACGATGTCAGCCAGAGCCATAGCAGTGTCGATGGAGGTCAGGCACGGAATTCTCACGTTCTGTGCATGTCTGTACAGAGCTCTGAAATCACCGACAGTGTCGTCTTCAAGAGCACCGGTATAGACAACGTACTTGACCTGGGACTTGTCGATGAGTCTGTAGATCTCGTCGCTTACGTTGACGTTGGGAACTTCAGTTACGTCCATGCCCTTGTCCTTGATCGCCTTTGCGGTGTCGGGAGTTGCGAAGAGCTTCAGACCCAGGTCGGTATAACGTTCAGCCAGTGCCAGCATATCGCTGTAGTCGTAGTCTTCAACGGAGAGGAGGACGCCGCTCTGGCCTCTTTCAGAGGGAGCGTGAACGTCGACGCCGCTGGCTGCCAGGCCCTTGTAAAGAGCTTCTGCCTTGGTGCGTCCGATGCCGAGGACTTCGCCGGTGGACTTCATTTCGGGTCCGAGGATGAAGTTTGCGTCTCTGATCTTCTCAAAGGAGAATACGGGGACTTTAACTGCGTAGCAGGGTGCGGGCTTTACCAGACCGCTGGTGTAGCCCATGTCCTTGAGGCTTTCGCCCAGCATGACTCTGGATGCCAGCTCGACCATGGGAACTCCGGTGACCTTGCTGATGTAGGGAACGGTACGGCTTGCTCTGGGGTTGACCTCGATAACGTAGAGCTCGTGCTTAAAGAACAGGTACTGGATATTGACTATACCCTTGGTCTTCAGGCCGAGAGCCATCTTTGTGGAAACATCGCAGACCTTCTTTACAGTTTCCTTGGAGAGGCTGTAGGAGGGATATACGGCGATGGAGTCGCCGGAGTGGATGCCTGCGCGTTCAATGTGCTGCATGATTCCGGGAATGACAACGGTTTCGCCGTCGGAGATGCAGTCGACTTCAAGTTCAAGACCGGGCATGAACTTGTCGACCAGGACGGAGTTTGCGATGTTGCCGGAGAGAATGGCGTTCATGTACTGCTTTACTTCAGCCTCGCTTCTTACGACGCTCATGCCCTGACCGCCGATAACGTAGGAGGGACGGAGAAGGACGGGGTAGCCCAGGATCTTTGCTGCGATGAGAGCTTCGTCAACGGTTCTGACTGCAACTGCCTTGGGGCGCTTCATGCCGATGCTTTCAAGGAATGCGTCGAACTTGCCGCGGTCCTCTGCCAGGTCGATGCCTTCTGCGGAGGTGCCCAGGATCCGGACGCCGTTTTCGTGGAGGTACTCAGCCAGCTTGATAGCAGTCTGTCCGCCGAATGCGACAACGACGCCAAGGGGATTTTCTCTGCGGACTACGTTCATAACGTCTTCTTCGGTGACAGGTTCGAAATAGAGCTTGTCGCCGGTATCGTAGTCTGTGGAAACGGTTTCGGGGTTGTTGTTGATGATGATGACTTCATAGCCCAGCTTACGCAGAACTTCTACGCACTTAACGGAGCTGTAGTCGAATTCAATGCCCTGCCCGATGCGGATGGGGCCGGAGCCGAGGACCAGGATCTTGTCCTTTGCGCCGGATTCTACGGGAGCCAGACCGCTTTCTTCGTAGGAAGAATAGAAGTAGGGCATTTTGCCGAAGGCGCCCTTGCAGGTGTCAACAGCCTTGTAGCCGGGCTCCAGGTGCATTGGCAGCTCCTTGCCGCCGCACAGCTGCTTCAGAGCCTTGTCGGTGTAGCCGTACTTCTTGCCCTGAACGTACTGTTCCTTGGTCATGCCGTCTGCGATGCTGTTTTCAAAGTCTGCCAGGTTCTTCATCTTTTCCAGGAAGAAGGGGTTGAACATGGTGACTTCCTGAACGTGTTCAATGGAAACTCCGCTCTTAAGTGCTTCGAAAATTGTGAAGAAACGGACGTCGTTGACTCTTTTGAGTCTTGTTTCCAGATCGGCTCCGCTCATGGACTTTCTGTTGAGAGTATCCTGCTTGATCTCTGCGCCGCGAACAGCCTTCATAAGGGCTTCTTCTACGGTGGAGCCGATGGACATGACTTCGCCGGTAGCCTTCATCTGAGTACCGAGCTTTCTGGAAGTGTTGGTGAACTTGTCGAAGGGCCAGCGGGGGAACTTGAGGACGATATAGTCAACTGCAGGTTCGGTCATTGCGGAACCGACAGCATCTGCGTCAAACTTGATTTCGGGGAGGGTGTAGCCCAGAGCGATGAGCGCGGTGACCTTGGCAATGGGATAACCGGTGGCTTTGGAGGCCAGAGCGGAGGATCTGGATACACGGGGGTTGACCTCGATGACGTAGTAGTCACCGGTCTTGGGATCGTAAGCAAACTGGCAGTTGCAGCCGCCCATGATCTCCAGCTCGTTGACGATGTCCAGAGAAGCCTTGCGGAGCATCTCAAGGTGTTCGGGGATCAGGGTGAGGGCCGGTGCTACGACGACGCTGTCACCGGTGTGTACGCCTACGGGGTCAATGTTTTCCATGCTGCAGACGATGATGGCATTGCCTTCGCTGTCGCGCATGGCTTCAAATTCGATCTCTTCCCAACCTACGATGTACTTTTCAACGAGGATCTGGGAAATGGGGGATGCGTCAAGGCCGGTCTTTGCGGCCACCAGCATTTCTTCGTGGGAATATGCAACGCCGCCACCGCCGCCGCCCAGAGTGAATGCGGGGCGGATGATGACGGGGTAGCCGATGGCATCAGCAGCTGCTACAGCGTCTTCCAGAGTTTCCGCAGTTTCGGAGGCGATAGTGGGAACGCCGATCTTTGCCATAGCATCCTTGAAGAGCTGTCTGTCTTCAGCTCTGTCAATGCTTTCTGCGTTGGTTCCGATGAGACGGACGCCGTGCTCCTTGAGGAAGCCCTTCTTGTCCAGCTCCATGGCCATGGTGAGTCCGGTCTGACCGCCCAGACCTGCCAGCAGGCAATCGGGCTTTTCCTTTTCGATGATCCTCTCAATGGTGGTCAGAGTAAGAGGCTCAAGATAGATATCGTCCGCCATGGACTTATCGGTCATGATAGTTGCGGGGTTGCTGTTTACGAGAACAACGTCAACTCCTTCTTTCTTTAAAATACGGCAGGCCTGAGTTCCTGCGTAGTCAAATTCGGCAGCCTGACCGATAACGATGGGGCCGGAGCCGATGACCATTACTTTTTTAATACTCTTATCTTTCATTCTATATCATTGTTGCAGCCATTACTGCCTTGATCGTGTGCATCCTGTTTTCGGCTTCGTCAAATACTATGGACTGTGAACTTTCGAATACTTCGTCGGTAACTTCCATGGAGTCGATGCCGAACTTCTGATAAATTTTCTTTCCTATTTCTGTGTTGAGGTCGTGGTATGCCGGCAGGCAGTGCATGAACTTGCTCCGGGGACCTGCAGCGTCCATCAACTTTTTTGTAATGCTGTAGGGTGACAGCTCAGCGATCCTTTCGGCCCATACGCTGTCGGGCTCGCCCATGGATACCCATACGTCGGTGTAGAGCACGTCTGCGCCTGCGGCGGCCTTTTCCGGATCGGTTTCGAAGGTCAGTGTGGCGCCGCTTTCCTCTGCGTATTTCTTTGCTTCTTCAATGAGAGCGGGAGCGGGAAAATACTTTTCGGGAGCGCAGGCCACAAAGTTAAGGCCCATCTTTGCGCAGCCTATCATGAGAGAGTTGGCCATGTTGAAGCGGGCGTCTCCGAAGTAGACTAACTTGATGCCCCTGGTCTTGCCGAAATGCTCCTGAATAGTCAGGAGATCTGCAAGGACCTGAGTTGGATGGTATTCGTCGGTAAGGCCGTTCCAGACAGGGACCTTTGCGTATTTTGCCAAAGTTTCAACTCTTTCCTGCCCGAAACCTCTGTACTCGATACCGTCGAACATTCCGCCTAAGACTCTGGCCGTATCTGCCATACTTTCCTTAATGCCTATCTGGGAACCTGAGGCCAGGTATACGGGGTGCATACCCAAATCGGCAGCCGCGACTTCAAAGGCGCAGCGGGTCCTTGTACTGGTTTTTTCAAAGATCAGGGCAACGTTCTTTCCCTCACAGAGCCTGTGGGGAATGCCTGCCTTTTTCTTTGCTTTCAGGTCTGCTGCCAGATCCAGCAGCCCCTGGATCTCACCGGGAGTAAAATCCTTCAGCGTGAGAAAATCTCTTCCTTTAAGTGAGAACATTGTTCCTCCTGCAATCAAACGCGTAATACAAGTATTACGCGTTTTCTTATTTATTTCAAATATTCTTTGATGTAGCTGATTTGCGCCGCAACCGACGCGGGGCCTGTGCCGCCTTCTGAAATGCGCTTTTCAACGCAGGTCTTCAGACTGATCTCTTCGTAGACGTCTTCTTCGAAGATGGGGGACGCTTCTTTGTATTCTTCAAGAGTAAGGTCTTCGAGGACCTTGCCCTCTGCAATGCACTTGGCCACCAGGCTTCCTGAAATCTTGTAGGCAGAGCGGAAGGGCTCTCCCTTCTTAGTCAGGTAGTCGGCCAGATCTGTGGCGTTGATAAAGCCCTCCTTGGCTGCTTTAAGCATATTGTCGGGGAAGACCTTCATGGTGGCGATCATGGGGGCCATTATGCGTATGCACATCTTTGCGTTGTCAATGGTGTCGAAGACGCCTTCCTTGTCTTCCTGCATGTCCTTGTTGTAGGCCAGGGGAAGCCCCTTGAGACTGGTGAGCAGGGCCATGAGATTGCCGTAGACTCTGCCTGTCTTGCCGCGGACCAGCTCTGCCATGTCGGAGTTCTTCTTCTGCGGCATGATGGAGGAGCCTGTGGTGTAGGCGTCGTCCAGGCGTATGAAGCGGAATTCCCAGGAGGACCAGAGTATCAGTTCCTCGGAAAGTCTTGAGAGGTGCATCATCTCAATGGAAAGGGCGCTCATGATCTCAAGGCAGAAATCGCGGTCGGAGACGCCGTCTATGCTGTTGAGGCAGACGCTGTCGAAACCGAGGAGCTCTGCTTCGTAGGCTCTGTCGGTATTGTAAGTGGTACCGGCCAGGGCGCAGCTTCCGATGGGGGAGATGTTCATGCGCTTTGCCGCATCTTCAAGCCTTTCCATATCTCTCATGAGCATCATGGCATAAGCCAGAAGCTGGTGGCTGAAAAGGATAGGCTGGGCTCTCTGCAGGTGGGTGTAACCCGGCATGATGAATTCCTTGCAGGCTTCAGCCTGTTCGCATATTGCCTGCAGCAGTTCATGGTTGAAGGTTTTGATCTCTTTCAGTTCGTCGCGCAGGTACATACGAAGGTCCAGGGCGACCTGGTCGTTGCGGCTTCTTGCGGTGTGGAGTTTTTTGCCCACGTCGCCGAGCCTCTCAGTCAGGACCTGTTCCACAAACATGTGGATGTCTTCGCATTCCCAGTCGAATTCCAGAGCGCCGCTGTCAAGATCCTCCAGAATCTTCTGGAGGCCCTGACGGAGTGCCTTGGCGTCTTCTTCGGAGATGATGCCGCACTTTGCCAGCATTGCGGCATGGGCCTGACTGCCCTGAATATCCTGACGATACATTCTGCAGTCGAAACTGATGGAAGAATTGAAATCGTCAGCCAGCTTGTCGGTAACGCCGGAAGTTCTTCCGGCCCACATTTTGCTCATGAGTGTTTCCTCTGTGAATTACAGTTTGCCCTGCTCTCTGTAAGCCTGGACCTTGGTGGGCAGACCCCAGAGGGTGATGAAGCCCTTGCTGTCCTTCTGGTCGTAATCGGATTCGCCGAAGCTTGCCAGAGATTCAGAATAGAGGGAGTAGGGAGAAGTGATGCCTGCGGGGATCATGTTGCCCTTATAGAGCTTGATCTTAACTGTGCCGGTAACATACTTGTTGGATTCGTTTGCGAAAGCGGTGAGTGCTTCCTGGAGCGGGGTGTACCACTTTCCGTTGTAGATCATGTCTGCGTAGTCGATAGCCAGCTTCTGCTTTACGTGGAGGGTTTCCTTGTCTACAGTGATCTGCTCGAGGAGTTCGTGTGCAAAGTAGAGGATGGTGCCGCCCGGGGTCTCATAGACGCCGCGGTCCTTCATGCCGACGAGACGGTTCTCAACGATGTCGATGATGCCGATACCGTTTGCTCCGCCTACTTCATTGAGCTTTTCGATGATCTTGGAAGCCTTCATCTTTTCGCCGTTGAATGCAACGGGAGCGCCTGCTTCGAAGTCCAGAGTGATGTAGGTGGGAGTGTCGGGAGCCTGAATGGGGCTTACGCCCATTTCCAGGAAACCGGGCTTTTCGTACTGGGGTTCGTTGGCGGGATCTTCAAGGTCCAGACCTTCGTGGGACAGATGCCAGATGTTTTTGTCCTTGGAGTAGTTGGTCTCACGGGAGATCTTGAGGGGAACGTTGTGAGCTTCGGCGTAGTCGATCTCTTCATCTCTGCTCTTGATGCTCCATTCTCTCCAGGGAGCGATGACCTTCATGTCAGGAGCGAAGCGCTTGATAGCCAGCTCGAAACGGACCTGGTCGTTGCCTTTTCCCGTGCATCCGTGAACGATGGCGTCGGCGCCTTCTGCGACGGCGATCTCTGCCAGCTTCTTGCCTATGACGGGGCGCGCGAAAGCAGTGCCCAGGAGGTAAGTTTCATACTTGGCGTCCATCTTGAGAGAGGGAATGATGATGTCTTCTACCATTTCGTCAACAAGATCTGCAACGATGAGCTTGCTTGCTCCTGTCTTGATAGCCTTTTCCTCAAGGCCTTCCAGCTCGTCTGCCTGACCTACGTTGCCGGCAACTGCGATGATCTCGGGATCATTGTAGTTTTCCTTGAGCCAGGGAATGATGATGGAGGTGTCAAGTCCTCCTGAGTATGCGAGTACGACCTTCTTGATGTCTTTCTTTTCCATTGTATATCTCCTTTTTCTTTGAAAATTGTTAACAAGTAAAACGTATGACAATAAGTTACACGCATTTAATGTATAAGTCAAGAGAAAATATGATGAAATATTAAAAAATTTAAAGCTTTTATGCATAAGTTTATAATATTCGCATTAAAAATGCATAAAATCCAAATAAAAGGCCCTCAGCGGAATGCTGTGGGCCTTAAATGTATGCTTTCTTTTGTTTTTTTGCTTTTGCGGCTGGGAAAGATCCCTATGCCATGACCTCGAAATCATCCACTTCTCCGACCTTTTCCGGAGCTTTGCGGCTGTTTTCGGCTGCCTTCTGGGGCTGCTGAAGTCTGACGGTCTGTTCCTTGATCTCGGGATGCTTTTCCATGTAGACGCCGATGACCTCCTCTGCCTTGGTCAGAGTTGAAAGACGCTTCTGGTTTTCTTCGGAGGAGGGCTGATGACGGATCATTTCGATCTTTTCGGTAATATCGTTCTTGACCGTAGCCATGCTTTCGGCGAAGCCTGCTTCTGTTTTCGCGATCTGCATTTCACCCTTGCCGACACCTATGAGAGTTACTGCAGCGGCCATACGGTGGATAGCTCTCAAGGAAGGCTCCTTGCCTTTGGCTACGATATCCATAATGGACTTGTATTTTGCGTCCGCATATGACTGAGCAAGACCGGACAGTTCTGTGAGGCTGTCTCCGATGCGTTCAAGATCTTTCCCGCTGTGGTTTTCTTTGGTCATTTCCTTGCTGACCATATCGAACACATCGTTGAGTTTGTCACGCATGTTTTCAAAAGGACGGGTATTCTTATAAGAGAAGAACATGGCGGTGGTATCCAGGTCGTTTTTCAGGTAGCTGATGACCTCTGAAACTTCGTCAAATCCGCCTGGTTCGCGGAGCTTGTCGTATATTGCTCCCTGCTTTTCTGCGGGCTGGGGCATGACGTCATCTACAACTTCAAAATCATTAAGATCGTTGGCGACCGGTTCGGGGTTGGCCTTATTTACCTGATTCTGCAGGGCATTCTGGGGATCGTCGTAGTTTATCCATTTCTGGCGCATGGCGTCAAATTCGTTGAAGGCGCCCATGGACATACCGACGAAGTTGTCGAAATTGCGCTGGAAATCCTTCAGCTCCATGTTGAAGGTGCCCATATTGCTCAGACCTGCCTTGAAGGTGCCTGCCAGAGCGGCGCTGTCCTTGACCAGATTCCCGTTCTCATCGTATTTGCTGCGGAAAAGGGCATAGGGGTCCCTCAGCTGGACGTACTTTTTCCCGTTGCTTTCGAATACACCGTTTACGGTATAGGCGTGGCGTACGCGGATGCCGTGATCCAGGGAGAAGTTTGCATTGTTTTTGACTTGTCCGCTGTTGCCGACGGTCATTACTTCCTTGCAGTCGTTGACTCTGCGCTTAAGGAAATCATAGAGTTCTTTTTCATGGGGCAGATACTCTCTGTCGTTTCCGCTGACAGGGTTACCTTTCTTATCATAATTATAGAGATCGCCGGATCTGGTATAACCGAAGCCGAAGGCAAAGGCGAAACCTGTGTAATTGGTGTCCTTGTCAAAGGCATTCATGAAATCGTCAGTGCCGCCGAAGTCGATGGAATTGAAGCTGTTTTCGGCTCCTCTGCGTTCATTGCAGAATTTGATATATGCTTTTTCTATCATCTGGACCCAGAGTGAAGAGGATGCGTATACATTGGCCTTGCCTGCAAGACGGTTGACTGTCTTGTTTACCGTAACGTAAACGGGACTCTTTACCTCATCGGAGGGATTCAGGTAATCGAAGAAACGGACTGTGACGGTTCCGTCGCCGTTATCCTTCATGCAGTCTTTGATCTTTTCCGGATTTGTTTCGGCAATTTTGGTCAGGGCCGACAGCACGTAGCAGTCATGGATGCCGTAGCCCTGCTTGATGTCATTGGGGCTGGGCATGTGGCCGAACAGCTCGTCCTCGGTGGACGTCCAGATGCCGAACTTACCGATGAGAGTGTTGCCCGGTTCCTTTATTTCTTTTTTGTTGTAGGAGTAATTCTCGGGTACGGACAGGGTACCTGCTGTGACAGTCATGATACTGCGGGTCAACTCGTCAAGCTCGCTGCATATACGCTCATTCTGACGGTATTTTCCCGTGGAAATGGAAGTGATCCCGTCGTCATGTCTGGCGTTCTCCTCTCTGGCACTTCTGTAAAGCTTAAGAGCCTTTGCTTTGTACTCCTTCAGCGCATCCTGCTGTTCACGGCGGCCGCCGGCAGTAAGGTATTTCTTTACGGACAGGAGTACTTCTTTGTATTCGTCGGGGCAGTCCTCTGCCTTGTAATAATTGTTTGCCTGTTCGGCCAGCTTCAGGAAAGCCTTTGCTGTGGCGTTGTCTCCTGAATTGGTGTATACCTCCGCCTGGGTGACTTTTCTTACCTCTGCGTCAGTTTTGGCAGCGGCATAGCGATCACCAGCCTGATCGCCGATAGGAATCTCGGTATACGTGGTATCGCGTGACGGATCAATGATATGGGCAACAT
Organism: Clostridia bacterium; assembly: GCA_024402995.1. GTDB lineage: Bacteria > Bacillota > Clostridia > Peptostreptococcales > Anaerovoracaceae > JAKSSR01. The sequence goes on along the minus strand of JAKSSR010000056.1, from coordinate 1,129 downwards.
GTGCTCCCGGGGTGACACCCCACTTTGGGTTCTCCTCAAAGAGTGTATTAGGATATTTCGGCATGGCAATACTCCTTTCATAATGTAAATATAATATGCGGTTATTATACTGTCTTCTGTGTTTCAAAAGCGTTTCAATGTTGTTCATTCTTTCGGCAAACCCCTTTTGAGAAGGAACTGCGGGGCACAGTAGATTTGACCGATTGAAATTGCAAAATCTGACCGATGGGATATAATCTCTCTCCGTTTATCGAGAAAACAAAAAATCGGTCCAATAGACCGATTTTTGTTTTGTGGTGAAGGCGCTGGGAATCCTTATTTTGGGAGCCCTTGCAATTACTGCGTTTGAGGCGTGTACTTGTATTTTTATCCCATAAATCATCCCATTTTCATGGGGAGAATTGTTATAATAAATAATTAGAAGCTTCTGGCTGATTAGGCCGTTAAGATATAGTGGCATTCAATATAGTGATGAATACTACGAAGTGTTAGGACTTGCGAGATAAATCTGAATTTTTTTTCTAATTCGAAAAAAGGAAATTCACTTATGATTAATGTTAAGCTTGTTCCTCTCAAGGAGCATGATAAGAATCAATTTATTCTAGATAATCAAGAAGCCTTCCGTTATGGTGCAATGGAAGAATTTGGGCTTCGAGATGACCATTTTGAAGAAGATGGAGAAATAATTTCTCGTGCAACGATAGAAGAATCCATTCAGGGAGGACAAGCATTCAGGATTACCTTCGATGGCAAAGTTGTCGGAGGCCTTGTGCCTAGAATTGAAGATGAAAAAGGTGATCTTGACATCTTGTTTGTTTCACCAAAGACTCATAGTAAAGGCATAGGCTATGCTGCTTGGTGCGAAGTTGAGAAAATGTTTCCAAAGGTTAAAGTCTGGGAAACCTGCACTCCATATTTTGAAAAGAGGAATATTCATTTTTATGTGAACCGCTGCGGATTTCATAGAGTTGAATTTTTCAACGAGCACCACCGTAATCCACATGATCCTGAAATGAGTGATGAAAGCCATGATGGAATGTCCAGATTCCAAAAGCGGATTGAATAGGAAATTTGAATTTATTATTGCACGGCAGTCTTTTACCGGACTGCCATTTTAAGAAAAATGAGA
>JAKSSR010000055.1 GCA_024402995.1 Clostridia bacterium | reverse complement strand
TGAGATTTATCTTTCGGATGCGAGAAAAGTAGTTCCTGAAAAATGGAAGACGGTTGTTAGGCATCCGATTAAGAAAAAATAATAATTCCGATTTAGTGAACGATAACAAAATTTGAATTTATTGCGGGGGTAATTTATGACAGTCGTATTATGCTTAAGTGTATTTTGGATTATCTATGGGATGCTTGGCGTACTTGGAATACAAAACATTCCTGAAAAATATAAAGACTCTGATTTTGAAAAAGAATACAAACAATATAAAGGCATTGGCTGGCTGTTATTGGGAATTCCAATGTTTGTCTTTTGGCTTGTTGTTCACAATATGGACATTTCAAATAAGGTGCCATTTGTGATTGTAATGATTGTAATTGCATTGCCTGCCGTAATATATGATTTCGTGGGTGATAGAAAATATCAAAAACTTTTAAAGAAATAAACTTTAGTTTAATCGCTCAATGGCAAGTTGGAAGTCTTCTTCTGACGATGGTCAGAACAATTCATCCAAGGAAGATTCCGTTCTCGATCTCTGTAGGCTGACAGCTGACGATATTAAGACGTCCGTCGGAACTTCTCTCGGAGAAGTGCTTGAAACTCCCACACAGTATATAGTTCCCGTATTATGTGTGGACACTTCTTTTGAATCCTTTGAGGGGTGGGGCAACGCGCTTGCCGGCAACTGCAGAAAAGCGGCAAAGGACGGCACCATTTACGAGAGCGAATTCACTACGGAACCACTTACGGCGTTTGATCTTGACTCCGGGGCGGCGATCAATATCATTCAGTGCGTTTACAAGACGACCGGACATACGGTATATGTGGCTGCATCTGAATCTGGTTCTGTTGAGAATGCATTCTCCTGCAACATTCAGGTTTATTAACATTTGACAGTTCATTTGATGTCAAGAAGAGAATAATAGAGAGACAAAAGAAGTGTATTTACGGACTTTTTTGAGATTAGACAATTACTCATGAAAGTCCGTTTTTTATTATGCGGGTAAGTAAGTTTTACTTGAAGTAATATAGCACAAGATATAGATTTGTATTATGAGGCTTTGGTGCGTTCGCAGGATGACAGGCATGAAGGTAAAGAGAATGCTGAAATTGCAGAAGAGATACTTCCGGCACTTGAGTTAGTTCGTAAAGCAGCCCATAATAAGATCAGGAAATTCAATAAACAGATATTCGGGAAAAGAATTATAATGCCAGCACAAAAATAAGGTTTGAAAAACTATGGCAGACTACAGAATTATCAAAATTTCAGAACATAAAGAACTTATCGGAGAAGCGGCGGAGTGGTTCCATTCCAAATGGGGTATAGCCAAAGAGCTTTACGTTGAGAGCATGGAAGAGTCATTCAGCTCTGTGGTCCCTCAGTGGTACCTGTGTCTTGACGGAAAAAAGATTGCCGGAGGTCTGGGCGTCATTGAAAACGATTTTCATGACCGTATGGACCTTACTCCCAATGTCTGCGCAGTTTACACAGAAGAAAAATACAGAAATCAGGGCATAGCGGGGTCTCTTCTGAATACTGTCTGCGAGGATATGTCTTCCCATGGCATCAATACCCTTTACCTTCTTACGAACCACGATTCGTTCTATGAACGCTACGGTTGGAAGTTTCTCTGCATGGCTCTGGGTGACGGAGAAGAAAAGACTTCCAGAATGTACGTACACAGGATGATCAAAACAATAGGCATAGTCAGCCTTTCCGCCGGAACATTAGGTGAGGACTTTGTCAGTCATGAGGTGAAAATCGGACTTAAGCGTCTGGAAGATTACGGGCTTAAGGTCAAATTCATGCCCAATGCTTTAAAGGGCAGGGAGTACTGCTCCAAGCATCCGGAAAAGAGGGCAGAGGATCTGCTGGCGGCCTTTGCCGATCCTGAGATCGACATGATACTTTGCGCCATAGGCGGTGAGGATACCTACCGTCTTTTGCCTTACCTCTTTGACGAAGGTCAGCTTGAAAAGGCAGTTACAGATAAAGTTTTTCTCGGTTATTCCGACAGCACCTTCAATCACCTTATGCTTCACAAAGTGGGGCTTAAGACCTTCTATGGTCAGGCATTTCTGTCTGACGTATGCGAGCTGGACAAGGAAATGCTGCCTTATACAAGACAGTATTTTGAAGAACTGCTCAAGACCGGAACAATTGCGAAGATCACTCCCAGTCCCATCTGGTATGAATCCAGAGAGGACTTCAGCCCGCAGGCTGTAGGTACTGGACTACCCGCACATGAGAACAGAGGCTTTGAGCTCCTCCAGGGAGGCCCTGTATTCTCAGGTGAGATCCTGGGTGGATGCATAGATTCTCTTTATGACGTTTTCGACAATGGCAGATTCGAGGATACTGTTGAGGTTTGCGGGAAGTACTCCATATTCCCATCGGCGGAAGATTGGAAGGGAAAGATCCTCCTTCTGGAAAGCAGCGAGGAGACCATGCCGCCTGAAAAATATGAAAGGGCACTTAACTTCTTTAAGGAAGCCGGGGTATTCAGCGCCGTAAACGGAGTTCTCATAGGAAAGCCTATGAACGAGATGTATTTTGAAGAATATAAAAGCTTGCTGAAGAAGGTCATAGACGATCCGGAGCTTCCGGTAGTGACCAATCTGAACGTGGGGCATGCTTTGCCCAGATGCATTGTTCCTTTCGGAAGAAGGGCAGTAGTGGACGTCAACAAGCAGGAAATCAAATTTGAATAAAAAAAGACCGCAGCGTTTGCTGCGGTTTTTTTAGTGGTTATTACATTGCTCTGGTAACTTTTCCGGATCTGATGCATCTTGTGCATACGTTCTTTCTGGAAACAGTGCCGTTTTCTTCAACCTTAACGGTCTGGATATTGGCATTCCACTTTCTTCTGGTATGGCGATTGGAGTGGGAAACGTTGTTTCCGGAAACCTGACCCTTACCGCAAATATCACACTTCTTAGACATGTTGCACCTCCTTCATAACCCGAGAGGGTTGAAATTTCAAACTTTAACGCCTCTCTTGGAAGCGGTTTTGTTTTCACACAGCGGAGATTATACCACAAGCAATTGTTATTTTGCAAGTTTTTTTTTCAATATTTCGTGATTTATGCTAAAATATCTTCAGAAATAACGAAAGCAGGTATTTTACAGCTATGTTGACCAGAATTCCCAATGACATGGGGGTAATTTCATACAATAAAAATGCTCTTGAAGATATTATACGCAGTGCCTTTGCACGGTGCAAGGGGCAGTGCTGGGTTTCTTCCAGATTTACTTCAGCCGGAAAGGAACTGTCATACAGCGATAAAGGCGTTTTTGTACGGGTAAGCTGCGTTGTCAGAGTCGGTACACCCATAAGGACCACTCTTGAAGACATAATCAAATTCATTGGGGACAACATTACCGACTGCCTTGAACTGACTATAGACAACATTGTTTTGAACGTTGTTGCCGTGGCCGGTACCAAGAATACCGTAAAACGCGATATAACCCTGGATTATTACTCTAATTACGTCAATGCCGACGACGAAAGCGATGACAGTGAAGAATAAAGAGACAACAATTGAATTAGGATCACCTGTCAGTTACCTGAAGGGTGTGGGGCCTAAAAAAGCAGAAGCTCTTCAGCGTCTTGGCATAGAGACCGTTGGCGATTTTCTTGACTATTATCCCAGAGGATATGAAGACTACCGCAACCGGAGAACTATCTGCCAGTTTGGCGATGTTCCTGCAGGAATGAAGGTCATGGTCAAGGCCAAGGTCCTGAGCAAGTTTCTGGGCCACGGTTTTGGCATGAAGAGAACTCTCAGGCTTATGGCGGAAGACAGCACGGGACGCATGGAGGTGCTCTTCTTCAATGCTGGCTTTCTCATGTCTCAGTTTCAGGCCGGAGGAGAGTATTGTTTTTACGGTCAGGTCAAAGAAGAGAATGGCAAGAAGATAATGCTTCATCCGTCCTTTACTCCCGCAGGCGAAGAAGAAACGGGTATAGTGCCTCTCTACAGAGTTACCAAGGGCGTCAGCCAGAAGGAAATGCGCAAGTACGCAGCCATGGCCGTTGAACTGGCCGCAGCTGCTGAAGAAACTCTCCCCGCTCAGGTCATTAAAGATGAAAACCTCTGCGGCCTTGCCTACGCATATGAAAACCTTCATTTTCCCAAAGATGACAACTCCTACGGCTTTGCCAGGTACAGGGCTATCTTCGAGGAGTTCTTCGATCTTCGCATGGCTCTCATGCTGTCTAAGGACCGCTTCGGTCAGGGAAGGGCAGGCAACAGCCTGAGAGGTAATGGCGGCCAGAGATTTATTGAATCCCTGCCGTATTCTTTTACAGGTGCTCAGGCAAAGGTCTGGAAAGAGGTACTGGCCGATATGGAGTCCGACCATGCTATGAACCGTCTTGTTCAGGGCGACGTTGGCTCCGGTAAGACGGCCATTGCACAGGCTGCTCTTTGTCAGGCTGTATCCGCCGGCTTTCAGGGTGCATTTATGGCTCCTACGGAAATACTGGCTGCTCAGCATTACGAGACCCTTAACGCAGACTTTGAAAAGCTTGGCATAAAAACAGTTCTTCTTACCGGTTCCATGGGAGCAAAGGAAAAAAAGGCAGCTCTGGCCGCTCTTGCGGATGGCAGCGCCGATATTGCCGTTGGCACCCATGCGGTTATTTCCGAGGCTGTGGAGTTTGCCCGCCTGGGGCTGGTCATAACTGACGAACAGCACCGTTTCGGCGTCAACCAACGCAAGATGCTCACAGGAAAGGGAGATAATCCTGATGTCATGGTCATGACCGCAACGCCCATTCCGAGAACTTTGGCCGTAGTCCTTTACGGAGACCTGGACGTCTCAATGATCGATGAACTTCCTCCGGGACGCAGACCCATAGTAACAAAGCAATATGACTCCTCTTCAAGACATCAGGCATATAAATTGCTTCTTGATGAAGTCAAGGCCGGTCATCAGGCCTACGTGGTAGCACCGTTCATTGAAGATTCAGAAGAAATAGAAGGCTATTCGGCAGAAGGCCTTTATGAAGATTTTACGAAAAAGCACCCTAACGTGAGCTGTGCTCTTCTCCACGGAGCCATGAAACAGAACGAAAAAGACAGAGTAATGACTGCGTTCTACAACGGAGAGGTCAGTGTTCTTATCTCAACCGTTGTCATTGAAGTCGGTATAAACGTGCCCAATGCCAGTGTCATGCTCATTGAAAACTCCGAGCGTTTCGGGCTTGCCCAGATGCACCAGCTGAGGGGCAGGGTCGGACGCGGCAGCGCTCAGTCCTACTGCCTGCTGGCCCTTGGAGAGAAGAGCGAGGTGGCTGCACAAAGAGCAGACATTCTCTGCGAAAGCAGCGACGGCTTCTATATTGCCGAAAAAGACCTTGAAATCCGAGGCCCCGGTGAGCTTTTCGGCTTCCGTCAGCACGGTCTTCCACAGCTGAGACTGGCTGACCCGGCTAAGCACATGAAAGTCGCTGAAAAGGCCGGAAATGCTGCTGCTTCAGTTATAAAAAACGATCCTCTCCTTGAAAATCCCGAGAATAAAGCTCTTGCTTCCAGGATAAACGAAAAATTTGTCAATTCACAAAGCCTTGTATTGTAAATAAGGGCAAATATATGTTAAAATTTATCGTTGGAGGTATCTGATGAGAATAATTGCAGGAGAACTCAGAGGACGCAGACTCAAGTCTCCGGCTTCAAATGACGTCCGTCCTACCAGCGACAAGGTAAAGGAAGCCATCTTCAGTATGCTGATTCCTTATATGGAACACGATTTTACAGCTGTGGATCTCTTTGCCGGTTCCGGTAACATGGGACTTGAAGCCATAAGCAGAGGCGCAGAAAGGGTGTACTTCACCGACGCCTCACGCCAGAGTCTTGCTCTCGTTAAAGAAAATATAAAAATCTGCGGAGCAGAGGAAAGAGCAGTCCTTATCTGCGGAGATTTCAGAAATAATATAAGGCGCATCAATCAGGAAGTGGACATTTTCTTCCTTGATCCGCCCTATGCCGACGGTTTTATCCCCGTTGCCCTTAAAGCCATTGATGCTGCGGGTAACCTGAGAGTGGGAGGCGTCGCCGTCTGTGAGCACGCATACAAAGACAAGCTTCCTGAGGATATTCCCGGGTTCAGGCTTATCAAGGAACGCCGTTACGGCGCAATTGCGGTAAGCATATTTGAAAAGACCGCAAAAGAGATTGAGGAGGCAGAAAATGAGTAAGGCTTTATTCGCAGGCTCCTTCGATCCCGTCCATCTCGGTCATCTGGATATTATCCGCAGGGCTTCAAAGACTTTTGATGAAGTCGTTGTGGCGGTGACCGTCAATCTTGCCAAGAAGAACATGTTTTCCGTTGAAGAAAGAGAAGCCATGCTGCGTCAGCTGGTGGCGGATCTTCCCAATGTTTCCGTTGAACGTATAGACGGACTGCGCTCCGATTATGTCAATGCCCACGGAATTACCGTTGATCTGAGAAGCCTTCGCAGCGGAACAGATCTCGATTATGAAATGCCTGTACAGCAGATGTTTGCCGATATGTATGAAAATGCGGAGACCCTGGTCATGTTCACCAGCCCGCAGTACAGTCACATAAGCTCCAATCAGGTGCGCCAGGTTTACAGCCTGGGCGGTGACGTCAGCAAAATGGTACATCCCGATACATTAAAGTTTATGAACGAAAAGTTTAACAAATAGGGGGTTAAATATGAAAGTATTGGAATTACTCGATGAACTTGATGAGATTATTGAGGTCGCATCCTCAGTCCCCGTTGTAAGAAAGGTCATGGTCGATCCCAACGAAATCACTGAGATCGTTAAGGAAATCAGACTTGAACTGCCTGATGAAATTCAGCAGGCCCAATGGATAAAGAATGAAAGAACCAGAATTCTGGACGAAGCAAAGGCCGAATACGAAAGCATCCTTGAAGAGGCCCGTCAGAAAGCCGAACAGATGGTTGAGCAGGATGAGATCACTATCAAGGCAAAGCAGAGAGCTGATGAGATCCTCCGCATAGCAAGAGAGAACTCTCAGGTGATGAAGATGAGCATTCTCGATTACACCGACAGTATGCTTTACAACCTTCAGGAAAAGATCGACCAGCTCTACGGAGTTTATTTTACCGATATGTACGATGAACTTCAGGGCACCTTCGAAAAGATCAATGCCAACATTGACGCAAGCAGAGGCGAAGTCAAGGAACAGATCTACAAGACCCAGATGGAAAAGGCTGAGTAAATTTGAAAACTGCAGGTATAGTTTCGGAATTCAATCCGTTTCATAACGGCCATAAGTATTTGATCGACAGTGTCAGGGCGCAGCATTCCCCTGACGCTGTTGTTTGTATTATGAGCGGTGATTTTGTCCAAAGAGGCGGACCGGCTGTACTATCCAAGTGGGACAGAGCTGCAATGGCAGTCGCCTGCGGGGCCGATCTTGTAGTTGAGCTTCCGGCCGTCTATGCGGTCAGCGGCGCGTCTCAGTTTGCCAAAGGCGCCGTACGCATAATGAAGGGCCTCGGATTGGATATCATTGCCTTCGGAAGTGAAAGCGGAAGCCTTATTGAGCTTGAGGCCAAACTCCACGACGGAGAATTGACTCCTATGGACATAAAGAACCGCCCCAACGATATTCTGGCTCTTGAGTACATAAAGCAGAATGCGGCCCAGAACGCAGGGCTGCAGGAATATACCGTTCTCCGCGTCGGAGCCGGTCATGACAGCGGAAAAATCGTTCAAAACAGCGCTTCTGCGTCCTTTATAAGGAAAATGCTCAGTGAATCCGGAAAAAGCGCTGAAATCGACGGTTTTATGCCTTCTGAAGCCCTTGATATCCTTCGATCAAGCTGTCTTTGCATCAAGGAGGCTGAGGCGCGCTGGTTCGATCTTATACGCTGGGCTTTATTAGATAAATGTCCTGAAGAAATAAGTGCTTTGCCCGCAGCTTACGGGGGCATTGAATACCGCCTGAAGGAAGCAGTGCTCAAGGCCTCATCTCTGGACGAACTGATTTTATCGGCAAAAGCAAAACGTTACGCTTACGCAGGCCTTTCAAGGCTTGTTACTCAGCTGATTTTGGGCATCAGCAGGGAAACAGTTCTTCAAGCTGATGAAGCATGTCTTGCTTATGCAAGGGTGCTTGCTTTCAGCCGGGCCGGTTCCGCTCTTCTTAAAGAGAAACGCAAGAGCGCTTCTATTCCCGTTATTACCAACATAGGAAAGAATCTTGAAGCCGGCGCTCCGCAGCGTCTTCTTCTGGACATTGACACCAAAGCCGCTGACATATACAGCATTCTTTTGAATCAGTCCATATATCAGAATTCTGACTATGTACGGCATCCTTAGAAACAGAACTCAAGGAAAAACAAAATGAACATCAATGAAACAATAGCTAAAGAACTTAACGTCAGACTTGATTATGTAAACAATGTAGTTTCAATGCTTGACGAGGGTAATACAATTCCTTTTATTGCAAGATACCGCAAAGAGCTTCACGGCTCCATGGATGATACCAAGCTGAGAGAACTTTTTGACCGTCTCAGTTATCTTCGTTCTCTTGAAGAAAGAAAACAGGTCATCAGGAACTCCATTGAAGAACAGGGAAAACTGACGGAGGAGCTTGCCGCTTCCATTGATGCGGCTGAAACACTTGCCGCACTCGAAGACCTTTACCGTCCTTATAAACAAAAGCGCAGGACCAGAGCGACTATTGCCAAAGAGAAGGGCCTTGAACCCCTGGCGATAAAGCTTCTTTTTCAGGGCAAGCAGGCCCCTGAAGAACTGGCAGCAGAATACGTTGATTCAGAAAAAGGCGTTGAAACCATTGAGGATGCCCTTGCGGGGGCATCTGACATTATTGCGGAAAGCATTTCTGACGATGCCGAAAACCGCTCTGTTCTCCGCGACTATGTAAACGGCCATGCTGTAGTAACTGCCTGCGCCGCTAAGGAAGAGGACTCAGTTTACAGAACCTACTATGAGTTCAGGCAGTCTCTTTCCAAAATGCAGGGCCACCAGACTCTTGCCGTAAACAGAGGCGAGAAGGAGGGCTTTCTTAAGGTCTCAGTCGAGCTGGATCATGAAAAGAGCAAAGAAATGCTGAAAAAGCGCATTATTGTCCGCACATCTCCCTCAGAGCATATCCTTGCAGCTGCTTCTGACGATGCCTACGACCGTCTTATCTGGCCTTCGCTCGAACGTGAAGTACGTTCAAATCTTACCGACTCTGCCTGCGACGGAGCCATCCGTAACTTTGCCATCAATCTTAAGCCTCTCCTCATGCAGCCTCCTGTAAAGGGTGCGGTCACCATGGGGCTGGACCCTGGTTATGCTCATGGCTGCAAGGTCGCTGTCATTGACGGGACCGGAAAAGTTCTTGATACTGCGGTGGTTTTCCCGACTTTTTCCGCCGCAAAGAAACAGGACGCCATCCGTACTCTTGCTGCTCTTATCCAAAAGCATAAAGTCGTCCATATTGCCATTGGCAACGGCACCGCTTCAAGGGAAACTGAGGCAATGACTGCTGAAATGCTTCACCTGCTTAAGGGCGGTCAATCCTATGCCATTGTCAACGAGGCCGGAGCTTCTGTATATTCTGCGTCGAAACTTGCGGCAGAAGAATTCCCCGAATATGATGTAAATCTTCGTTCTGCTGTTTCCATTGCCCGCCGCCTTCAGGATCCACTTGCAGAGCTTGTCAAGATCGATCCCATGGCCATAGGTGTAGGCCAGTATCAGCATGACATGCCTCAGGCCAAGCTTGAAGAAACTCTTAGCGGTGTAGTCGAGGACTGCGTGAATGCAGTCGGCGTTGATATCAATACAGCTTCCCCATCTCTGCTCCTTCGTGTTTCAGGGCTGACCAAGACCACCGCAAAGAACATAGTTGCTTATCGTGAAGAAAACGGCGCCTTCAAAAATCGCAGAGAGATTCTGAAGGTCCCAAAGCTCGGTCCCAAGGCTTATGAACAGTGCGCGGGTTTTCTTCGTGTTCCGGAAAGCAAACTGGTCCTTGATAATACTGCAGTCCACCCCGAAAGCTATGAGGCTGCCGAAAAAATGCTTACTCTTTGCGGATACTCCATGGACGATGTAAAAGAACGCAGGCTATCAGGCATCAATGACCGTCTGGATAAACTCGGACGCGCCAAAATTGCAGAGGCCTGCGGTATCGGTGTTCCGACCCTTACAGACATTGCCAATGAACTTATCAAGCCCGGAAGGGATCCCCGTGAAGAGCTTCCCCCTGTGGTGCTGCGTCAGGACGTTCTCGATATCAGTGATCTGAAGCCCGGTATGGTCCTTCAGGGAACAGTACGCAATGTTATTGACTTCGGCGCTTTCGTAGACATTGGCGTCCATCAGGACGGGCTTGTTCACATTTCTCAGATATGCAGCCGCTTTATCAAGCATCCCAGCGAAGTTCTCGCCGTCGGAGACATTGTAAAGGTTGCAGTCCTTGATGTTGACGAGAAGAAGCACAGGATAAGCCTTTCTATTAAACAGGCTAAATAAGTCCGGAATTCTTGCGTTTTTTTCAAAGGCAAACCGCACTGACGGTATTTTGTATCTGATCCTGCAAGACCCAGAACATAAGTGTGTCCTTCAGAACTCAAACCCCCTGGTATTCAAGGCTTAACAGTGATAAGGAACTAATCAGACTTATTGCTGTTAGCTGACGGCTGCGGGCGTATAACGAAGAAAAGCCGTTGCTTTCTAACAGGAAGTGACGGCTTTTTCATCTCTATGAATAAACATGAGAAGAAAATCAGTGGGTCATTTTGGCCCACTGATCTCATAGAGCATCTATTTCTAATAATCTAATACGAATTATTGCCGCTTGATGTGGGGTGGGTCAAAATGACCCACCCCACATTGCTATTTGTAAACAATCGTCCCGTCATCTTGCAAATATCCGCATATTCGGATACAATGCGTCGTGTATGGTCGATTTTGTTTGATAACACCAATGGCACAGCGGAAATCACGCTGAGGCGCCAATGGGAAGACAGGTATACTTTTGAAATTGGCAATTGAGGGCGAAAAGAAAAGGAGATAATACAGAAATGAAAATAAAACGTTGGGTTGCCGCATTATTGTGTGTCCTGCTGATCGGCAGCCTGTTTCCTACCAGCGCGTTTGCAGCCGACATTGTAAGCGGCACAGGCTGGAATCTGGATGCGGACGGTGTTTTGCACATTACCGGTGCTATGTCCGAAAGTAGATTCGATCTATCGGCTGATCAAAAGCTGCAGGTGAAATCCGTCGTTGCGGAGTCAGGCGCGTCTGTTTCCAGCGGAGAGGCTTTGTTCAGCGGATTTAAGAATATGACTTCCGCCGATTTAAGCCTTCTTAACACAACCGGTGTTACGAGCATGGGATATATGTTCTCGGTATGCAGCAGCCTTACTTCTCTTGATTTAAGCAGCTTTGATACAAGCAGCGTTACGAACATGGGATATATGTTCTATGGATGCAGCAGCCTTACTTTTCTTAATTTAAGCAGCTTTGATACAAGCAGTGTGACGACTATGGACGGGATGTTCTCGGGATGCAGGAGCCTCACTTCTCTTGATGTAAGTGGCTTTAGTACCAGCAACGTTACCAGCATGATCGGAATGTTCACAAATTGCAGCAGCCTTACTTCTCTTAATTTGAGCAGCTTTGATACAGGCAGTATGACCAGCATGGCTTGTATGTTCTTGGGTTGCAGTAGTCTCACTTCTATTGATTTAAGCAAGTTTGAAACCGGCAATGTGACGAGCATGGGAGGTATGTTCTATAATTGCAGCGGTCTTACTTCTCTGGATTTAAGCAGCTTTGATACAAGAAGCGTTAACAACATGGGAGGCATGTTCTGCAATTGCAGCGGTCTTACTTCTCTGGATTTAAGCAGCTTTGATACAAGTAGCGTTGACAACATGAGTAGTTTGTTTGATGGTTGCAGTAGCCTCACTTCTCTTGATGTAAGTGGCTTTAAAACCGACAGACTGATGTACGCGGAAGAAATGTTCCGTGGATGCAGCGCTCTTACTTCTCTGGGAATAAGGCCTGATATTCTGTACAAAAACGCGGATGGCATTATTGCGATCCGCTCTCCATGGCAGAAGCAAGGAAGCACCGATACTTATTCGACTGCCGATGAGCTTAAGGCTGTGACCGATA
>JAKSSR010000054.1 GCA_024402995.1 Clostridia bacterium | reverse complement strand
CGCGCGCGCGTAAATATATAAAGAAAAAGTATCAACTTTTCGGGTCAAAAAAACTGCATAGATCTTGCATTATTCAAGACTTTTGGGGTATTGTTGACAGAATAAAAACAATATGATATCATAATGATATCAAAAGGAGGTTCAATATATGAACGAAAGAGTTATTACCAAGAAAAACGGCATGGGAGTGCTCCTCGGAGTCATTATCGGCTATGTGGCAGCAGTGATCCTGCTCATCACCTTCATCAACCTGCGCTGGGCACTGGGCGGCATCGCCGTTCTCGGCATCGTCCTCTGCATTCTCTGGCTGGCTTTCGGCTGGATACTTCTCTGCGGTCTCCGGACTATCAAGCCCCAGGAAGCTCTGGTCCTGACTCTTTTCGGAAAATACTACGGAACCATTAAAGAAGACGGTTTCTACTTTGTTAATCCCTTCTGCGTCGCAGTCAACCCCGCCGCAGCCACTAAACTGAGCCAGAGCGGAGACGTCAAGGGCGGAAATCTTGCCGAGGCCATTGCTGCCCAGGGCGGAAACGTTCAGGCCGCATCTGTTGTCAGCAAGAAGATCTCTCTTAAGATCATGACCCTCAATAACAGCCGCCAGAAGATCAACGACCGTCTGGGCAACCCCGTTGAGATCGGCATTGCGGTCATGTGGCGCGTTATCGATCCGGTAAAGGCTGTTTTCAACGTGGACAACTACAAGGAATACCTTTCCCTTCAGTGCGACAGTGCCGTGAGAAACATTGTCAAGATCTACCCCTACGACGTTGCTCAGGGCGTTGATACCACCGGCGACGGCGTGGCAGACGAGGGCAGTCTCCGCGGTTCCTCCGAGCTTGTGGCAAGCCGCATTAAGGACGAGATCCAGAGTAAGGTGGAAGAGGCCGGTATTGAGATCATCGAAGCCCGCATCACCTATCTTGCCTACGCTCCCGAGATCGCAGCTGTCATGCTCCAGCGTCAGCAGGCAAGCGCCATTATCGACGCAAGAAAGATGATAGTCGACGGCGCAGTAGGCATGGTTGAAATGGCTCTGGAAAGACTGGATGAGAAGGGCACCATCAACCTGGACGAAGAACGTAAGGCTGCCATGGTCTCCAACCTGCTTGTGGTCCTCTGCGGAAACAAGGATGCCCAGCCCGTTGTCAACTCCGGAAGCTTGTATTAGGTGAAAAATGTCTGAAGAAAGAAACGAAAAAAAACAGGTTCCCCTCAGATTGTCTCCCAAGCTTTACAATGCCATTGCCGCGTGGGCGGAGGACGATTTCCGCTCCGTAAACGGGCAGATCGAGTATCTTCTTACGGAGTGCGTAAAACAGCGCAAAAAAGACGGCAAATACGTGTCACAGGCGCTGGATGAGCCTATAGAACTTGACATTAAATAGCAATTCCGCAAAAGGGAAGGAATAGGGACTTTTATGCTTAAAATTAATAATTTATGCAAAATTTACGGAGATAAAAAGGCCGTAGACGACCTTACTCTTCACATTAAACCAGGTGAAATTTACGGCTTTATAGGTCATAACGGCGCAGGCAAAACCACTACCATAAAGTCAGTAGTGGGCATACTCAATTTCGATGAAGGGGAAATTTACATCGACGGTATGTCCATTAAGGACAAGCCTATGGAATGCAAGAAGATCATTGCTTACATTCCGGACAATCCCGATCTCTACGAGTATATGACAGGCATTCAGTACTTGAATTTCGTGGGTGATATCTACGGTGTAGGTGCGAAGGAAAGAACAGAGCTCATAGGAAAATACGCCAAGATCTTCGGTATTGAGGACAGTCTTGCCATGAGTATTTCCGGCTACTCCCACGGCATGAAACAGAAGCTGGCTATTATCGCCGCCCTCATTCACAGCCCTAAGCTGGTCATTATGGACGAACCCTTCGTAGGTCTGGATCCCAAAGCTGCTTTTCAGCTAAAAGAAATTATGCACGAAATATGCAGTTCCGGCGGTGCCATTTTCTTCAGCACCCACGTCCTCGAAGTAGCCGAAAAACTCTGCGACAAGGTGGCTATAATCAAAAACGGTAAGCTGATAAAGTCCGGTACCATGGAAGAAGTCAAGGGCGATGAGTCTCTTGAAAACGTCTTCCTGGAGCTGGAAGGGGAGGGAAGTGAGCGTAATGTTTAAGGCTCTTCTCCGAAAGCAGGTGCTCTACATCCTGAATGGAATATTACAGGACAGAAAATCGGGAAAGCAGCGGGGAAAGCTGGGACGTCTGGGCTTTGCCCTGCTGTTCCTCTTTCTTTTCGCCTCAGTTTTCGTCATGTTCATGGGCCTTTCCGCCGGCATCTGCGATGCCTTTGTGGACGCGGGTCTGACCTGGCTGTACTTCGCTCTTGCCGGGCTTACAGGCCTTGTAGCTGCCGTCATAGGCAGCGCCTTCATGAGCTATTCTGCTCTGTTCCAGGCTGATGACAATGACCTTCTGATGTCCATGCCCGTACCTTCCTGGGCCATTCTTTTTACAAGAATGCTCACAGTCTGGCTCATGGGTTTCCTGTTTGAACTTTTAGCCATTGCCGCCTCTTTCGTAATTTACGGAACAAGGCTGGGCTTCAGCGCAAAGGCTGCTTTGACCGCAGTTCTTCTCATACTTTTTACCAGTTTTCTTGCCCTTGCTCTTTCCACTCTTCTGGGTTGGCTGGTAGCCCTTCTCATGAGCAAGGTGACCAATAAGAGCGCCATTACCGTTTTATTCATTCTGGTGTTTCTGGGCGGATATTACTCGGTATATTTCAGGATCCAGAGCATTCTTCAAGAGATCATCGCCGCGGGTGAAAGCATAGGGTCTGCCATTAGGACCTGGGTATATCCGGTCTATCAGTTCGGCCTTGCCGGTGCGGGAGATACTGCTGCTCTCATAAAATACTGTGCAATATGCACCGCTGCCCTGGCTCTGGTTTACTGGATCGTTTCGAAGAATTTCATTAAGATCGCAACGGCGAACAAGGGGACCGTAAAGAAGGAATACAAGGCTGTTCCTCTTAAGGCTGAAAGCCTTAAGAAGTCCCTTCTTCACAAGGAGCTTCGTCACTTTGTAAACAGCCCCGCGTACATGCTCAATGCAGGCCTCGGCATTATTGCCATGCCCGCTCTGGCGGTCATGCTTCTCATTAAGAAGGACGTCATTCTGGGGGTACTTCAGGGGCTCCTGGCTTCCACGTCTGCCGGAGGATTCCTTGCAGTGGCTTTTCTCTCAGTCATCTGCTTTACTACCACCCTAAACGACATAACCGCCCCTGCTATAAGCATTGAAGGAAAGACCTTATGGATAATCAAATCCATGCCTGTGGACTATCAGGACTTTCTTGCGGCAAAGATCAGAATGCATCTTCTCCTTACCTGCATTCCGGTTCTGCCTCTTATTATTGCCGGAGCTTATGTATTCAGCTTTAACGTCCTGACCGCGGTAATGGTTTGTGCTGGTGCCATGACCTTCATTTACTTCATGGCATGCCTTGGCCTCTTCCTCAATCTGAAGATGCCCCGCCTTGACTGGCAGAACGAGACTTCCGCAGTCAAAAGCAGCATGTCCGCCCTCATCTGCATTTTCGGCGGTTGGGTCCTCGCGGCACTTCCCGCTCTGGCAGCTTTCCTTGCCGGAAACTTCGGGTTTGATATAGCTGTTCCCATTCAGCTGGCTGTCTGGCTTGCAGCCTTCGCCATTGGAGCTGTTTTGCTGAACAAGGCAATAAAAAAACAGGGTCCTGCAATTCTGCAGTCCCTGTAATATGCGGATTTTACAGCGAAAGTTTTCCCATGACCACAGGTCTCGGAGCGCCGGTAGCTGCCGGAGCATTGTTAGGCTGTGCGAAAATGAATTCGTTGGCCAGCAGGGCAAAGGCAACAGCTTCCTTGGCGTCCGGATCGTGACCCAGCTGCTGACCGGTCAGGACTTCCGTTTCGGGAAGAAGCTGGGCCAGATCCCTGAGCATTGTAAGGTTGTGGCTTCCGCCTCCGTTGACAATTAACTTTGCAGGCATTTCGTCTGCAAAGTTTTTTATTCCGCAGGCAATCGTTTCCGCTGTAAAGCGAGTTGCGGTGGCAATGGTATCTTCCATTGAAATTCCAAGGCTTTTCGCTTTTGATGCCAGCTTGTCTACGTATTCGTTTCCGTAGACTTCCCGGCCGGTTGTCTTAGGCGGCCTGCGATCCAGGTAGGGATCGTTCATAAGGAAAGCCAGCAGCTCTTCGGAAACCTTACCCGACGCAGCAATGCGGCCGCCGTCATCGTAGGTCTGTGCGCCGTCGGTATAGCGTGAGACCAGGGCGTCTATGACCATGTTGCCCGGGCCTGTATCAAAGGCCGTAAGCTCAGAGAGCATGCAGTGACTTGGCATTATTGTAATGTTGCCTATGCCGCCGATGTTCTGCAGGGCTACGCATTCATCGTCGCTGCGGTAGAGGAGATATTCGGTGTAGGGGACAAGGGGTGCTCCCTGACCGCCGGCAGCAACGTCGCGAACGCGGAAATCTCCGACTACGGGGCAATTCATCAGCTGAGCTATTTCAGCCTCTTCGCCGATCTGCAGGGTAGAAGGAAAACTGCAGCCCAGGTAGTCCTCTGCCTGAGGGGCGTGCCATACGGTCTGACCGTGGCAGCCAACAAGGTCTATCTGTGCCGGCTCCAGACCAGCCTTTCGGCAAAGCTCCAGGCAGGCTTCTCCGTAGATTATTCCCAGAAGAGTTTTGAGGCGGCAGAATTCTTCTGCGTTTACAGCCTTGCCTTCGGCCATGTGAAGGATGTGGCTGCGCAGTTCTTCTTCAAAGGGAACGAATACAAATTCCAGTTCCTTCAGCTTTGTTTCTTCGCCGTAACCGGAAATCTCGCAGAGGGCTGCGTCTACGCCGTCGGCAGATGTTCCGGACATGAGGCCTATGACCAGCCGTTTATCTTTATTCCAAAGTTTCTCCAATGGATGCATAGTGTTACTCCTTTTGTTGAAATATATATGAATTTTCAATTATTTTAGCATAGCAAGGAGAAATCTGTACAAAAATATGATACAATATTTTTTAAAATTTCAGGAGAATCAATATGGAAGCTCTCAAAATCAATCAGTTTTACGATTACAAATTTCTTTCAAACGTCCGCTGGTCTCCCGACGGAAACCGGGCTGTTTTCTGCGCCGCCCAGGCAGATGCCGAGGCCAACGAGTACAAGTACGAACTTTATCTCTTTGAAAAAGGAGACGTCAGGCCCCTTGGCCCTATAGGCAAGGATAACAGTTTCTTCTGGGAAGATGATACTCATGTACTGTTTCCGGCAGTAAGGGGAGACGAAGACAAAAAACGTGCGGAAGACGGGGATATCTTTACAAGCTTCTACCGTCTGTCAGTTGAGGCAGGCGAGGCTGAAAAGGCCTTTGAGCTTCCCATGAAAGCGGGAGAACTGAAGCCTGCCGGAGAAAACCGCTGGTTCTTCACTGCTCCCATCGATCACAAATATCCTGATTTCCACCTTATGCATGCTGACGAACAGAAGGCCGTAAAGGATGAGATCAGGGAAAACGAAGACTACATAACTCTTGAGGAATGGCCTTTCTGGCACAACGGCGGAACCCATGTGGAAAGGGAGCGCAATGCACTCTTCGTATATGAACCCGCCGCTGATGAAAGCTGCGGCATCACCCGCATTACCGAACGTCTTTTCGACGTGGCAAGTGCTGTTTTCGCCGATGGCTGCATTTGGTACACCGGGTGCAAAACCGAAGGCTACGCAGGACTTACCAGGCTGGGTTTCTTCTGCTACGACCTTGAGACCTGCCGCACCCGTACTATTACCGAACCCGGTGAATGGTTCATCAACTCTCTTTTCGTTCTGGACAATACCAGCCTCATCGTCTGCAAGACCAGAGGCAATCACTACTCTTACGAAGAAAGCGCTGATTTCTGGCTCTATGACACAGTATCCGGCGAAGAAAAATACCTTGCCGTCGATCGCAATGGTTATTTCAATACCACAGGCAGCGACTGCAGACTTGGCGCAGGATACGAGCAGAGAGCCTACGGCGGAAAACTCTATTACATATCCACTGTGGGAGGCGCCGCTGTCATCAAGAGCGTCGACAGAAGCGGAAATATCGAAAACGTAACCGGAGGAGAAGGCTCCGTTGACTGCTTTGACATTAACCGCAAGGGCGAGCTTCTTGCCGTTGCCATGCTGGAGGGACGTCTCCAGGAACTCTACGTTCTGGGAAGCGGCAAACTGAACAAGGTCAGCAGCTTTAACGACGAGGTCCTTGACGGCCGTTACGTTGCTCCTTACGAACACATTAATATTAAGAGCCGCGGCTACAGCATTGACGGCTGGGTGCTCAAGCCCATAAACTATGACCCTCACAAGACCTATCCGGCGATTCTGGATATCCACGGAGGACCACGAACAGCTTACGGTCAGATCTTTTTCCACGAAATGCAGTATTGGGCAGGTCTGGGCTATTTCGTCTTTTTCTGCAATCCCTTCGGCTCCGACGGAAAGGGCGATGTCTTTGCGGACCTTCGCGGAAAGTACGGAACCATTGATTTCATCAATATTATGGACTTTACTGACGAAGTCCTGCACCGCTATCCACAGATAGACGAACAGCGTGTCGCTGTTACAGGCGGAAGCTATGGCGGCTTTATGACCAACTGGATCATAGGCCATACCGACCGTTTCTGCTGTGCCGCAACTCAGAGAAGTATATCCAACTGGATCAGTTTTTACGGGGTATCAGACATCGGGACCTACTTTGCCGAGCACCAGTTAGACGCCGATGTTTTCTTCTCCGCTGACCACATGTGGCAGCAATCTCCTTTGGCGTATGCGCAGAACTTCAAAACTCCTACTCTTATAATTCATTCCGACGCAGATTATCGCTGTCCGATTTCCGAAGGCTACCAGCTTTACACTGCTTTAATGGAGCAGGGCATTCCCGCAAGAATGGTTGTCTTCAAAGGTGAAAACCACGAACTTTCACGTTCCGGAAAACCTAAGCACCGTCTGCGCAGATTGACGGAGATTTCCGAGTGGTTTGAGAAATACTGCAAATAATCATTGTTCTGGAGGAACAGCTATGTTTAAGACTAAGTTTGAAAAATGGGTCTACGGCGGTCACGGCCGAGAATTTTTCCGAGCCAATGAAGAGCGCATAGGCCAGCACAACAGGAAGTATTCCGGAATTATCATTGCCATCATGTGCCTGATAACATTAGTCTACTTCCTGCTTAATCTGAAGCCTTTGCTTTCTAAGGAAATGAGGACTTCCTGCCTGGTTTTCTTTGTGGTATCTGCTATCATGCACGTTATTCATAACATTCAACACAAGAAGCCGGCGAAAAAAACAGACCTCTATTTCTTTTTCACAATAGAACTGGTCTTCGTCTTCCTGCTCTTTGTGGGACCTATTCTTGACTCGGAGACGCAGGCATTGTATCTTCCAATATTCTTCCTCATAGTACCTCTGCTTCCCATTATACCCTGGCACGAAATGAGCCTTGCTCTCCTTTTCAATATCGGAATTTTCGCCGCTGTTGATTTCAGCTGCAAAACGCCTGATACAGCCCGCTTTGACCTTATCAATACCATTACCTGCACCTTCCTCGGCGTCGCCATCGGCAACAGCATTATGTCCGGCCGACTCAATGAGATCTATGCGTACAATGCTCTCAAGGAGCGCAGCGAGTCGGAGCTGTCTATAGCTCTTAAGGCCGCCAACACCGATCCTCTTACAGGTGTCCGCAGCCGCGCCGCCTACGAGCACGCTGAAGCGGCAATAAACGAGAAGATCGGGACCGGTCTGAAGCTGCCCTTCGGCATCGTTGTATGTGATATCAACTGGCTTAAAGAGTCCAACGATACCTTCGGCCACGATGTTGGCGACAGACTCATAAAGGCCTGCTGCAAGGTGGTCTGTGACGTGTTTGCCCACAGTCCCGTATTCCGTATAGGCGGCGATGAATTTGCCGTCATTCTTCAGGGCGCTGACTACGAGAAACGTTATCAGCTTCTGGACAAGCTGTCCGAAGCCCTTAATTACGATAAATCCGGCGTTTCTCTGGCAAGAGGCCTGTCGGTATTTAATCCCGCCGAGGACCGCAGTGTCGATGACGTATTTGTCCGCGCTGACTCAGCGATGTACGAAAACAAGAACCGCATCAAGGCGTCCCGCTCCTTTGACGACAGCATTTATGCAGCGGTAAAATAGCAGCATGTAATTACAGGCAAAATAAGACCCGCAGGGAGACTTCCCTGCGGGTCTTATGCTTGTTTTTACAGTTTAAGATCGCCTTCTTTGACCCAGCCGATCTTGCGGAAGATCATGTTGATCAGAGGGCAGAGTATTGCGGGAATCACGAAGCAGATGAGGACCAGACCCAGCCAGTCCATGGCGGCGGGCGAAATTGCCGCAGAGCCCTTGGCAATGGCTTCTTCCGAAGGAGATATCCAGCCTGTCCAGACGCCTATCTGTCCGCAGAGACCGCAGGTCCCCATGCCGGAATTAATGGGAGCGCCGTTCATTTCCATTCGGAAAAGGCAGGTGGCCATGGGGCCTGTTATTGCTGAAGTAATAATGGGAGCCAGCCAGATTTTCGGATTCTTCACAATGTTGGGCATCTGGAGCATGGAAGTTCCCAGGCCCTGAGAAACAAGGCCGCCCCAGCGGTTTTCCTTAAAGCTCATAAAAGCAAAGCCTATCATCTGAGCGCAGCATCCCGCCACAGCGGCGCCGCCTGCAAGTCCGGTCAGCTGAAGGGCCGCGCAGATAGCGGCAGAGCTGATGGGAAGGGTGAGGGCAATACCTACGAGGACTGAGACGATAATGCCCATGAGGAAGGGCTGAAGCTTGGTGGCGCTGTCGATCATAAGCCCGAAGGCGCTGGCCGCTTTCCCTATGGGCGGAGCAACGAGCTTTGCCAGAGCAACACCTATGAGTATGGTAACTCCCGGTGTGACCAGTAGGTCAATTTTGGTTTCCTTGGAGACTGCTTTGCCGAATTCTGCGGCAATAATGGCGATAATGAGCACCGCGAGAGGACCTCCCGCTCCGCCTTCTGCGTTGGCTGCCCAGCCTACTGCAGCAAGGGAGAAGAGGACCATGGGCGGAGCCTGAAGGGCATAGCCGATGGCAATGGCCATAGCCGGTCCGGAGACCGCCATGGCGTAAGTGCCGATGTCGGTCAGGAAGCTGACACCCAGCTGCTGACCGAGGGTCTTGATTATGGTGCCTATGAGAAGGGAACAGAATAATCCCTGAGCCATAGCGCCCAGAGCGTCGATCCCGTATCTTTTAGCGGAAATAATAATGTTCTTTTTCTTGAGGAATTCTTTCATTCATCCACCTCCGTCACACAGTATAGCCTAAATCTGCCATTTGTGTAACCCTCGGCGAAGATTTATTTTATATATCTGCTGCAACGTTCAGGGCCAGAGTGATCATCTGGTTCAGGTTGTTCTGGCGCATTTCCGCGGGAAGCTCTTCTCCCGTAAGCAGGTGGTCCGTTACAGTGCAAATGGTCAGAGCCTTTTTGCCCAGTCTTGCGGCGTTCATGTAAAGAGCGGCGCTTTCCATTTCCAGGGCCATGATCCCCATCTTCTGCCAGGGCTTTGCATGGTCCGGATCGTCGTAGTAGAAAACGTCGCTGGAGAGGACGTTGCCCACGTTTACGTTGAGTCTCGCGGCTTTGGCCTGTTCCACGGTTTTCATAATGAGACCGAAGTCTGCAATGGGTGCGAAGGTACCGGGCAGGTGGTACTGACTTTGCCAGTTGGAATCGGTGCAGGCTGCCTGGGCAAGGAAAATGTCCATTACGTGAAGCTTCTCGCTTATGCTTCCCGTAGTGCCTATACGTATTATGTTTTCGACGTCGTAGAAGGCGAAAAGCTCATAGCTGTAAATGCCCATGGACGGCATGCCCATGCCGCTGGCCATAACGCTGACGGCCTTGCCCTTCCATGTCCCTGTGTAGCCCCGGACTCCTCTGACGTTGTTTACAAGGGTTGGATTTTCAAGGAAATTCTCCGCCACGTATTTGGCCCTCAGCGGGTCGCCGGGCATGAGAACAGTCTTGGCGAATGCGCCTTTTTCTGCGCTGTTGTGGGGTGTAGACATGGTGACTCCTCCTTTAAAAAATATTGATGAAAACTATATATTATTATACAATAAAACCGTTATGGAGGTAATAAAGATGTCTTCAAAAGTTTATTTCAGCGATTTCCGCTGCAAGGGCAGCGACAGCAGACTTGCAAAGCTTGAACGCCTTGTCAAGGCTGCAGGAATAGAACAGATCGATTTTCAGGATAAATACGTTGCGGTAAAGATCCACTTCGGTGAGTGGGGCAATATGGCCTTCCTTCGTCAGCAGTACGCAAAAGTGGTCTGCGATCTCATAAAGAGCAAGGGCGGCAAGCCTTTCCTCACAGACTGCAACACTCTCTATCCCGGTTATCGTCACAATGCTCTGGATCATCTGGACTGCGCATATATGAACGGTTACAACCCCCTGGCCACCGGCGTCCACACAATTATTGCCGACGGTCTCCGCGGTACTGACGAGCGCCTGATCCCCGTTGCGGGCGGCGAATACGTCAAGGAAGCAAAGATCGGCGCCGCCATTGCGGAAGCAGACGTCATTATAAGCATCAACCACTTCAAGGGCCACGTAAGCGCAGGCTTCGGCGGCTGCCTGAAGAACATCGGCATGGGCTGCGGCTCAAAGAAGGGCAAAATGGAAATGCACTCCGAGGGTACTCCCGCCGACAATACCAAGCTTTGCGTAGGCTGCGGCATGTGCGTAAAGAACTGCCAGAACGACGGCGTTCACGTTATCGACGGCAAGGCTGTCATGGATCCGGATAAGTGCTTAGGCTGCGGTCACTGCATGTCCTTCTGCCCCAAGGGCGCTCTGGACTGTCAGTGGGATATCGCAAAGCCCGTACTCAGCAAGAAGATCGCCGAATACTGCAAGGCTGTAGTAGACGGCAAGCCCGCCTTTCACATCAGCTTTGTCGCTGACGTTTCTCCCGACTGCGACTGCGATCCCGGCAACGACGTTGCAATGACACCCGACGTGGGTATGTTCGCTTCCTTCGACCCTGTTGCCATTGATCAGGCCTGCGTAGACGCCGTAAACGAGCAGCCCTTCGTGGAAAAGAGCCTGGCCGGCGAAAAGCACCGCAAGATGCTTCAGGGCATCGTAGACGGAGCGATCAGGCCTGAAACCGCAAAGCCGGAGATCTTCCGTATGGTACACCCCAATACTGACTGGGAAGCCGGTCTTGACCACGCTGAAAAGCTGGGGCTCGGCACCAGAGAATATGAACTGATCAAACTGTAGGATATTATGCCAAGCAAAATTCAGCGTTATAAACACGATCTGCCCATTTCCTATACCTTAGGCGCCACTCTCACCTACGAGATGATAAAGTGCCGTCCTGAAATAGTGGACAGAGTCTATATAAATTCAGATACGGACACAGGCTCGGGAATCGCCAGGGTCCTTGAAATCGCAGGGGAAAACGGTATTCCCGTAGAGAAGAACGACAAGGCCTTCAACATACTTTCCCCCAAGGGAAACTGCTACGTAATAGGCGAATTCCGCAAGTTCAGAGCTCCTCTTGAAAAGGGTAATCACATAGTTCTGGTCAATCCTTCCGACGCGGGAAACATGGGGACCATAATCAGGACTGCCACCGGCTTCGGCGTAAAGAACATTGCCGTCGTAAGACAGGCCGTTGACTTTTTCGACCCTCGCACTGTCCGCGCCAGCATGGGAGCGGCCTTCCACGTAAACGTAGAGTATTTTGATACCATAGACGAATACATTGAGCGCTTCCCCGAAAACAAGCGCTATGCCTTTATGCTCACTTCGAGCCAGCCTTTGACTGACGTTGAGCAGCAGGCTCCTTATTCACTGGTCTTCGGAAACGAGGCTACCGGTCTGCCCGATTTTTACGCAGACATCTGCCGGAGCGTGCGCATAGTCCACTCTCACGATATCGACAGCCTTAACCTTCCCATGGCCGCGGGCATTGCCATGTATGAGTTCACAAAGGAGTTTTGGAGACAATGAAGAAAAAGCTGATACCGGTTCTGATCCTTTCGGCCATCCTCTGCGTTCTTCTGACCGGCTGCGGAAGCCGGACCGTCAGGTATATAACGGAAGAAGGGAAGGTCTCCGTTACCTACGAAAAAAACAGCGGGTTCAGGCGGGCCCCTGTATTCAAAGAAAACGGCGGTTGGATCGATATGACCTTTAACGGCCACTGCTGGTACAGCGTGGCTGTGGCAACTCCGGAGCTGGTTCAGGAGTACATGAGCCGCCCTCCGGTGGGACAAAGCTCCAATCTCAGCGTCTACGA
>JAKSSR010000053.1 GCA_024402995.1 Clostridia bacterium | reverse complement strand
GCAAAGAGACTGTATTCGGGGATCCCCACCATTTTGCAGGGATGGAGATCCATGCCCTTACTGGTCCTCGCATACTGTACCCGGCACTGCAGGATACGGTATTTAAGCGTATTCCCTTCCCTTATGAACTCATCAATATTCATATTGCCGTAGAAACGCAGTCTCAGGGCCTTTTCAAGGCCGTCAAGACCGGGATGCTCAGGAAGATCCAGGAACTTCTTTATCCTTCTTGCTTCTATTACAGTAAATCGCTCCCATATTTCCACGTCGCAGTCCATGGCTGCATCCATACCCCATCTCTTTTCGACTGCCTGGAACCAGACGCCATCCATGGCAAGCCAATTCTTTGAGGCATTTTCAAGGAGTTCGTAAAGCTGCTCCCTGGACATGTCTTCCCAGATTTTGTTCATATTATATATTCCTTTCTTTGCACCCTATTTTCTGGCGCCGTAAAACATATATTGCTGCAGAACTCCGGCAAATCCCTTGTATCGTTCCAGTGGGAACGCGCCGCTGTAATGTTCGTCAACAACACGCTTTATCCAGACATCAACAGGAAATGCTCCTATACGGTGATAGCCGAAAAGGCTTACGCAATTGGCTACTTTAGGTCCGACTCCGTAAACAGTCTGTAATGTGTTCAGCAATTCCTCATCATTCTGAAAAGATATGGAATCAAGATCCAGTTCGCCGGAGGAGACCATTCGTGCGGCTTCCATAATATAAGGTACACGATAACCCAGTGAACACTCTTTCAACTGTTCTTCATCAGCCCACGCAAGGGATTCAGGTGTTGGGAAAGCATATATTCCGAAACCCAGATCTTCTCCGAAACTGCGGCAGATCGCCTCAACGGAAGCCTTGATAGCAGGTATATTCTTTCGCTGTGAAATAATAAAGGTTATAAGCATTTCCCAAGGGTCCTGGCGCAGTATCCTTATACCCTCCCCTGCCTTTGCTGCCTTCAGAAGATAATCATCATCCGGGTCAATGGCATTCCTGAAAGCGGAATAATCAGTTTTCAGATCAAAATAATCTTCCCAAAATGCCTTATACTCGTCCTCCTCACAGGAAAAGCTGTAACCGCCGCAAACGGGAGCCACAAGAAGGACCTTGTCCATTGCCAGACAAAGCCACTGTCCCCTTTCAACTTCATTCATACGGAAGCACTGACCGCTTTCCGCTATTTTTCTTATATCGAAATCTTTATCTGATACAAACATTTTACTCAGCAGAAAAAAAGACCGCCGAAGCGGTCTTTTAAATGAACAGTCTTAATTACTTGTTGACAGCATCCTTGAATGCCTTGCCAGCCTTGAATACGGGAGCCTTGGAAGCGGGAATGGTAACAACTTCTTCGGGCTTCTGGGGATTACGGCCGCTTCTTTCCTTGCGTTCTCTGATTTCGAAGGTGCCGAAACCGATGAGCTGGACCTTTTCGCCCTTTACGAGTTCTTCTTCAATAGTATCTACGAATGCCTTGAGCATTGCGTCTGCATCCTTCTTGGTAACGCCGGTCTTTTCTGCGATTGCGGTTACTAATTCAGCCTTGTTCATTTTAATCCTCCTTGAATATGGCCTTGCGGCCTTCTAAAAAATATATCTGGATTTTGCCTCCACCCACAGGGCGTCCATTTCTTCAAGAGTCATGTCTGTGAGTTCTCTTCCCTGAAGAGCAGCCTGCTCTTCCACATAACTGAAGCGTTTCATGAATTTGAGTGAAGTGGAGTTAAGCGCTTTTTCCGGATCTACGTCCAGGAAACGCGCCGCATTTACAACTGCAAAGAGCAGGTCTCCAAGTTCCTCGGCAATGTGATCTTTGTCGCCCTGATCACAAGCTTCCTTCAGCTCTGCCGTTTCTTCGTCGATCTTGGCGAAAGCACCGCTTACGTCAGGCCAGTCGAAGCCGACCTTGCGCGCCTTCTTCTGAATTTTCTCGGCGCGGATAAGCGCCGGAAGACTCAGCGGAATCTTCTCCATAGCAGATGTCTGACTTGTTTCCTGCTTTTCACTACGCTTGACATTTTCCCATAAATCCAGAACATTGTCAACAGAATTTACTTGCTCAAAGCCGTATTTTTCAACATTTCCGCCGAATACGTGAGGATGACGTCCTATCATTTTTTCGGCAACTTCATTGCATACGTCGGCAAGGGTAAACTCCCCGTCGTCCTCGGCTATAGCCGAGTGCATGACAACCTGAAGGAGCACGTCTCCCAATTCTTCGCGCAGATTGGGAACGTCCTTATTTTCGATGGCCTGGACGACCTCATAGGCCTCTTCTATCATTTCCCGGGTCAGAGACTCGTGTGTCTGTACCCTGTCCCAGGGACATCCGTCAGGTGCACGTAAAGCGGCTATTACGTTAACCAGACGTTCAAAAGCTTCGGAATTAGTAGAACACTTAGTGAATATCTCTTTGCTGTACATTTACTTCACCAGATGGACCTTTCTAAGAAGTCTGACGAGAGTTTTGCCTTTGGGCATGCCTTCGATCTCCTCGGGAGTGATGGCTCTCGTTTTAAGAACAAGAATTACGTAAACAAATGCGCCGGCACATACGGAAAGCAGTGTAGAAATCAGATTGCCGGTAAAAGAATTGATCACTCTGTAGGCGAAAAATACGACGACGCCCATGACTCCGGCTGAAACAGCAGGCTTTATAAAGCTGAGACTGATATCAAATCCGGCTCCTGTAAGCTTCCTGACGGCGATCATATTGAGTATGGCCGCAACAAGATAAGCAATGACAGTGCCCAGAGCAGCGCCCTTGATATTGAGAGCTGGAATCGCTGTAAGGAAATAGGTGCAGGCGATCTTGAACAATCCGCCTATGGCCAGATTTCTGACAGGGATCCACTGCTTGCCTATGCCCTGAAGAACTGCGGTAAAGTTCTGGGTCATGCCGAGGAAGATGATACCAATGGCAAGAACGGACAGGCATCCGGCAGCACTGATGGCAGCCTCCTTCTGCATGGGATAGAACATGAGCATAATGGGCTTGGCAAGGACGGAAATACCGATAGCCATAGGCATGCTCAAAATGAGAACGTAGCGGAGTCCCAGCTGAATGCTCTCATGGAGGAAACTGCGTTCACCCCGTCTGAATGCGGAAGCAACTACAGGAACCATACTGATGGCCACTGCCTGCATGAGGACCTGGGGGAAGTTGATTATAGAGGAGGCAAAGCCGGTCAGCTGACCGTAAAGGCCTCTTGCCTGATCTGAAGAATATCCGATAGCGACGAGTCTTGCTTTGACCATGGCCGTATCAACAGTGTTAAGAATGGGCAGGACCGCGGAGCCGATGGTAATGGGAATAGCAATAGCAAGAATTGCCTTGAGAATCTTTCCTGATTTTTCCGTTGCAATGCCCTTCTCCCCTGCCTCAGCAAGCTCTGCCTTGATTTTCCCTCTTTTCTTCAGATAGATAATAAGGATAGTAAGGAGACCGAACAAACCACCCGCAGAAGCACCGAATGACGCTCCGGCAGCAGCCATATCATTGCCTTTATTGAGAAGCAGAATAGCCAGGCCCAGACCAATGGCAACTCGGAAGAGCTGTTCAAAGAACTGGGACGCGGCTGTGGGCACCATGTCCTGACGTCCCTGGAAATAGCCTCTGAAAGAAGCCATGAGAGGAACGACGAAGAGTGCGGGACCAATGGCGCGCATGCACCAGGCGGCATTGGGTTCATTGAGGAGAGTCCCCGTAATGTAATCAGCACCAAAAATGAAGATCGAGCTGGTTACGGCACCTATGCCCAGCATGAGGAACATGGAAACCTTAAAGACCTTGTTGGCATCTCCCGGACGATCCAGAGCGTTGCGCTCGGAAACCATTCGTGAAATTGCCGTAGGAATACCTGCTGTGGCTATAGAAAGGAGCAGGTTGTATATCGGATAGGAGGTCTGGTAATACCCCATTCCGTCGTCACCGATAATGTTGGTAAGGGGCAGCCTGAAACACATACCCATTAACTTGATAAGAACGCCGGCAATGCCGAGGATCAGGGCACCGCTGACAAAACTTTTGTTTTTACTGTTTTTTTCTTCCATTATTGCTGACTTCCTTCCGGTTCTGATAGTGCGCCAAGTATTTTGAGCGCCTCCTTCTGGCTGGGTGTTTTCTGCAGAAGAAGTGAGAGTCTGGGCTTCTGGCCGCCGAAGACGGTAAGCCTGGACCCGTATCTGTCCATAAGTCCTGCGAGCTTTGCGGGATGGAATCCGTTCAGTTCTTCAAAAGTAAATATAATTTTGTTGCCCTGTCTGAACACCCTGTCCATACCAAGACGTCCCGCCAGATGGCGGATAAGAGCAATATCAATAAGATTCTGTGCCTCTGTGGGAGGATCTCCGAAGCGGTCTACCAGTTCATCGAAAATCTCGTCATGCTCGTCAAAGCTTGAAACTGCAGCGATCTTCTTATACATGGAAAGACGGGTCATTTCATCGCTGACATAGTATTCAGGCAGATATGCGGGAATGGCCAACTCGATGCTGGTATCGATCTCCTTGACAGATTCCTCGTTTTCCACGTCTCCCTTAAGTTCCCGGATGGTTTCCTCAACCAGTTTGCAGTAGAGTTCATAGCCTATCTGGACCATGTGGCCTGACTGCTCAGTTCCGAGAATATTACCCGCTCCGCGTATTTCAAGGTCTCTCATCGCTACGCGGAAGCCGGAGCCGAACTCAGTAAACTCACGCATGGCACGAAGACGCTTTTCTGCGATCTCAGATAAAACCTTATCCTTTTTATATACCAGGTAGGCGTAGGCCATACGGTTGGATCGGCCTACTCTTCCTCTCAGCTGATAGAGCTGGGACAGCCCGAAATGGTCCGCGTTGAGCACTATCATGGTATTGACGTTGGGAATATCAAGTCCCGATTCAATGATTGTGGTGGATAAAAGAACATTCGCCTCACCGTCAAAGAAGGTCTGCATAACGTCTTCCAGCTGGCGGTCGCCCATTTGGCCGTGTCCCACAATGATCTGGGCTTCCGGAACAAGTTCCTGAAGGTGGCGTGCCACCTGATTTATGCCTTTGACCATATTATAAACCACATAGACCTGGCCCCCGCGTCCCAGTTCTCTGCGAATGGCGTCGGCAATAGTACGGTCATCTTCTTCGAGAACATAGGTCTGTACAGGATATCTGTCCTGGGGAGGTTCGTCTATGACGCTCATGTCACGTATGCCTGTAAGAGACATGTGAAGTGTTCTGGGAATGGGCGTTGCCGACAAAGTGAGCACGTCAGTATTGTTTTTCAGCCTCTTTATGGCTTCTTTATGTTCAACGCCAAAACGCTGCTCTTCGTCGACTACCAGCAAACCCAGATCCTTGAACCTTATATCGGATGAGAGCAGTCTGTGAGTGCCGACAACAAAATCAATATCACCGGTCTTCAGTTTTGCAACTATGTCATCCTGCTGGCGGTCTGTCCTGAAGCGGCAGAGCATATCCATTTTGAAGGGGAAATCCTTGAAGCGCTTAAGGAAGGTACGGTAGTGCTGACTGCACAGAACCGTTGTGGGAACAAGGATAGCGGCCTGCTTGCCCTGCTCAAGGCACTTGAAAATAGCGCGGGCAGCAACTTCGGTTTTACCGAAGCCAACATCTCCGCAGAGGAGACGGTCCATGGCCTTGTCGCTCTCCATGTCCTTTTTAATTTCTTCAATGCAGCGAAGCTGATCCCCTGTCTCTTCGTAGGGGAAAGCATCTTCAAATTCTTTCTGCCATACTGAATCCGGACCGAACTTGTAGCCAGGTTCCATTTGGCGCTGAGCAGCACGTTTAAGAAGCTCCAGGGCCATTTCCCTGATAGCTTCCTTTGCCTTGGCCTTGGTCTTTTCCCAGGCTCCGCCGGAAAGTCCGTAAATATGAGGCACTACCCCTTCTGAACCAAGATACTTCTGAACAGTATCCATGTGGTCAACAGGAACGTAAAGAACGTCGCTGCCTGCATATTCAATACGCAGGTAATCGCTGACGCTACCCTGGACTTCCATTTTGCGAACACCGGCAAAACGACCGACGCCGTGGGCCTCGTGGACCACGTAGTCGCCTATTTTTATATCAGTAAAGGCCTTGATCTGGCCCTTCTTTTCTCTTTTGCTTCTGCGGGAACGTTCCTTGATGCTGGGGAAAATATCCTGCTCGGATATCCACAGTTCTTTGCTCTCGTCATCGCAGATGCCTGCGGTTATCTGACCGGAAACCAGCTTGACCTTATTTTCAAGCCCGCATCTTTCCAGGAAATCCTTTAGGTTTTCAATGCGGTCCTCAGAAGAAATGACCAGACTGACGTCGTATGAATTCTTTACAAAGCGTTTCAGTTCGCTTTCAAGAGTTTCCATATGACCGTTGAAAACAGGAGCCTGACGGAGCTCAAGATTTTCAAGGGTTCCCAAGGACGGGACGTTCTTCAGCTGCTGCGCGAAGGGAGTGCAGTAGACGACATCGAAATCCTCTGCGAATTCGTAGAGACAGCGATAATCATTTGTATCAGGACGGGAGGAAAAGTCAGCTGCAACAGCCTCTCCCCGTTCCATCATGGTGCTGCGGTCTTCATCTTCTTCACGGTCGTTGAAGTCAATGATCTCATCAATACGTTCAGGGTCATCAACGAGAATGTAAGACGGAATGGAAACATAGTCGAAAATAAGCTGAGGCTCTTCGTAGAAATAAGCGACGTAGTTTTCCAGCAGTTGGGTGTTGACTCCGTCCATAATACAATGGAGAAGATAATCGCCGGTTTCGTCATGATGAGCCTTGCTGATCTTTTCGACTGCTCTGGAGCATGCTTCTTCGTCACGGACAAGGAGCTGAGCCGGTGTTAATGTAACACTGTTTATGTTACCCTTGGAACGCTGCGTATTGGTGTCAAGAAGACGTATAGAGTCCACTTCTGTATCAAAAAGCTCAATACGAACGGAATCCTGACTTCCCGGAGGGCAAATGTCGATAATATCGCCTCTGACGGCAAACTGTCCTGAAGATTCAGCAGAAGCCATGCGCTCGTAACCAAGACGTACAAGACGGCTGACAAGTTCATCCCGCTCAATGGATTGACCAAAACGAATTGTACAAAAGTCTTTAAGAAAAACATCCTTGGGCGGAAGTTTTTTCAGAGCTCCCATGACAGGTGCAATTACAATGCAATTCTCCCCCAGGGCAAGCTTAGTCAATATTCCAAGACGCTGGGAAAGTTCTGATGTGCTCTTTGCTTCAAAGCGAAGCATGGCCCTTTCCAGGTCGGGGAGCACGTAAACAGGAATATCAGAAAAAAAGGACAGGTCCTTTGCCAGCCTGGCGGCCTTGTTTGCCGTCGAGGTCAGGATCAAGCCCTGCCCCGGTTTATTTTTCAGCATCCTGGCTGCAGTAAGAGCCGTTCCGCTTCCGTATACACCGGTGTAATTTATGACGCTTCCCATTACTTTTCTTCTTTTCTGTTCTTAGGCGATTCCTTTGTATTGATTTTATTCATGCATTCCTGAATGCCCTTGTCAAGCCACAGCTGGCAGGCATCGGCAGCTTTCAGAACGGCATCGGCAATAAGAGGACGTTCCTCTTCGGTCCACTTGCCGATGACGAAACTGACCAGAGGGATCTGGCCGTTGGCGCCTACCCCGACTCTTACCCGGGGGAAACGGTCAGTCTGAAGCTGAGCAACAACAGAACGCATGCCGTTATGGGTCCCTGAACCGCCAAAGGGTCTTACACGAACACTGCCGCAGGGAAGATCGATATCATCGTAAATGACCATGAGGTTTTCTGCAGGGACCTTGTAAAAGGCCATAATTTCTCTAAGAGCTTCGCCGCTGTTGTTCATAAAGGTCTGGGGCTTTACAAGCAGGACCTTTTCGCCATTGACGGTGCCTTCTCCGCAGAGTGCCCTGAACTTAAGCTTCTTTATCTGTATTCCCAGCCTTTCTGAAAGAACATCCATGGTAAGAAAACCCATGTTGTGTCTGGTAGCTTCGTATTCTTTTCCGGGATTGCCTAAACCGCAAATAATATACATGTTATTTTTAAGGTATGTTTGACTGATTCAATTAAAACTTACGTAACAGTTAATTATAACACTAAAAGTCTTTGGATGCATCAGAACCAAAGACTTTCAGTAAATAAAACCGTAATTCTTATGATATAAACTCTACGAATTTGTTGTTGTCTTCCTCAGCTCCGACCAGTACCAGTCTGTCACCGGGATTGATCATATCCTTAGACTTGGGAATGGAGAAGACATCATTTTTGAAAATACCCAGAATATTGATATTGAAGTTGACTCTCACATTCAGGCCGGCAATGGTTCTCGGTTTGAAATCATCCCCTACCACCACCTTAATTATGGAATAACCCTCCGCGATAGGGTAATAATCCAGAATGGTATCTGAAGTAATCTGATTTGCCAGAGATACTGAGGCCGCTTCTTCGGGGATAATGACCTCGTCTGCGCCAAGTCTGGTAAATATCTCTTTGTGTTCTTCGTCATCTGCTCTGACGGAAACCATTCTGACGTTGAGCTTTTTCAGGTTCAGAAGAGCGAGAATAGATGCCTGAAGATCATGGCCTATGGCAACAACAGCGTGGTCTATGCTCTCCACACCAAGCTCCTCAAGGACGTTAAGCTTTGTGGCATCGGCAACGACACAGTTATTGACGAATTCAGCTACGTCGGCAACTCTCTCTTCATCGTTATCTATGGCGAGGATATCATAGCCCAAATCAGTAAGGACCTTAGCCGTATTGGCGCCGAATCTGCCGAGACCGATTACCATAAATGACTTTTTAATCTGCTTTGAATTCTTCATCCTATGATCACATTCTCCTCTACGTACTGAATACTTTCTTTAGATTCACTCATCCAGTTTTTATTTACAACACCGATAATAGTCAGGGGGCCGAGTCTGCCGCAGAACATGATCAGGCAAAGAAGAACGCGATTTGCGCCATTCAAGGCAGATGTTATTCCCATGGAAAGACCCGTTGTGGAGAAGGCACTGGCCACCTCAAAGAGTATTTCAGCGAAACCGGCCTTTTCTCCGCCGGCAAGTATAATATCAGGCTGCATGGCTGATACCAGGAAAGTTCCCGTACCGACCACAGCCACACAAAGACCGATGAGAACAAAGGCCTTAAATATCTGGGAATCCCCTATTCGTCTTTTGAAAACCCTGGTGCTCTGCCCCTTAGCGTAAGATATGAGGACAAGAACTACCACAGCTAAAGTGGTAGTCTTAATGCCGCCGCCCGTAGAACAGGGTGACGCACCTATGATCATGAGAAAGACGAAAACCAGGTAGGCAGCCGGATAATCCTTCAATGCAGAAAGATCATAGGTTGTAAAACCAGCCGTTCTGCAGGTAATGGAGGCAAAGGCCGCCTGAAGCCAAGTGAAATCAGGATCACGAAGAGTCAACTTAATGATCAGAGCGCCGCCTATGACAAGGCAGGCAGTAGTAACAAGAACGATCTTAGAGTGAAGCTTCAGTTTTTTCCATTTTTTCTTCCTGTATATATCATCCCAAACGATAAATCCGAGAGAACCGATGAAGATCATGGACATAGTCGTTATATTGATAACGGCGTTATCTCTGAAGGGAATCATTGAATCGGGGCCGAAAACGTCAAAGCCTGCATTATTGAAAGATGCTATGCTGTGGAACAGTGACACTCCCATCGCTTTGGGAACACTTCCGTATATCTTATTGAATTCAAAGGCGTTGATCACAGTTCCAAGGAACTGGACACTTAGAGAAATGCCTACGATTTTTCTGACAAGAGGCACCAGTCCCTTTACTGAGCTCTGGTTCAGGGACTCTCTTATCATAAAAGAATCGGTTATACCGATTTTAGCGCCAAGCATGGTAAAGAAGAAAACCGCAATGGTAATAAACGAAAGGCCTCCCACTTCCATAAGAGCAGCCATTACAACCTTGCCGAAAACAGTAAAATCAACGCCTACGGTTACGACCGACAGACCGGTTACGCACACAGCGCTGGTCGCCATAAAGAGAGAATTGATTATACCTATAGACTTTCCGCTTGAAGAAGCGAAAGGCAGCATAAGAAGCAGGCATCCTACCGCTATGATGGCGGCAAAACTTCCTATGATAGTCAAATATGGATTTGTTCTTTTATAACGTTTTTCTATCATTCTGATATAACTCCAATAAAGTTTATTATATATCAATCCGGAGTTTATTTGAACTGTCAGACAATAAAAAAAGCCCCGAGGCATTAACTTCAAAGCCTCGGGGGATAAGTTTTTATTTACTCTGCGATAATCGGAGAGATAGGATCGTTGTTGTAAATACGCTTGATGCAGTCTGCGAAGAGCGGAGCAACGGACAGGACCTTGATCTTGTCGATTCGCTTTTCTTCAGGGACAGGCATTGTATTGAGGAGAACCAGTTCTTCAATGACAGAGTCCTTAAGTCTGTCAATAGCCGGACCGGAGAGAACAGCGTGGGTCGCGCATGCGCGAACGCTCTTTGCGCCCATCTTGATGAGAGCGGCTGCAGCGTTGCAGAGAGTACCGGCGGTGTCGACCATGTCATCGATCATGATGCAGTTCTTGCCCTGAATGTCACCGATGATGTTCATAACTTCAGAGACATTTGGTCTGGGGCGGCGCTTGTCTATGATAGCAATGGGAGCGTCAAAATAATGAGCAAACTTACGGGCGCGGCTTACAGAGCCGTGGTCCGGGGAAACGATCACAAGATCTTCAACGGGGTTCTTGAGGAAATAATCAGCCAGGATGGGCATACCGTAGAGATGATCAACGGGAATATTGTAATAACCGGTGATCTGAGCTGCGTGGAGGTCCATAGTGACGACTCTGTCAGCGCCTACTGCCATGAGAATGTCTGCAACGACCTTGGATGTAATCGGTTCTCTGGGATGAGCCTGTCTGTCCTGACGTGCGTAGCCGTAGTAAGGCATAACGACGTTGATTCTTGCAGCGGAGGAGCGCTTCATTGCGTCGATCATAACACAGATCTCCATAAGATTGTCGTTGACGGGACCACAGGTAGGCTGGATGATGAAGCAGTCATAACCTCTTACAGATTCTTCGAGGCAGGTGAAAACTTCGCCGTCGGAGAACTTCTTAACGGTGGCCTTTGCAAGAGGCTTGCCGAGAATGTCTGCGATTTCCTGGGCAAGCTCGGGATGAGCATTGCCGGTAAAGAGTTTGTAGTCGATGATGTTTCCTTTGTTCATTTTTCTCTTTTCTCCCTTAGAGTAAATGTTTATGTGAAATATTTAATAACTATTTTTTCATGTCCAGCATTATTTCGCCGACTTTGTAAATGTCACCGGCGCCCATGGTTACGACTATGTCGCCTGCCTGAGCATTACTGCTGACATAGGCTGCCATTTTTTCAAAGTCAGAAATGAAGTAAACTTCCTTGCCGGGATGTCTCTGCTTGACCTCTTCCATAAGTTTCTCGGAAGAAAGCTTATAGATGTTCTTTTCTCTTGCGGCGTAGATCTCTGCAAAGATGAGAACGTCTGCGTCATCAAAAGCATCGGCAAATTCATCAAAGAGAGCCAGAGTGCGGGTGTAGGTGTGGGGCTGGAACAGGCACCATACCTTGCCGTGGGGGATCTTCTGCGCCGCAGACAGAGTAGCTTTGATCTCGGTGGGATGATGAGCATAGTCATCAATGACGGTAACGCCCTTTTCAGTCTTTCCGATAATATCGAATCTGCGCTGAGTACCGGTGAAGCTTTCAAGAGTGCTCTTGATGATTTCAAAATCAACACCAAGATCTGTGCAGGCAGCAGCAGCGGCAAGACTGTCAGCCACGTTGTGTTCACCGGGGACAGACAGCTGGATGTTGCCCATGAGCTCACCTTTGTGATAAAGATCGTAGGAAGGACGTCCCTGGTCGTTGAACTTTATATTCTTTGCGTAGAAGTCGCTGGTTTCGGAGAAACCGAAGGTCAGAACTCTGCACGTAAGCTTATCTATAATGGATTTTACAAAGGGATTGGAGTCATAAGCGACTACGAGACCGTCCTCCGGAACAAAACCGGCAAACTTGTCAAAGCTGCTGGTAATATGTTCTATGCCCTTGAAATAATCCAAATGATCGGAGTCGATGTTGAGTATGATCTCGACCCAGGGACGGAGAGACAGAAAACTGTCCATATATTCACAGGCCTCTGTGACGAAATAATCTCCCTGGCCGATTTTAACATTGCTCTTGAACTGGCTCAGGATGCCGCCTACGAGAATGGTTGGCGACAACTTGGCGTTGTCCAGAATAAGGGAGACCATAGAAGTTGTGGTGGTCTTTCCGTGTGTTCCGGAAACGGCAACGGAAATCTTATAATCGTCCATAATGGCACCGAGAGCTTCGGCACGGGAAACAATGTTAAGACCGCGCTTTTTAGCTTCAACGATTTCCGGAGTCTCATCGGAAACGGCGTTGGAATAAACTATAAGGTCAGTATCAGCGGAAAGATTTTCTGCTTTATGACCTATATAAACCTTGATTCCTTCAGCTTCCAGGGCTTCTGTCATGGGACTGACC
>JAKSSR010000052.1 GCA_024402995.1 Clostridia bacterium | reverse complement strand
ACATGGCTTGTAAATGCAAAGTTGTCGTAAGCTCTTATCTTAACGGGCTTGTAACCGGACATGGCTGCCTGTCTCAGGTTTTCGGCAAGTGACTTGGGGTTGCAGGAGATGTAAAGGATCTCAGGTATTCCGTAGGCAAGAATACGGTTCATTGCCTTTGGTGTCATGCCGATACGGGGAGGGTCGACCACGATAACGTCGGGCTTTTCCTCAATGCTGTCAATGACCTCGCCAACGTCTCCGCAGATAAAGCGGCAGTTATCCAGACCGTTAAGAGCTGCGTTTTCTCTTGCGGCGTCAACAGCTTCGGCGACGATCTCAACACCGATGGCCTCCTTCGCTTTAAGAGCCAGAGCCTGAGTAATGGTGCCGGTTCCACAGTAAAGGTCAAAACAGGTCTTGCCCTCTACGTTGGGAATGAGTTCGAGAGCCTGAGTATAAAGGCGCTCGGCGGCCTCTACATTGGTCTGGAAAAATGAAAACGGGCCGACCTTGAATTTCAGCCCCATGATTTCTTCCATGTAGTAGGGATGACCGTCAAGAAGGCGAAGCTCATCACATTTAAAAGCGTCTGCCCTGTTGCGGTTTATAGTATGAAGAATACCTGTTACCGCAGATTTCAGCGGAGCATGCTTCACAAGCTCCACAAAGGCCTGCTCGTCAAAATCACCGTCGTTGGTAACTATATTCACCAGCAGTTCTCTGGTTCTGACGCCCTGACGGAGAATAAGGTTGCGCATAAGGCCTTCGTGAGCCTTTTTATGATAAAAGGTGTATCCCCTGCCATTGCAGAAATCAATGGAAAGTTTAACGAGGGTATTGAAATCTTCGGGGACTATCTGGCAGCAGGAAGCATCTACAAGGCTGAGATAACTTCCCTTTTTATGCATGCCCAGGCACATTGGTTCACCCTTGGCTAAATTGCCGAAGGTATACTCCATTTTATTGCGGTAATTGTACTGAGACGGGGTCGCCTGAATGCCCTCAAAAACACTTTCGTAGTTCTTGAGCAGGCTTCTGACCTCTTTTTCTTTTGCTGCCAGCTGTTCTTCATAGGGAATGCCCTGAAAAGCGCAGCCGCCGCAGCCTTCTGCTTTACATCTGTCCATTAAAACTCTCCGTAACTGTCGTAGAATTCTTTCTTGTATTCAAGGAAGCGGTCTTCCTCAATTGACTTTCTGATCTTTTCCATAGTGCTGACAAGGAAGTGAAGATTGTGCTCGGAAAGAAGCATTGAAGAAAGTATTTCTTCTGATTTGAAAAGGTGGCGAAGATATGCCCTGCTGTAATTACGGCAGGTATAGCAGTCGCAGTTAGGATCAAGAGGGCCGAAATCCTCAAAGTATTTGGCATTCTTGATGTTGACCCGTCCCACACTGGTAAAGGCCAGGCCGTTTCTTGCAACTCTGGTGGGAAGGACGCAGTCGAACATGTCTATGCCCCTTTCTACCCCTTCAAAGAGGCAGTCAGGACTGCCGACGCCCATTAAATACCTGGGCTTATCGGCAGGAAGCAGGTCAACGCAGTCATCCATGACCTCGTACATGATTTCTTTTGGCTCACCTACGGAAAGACCGCCGATAGAATAACCGGGAAGGTCAAGGTCAACTATCTGACGGGCACTCTGGGCTCTCAGGTCCTTATACACACCGCCCTGCATAATGCCGAAGAGAGACTGTCTTTCCCAGTCCCTGTGGTAGTCTTTGCAGCGCTTAAGCCAGCGGGTAGTGCGTTCAAGGGACTTCTGAACGTAATGCCAGTCAGCGGGATAAGGTGCACATTCATCAAAGGCCATCATAATGTCTGAGCCGAGACAGTTCTGGATCTCAATGGACTTTTCCGGTGTAAACATATGGGAGGAACCGTCCAGGTAGGATCTGAACTTAACGCCCTCTTCTGTTATTTTTCTGAGAGGTCCGAGGCTGAATACCTGGAATCCGCCGCTGTCTGTGAGAATAGCGCCGTTCCAGTTCATGAAATTGTGGAGACCTCCGGCCTTCTTGATAAGCTCGTGACCGGGCCGCAGATAAAGGTGATAAGTATTTGAAAGGATAAGGCCGCAGCCTTCGTGGCCCAGTCCGGCAACGTCTTCGATCTTCATGGCCTTGACTGTAGCCTGAGTGCCTACGGGCATGAAGACGGGAGTCTGAATGTCACCGTGAGGTGTATGTAAAACACCCCTTCTGGCCTTGGTGCGCGGGTCTTTCTTTATAAGGGTGTAATTGATTGCGTGCTTCATAATGCTTCCTTTAATAAAAAACTGCCGCAGAAGAACCCGCGGCAGAAAAGCGATGTTTTCCAATATTAGATTTTATTACATGGCGAGCAAATCCGCAAGAGAAATGCCATCCAGGTAATCATTGATCAATTCGCCGAGCTTATCCCACATGGTCTTGGTCTTGCACTCACCTATGTGAGAGCATTTTTCGCCGGAGCAGGCTTCGCAGCTTACGGGTGCAAGATCGCCCTCCGCAACGCGAAGGATCTCGCCCACTTTATAATTTTCTGCGGGACGGTTAAGCTTATAGCCGCCGCCTTTACCGTGGATGCTGTCAAGCAGACCGCTTTTGACCAGGCCTGCGACAATAGACTCCAAATACTTCAGGGATATACCCTGTCTCTCGGAGATCTCCTTTAGGCTTACGCAGCTGGCTTCGGGATGCTCCGCCAAGTCTACCATGAGACGCAGAGCATAGCGGCCCTTGGTTGAGATCTTCATAGGATACCTCTCTTATTTTGCCTTGCTGCCGCAGCCGCTGCAGGTGCTTTCTTCTTCCTCTTCTGCGCCCTCTTCTTCGTCGTGGGGTTCGGGGAAATCTGCGGGATCGTAAGGGATGTTGTTCTTGTCGTAATAATCCTTAATCGCTGCACGGATAGCTTCTTCGGCAAGAACAGAGCAGTGCATCTTGTGAGCGGGCAGACCGTCCAGAGCTTCTGCTACTGCCTTGTTGGTCAGTTCAAGAGCTTCGGACAGAGGCTTACCCTTAATGAGCTCGGTAGCCATAGAGCTGGAAGCGATAGCGCTGCCGCAGCCGAAGGTTTCGAACTTTACGTCGACGATAACGTCGTTTTCGATCTGGAAATAGATCTTCATGATATCGCCGCAGACGGGATTGCCGACTTCACCGACACCGCTGGGATTTTCAAGGCTTCCGACATTTCTGGGGTTGCGGAAGTGATCCATTACTTTAGATGAATATAATGCCATTTTGTTACCTCCTAAATTACGTGCGGTCTCTTGCCGCTGTCAAGGTCCTTCCACAGGGGGGACATGCTTCTTAAGTATTCAACGACTTCCTTGGTCGACTTGATAAGGTAGTCGATTTCTTCTTCAGTAATATCGTCTGCAAGGGAGAGACGGAGTGAACCGTGAGCGACCTCGTGGGGACGTCCGATAGCCAGGAGAACGTGGCTGGGGTCCAGAGAACCGGAGGTGCAGGCAGAACCGCTGGATGCGGAAATTCCCTTGTCGTCCAGCAGGAGAAGCAGAGATTCGCCCTCAATACCCTCGAAGCAGAAGTTTACAGTACCGGGAACACGCTGCTGACGGTCGCCGTTGAGAATGCTGTGAGGAATTTCGGAGAGACCTGCAATGAGCTTGTCCCTGAGGGGAAGCAGGTGCTGGGTATAAGTGTCAATGGATGCGCAGGCGTCTTCGAGAGCCTTGACCATGCCCATGATGCCGGGGATGTTTTCAGTACCGGCGCGCTTGCCCTTTTCCTGAGCGCCGCCTTCGATGATGTTGGTAAGACGGATACCCTTCTTGGCGTAGAGAATGCCGCTGCCCTTGGGACCGTGGAACTTGTGAGCGGAGAGGGACAGCATATCGATATTCATTTCCTGAACGTTGATGTGCATGTGACCGACAGCCTGGACAGCGTCAGTGTGGAAGAAAACGCCCTTTTCTCTGCAGACAGCGCCGATTTTCTTAATGGGCATTACGGTGCCGATTTCGTTGTTGGCGAACATGATAGTTACCAGGCAGGTGTCGGGACGAATGGCGTTTGCAACGTCTTCTGCGGTAACAACGCCGTTTTCGTGGACGTCTAAGAGAGTGACCTCAAAGCCTTCCATTTCAAGCTTCTTCAGAGTGTGAAGAACTGCATGGTGTTCAAACTTTGTGGAGATGATGTGCTTCTTGCCTTTCTTTTCTCCGATACGTGCTGCGGAAATGATAGCCTGATTGTCAGCTTCAGATCCACCGGAGGTGAAGGTGATCTCTCTTGCTTCACAGCCAAGGCACTTTGCGGCTCTTTCTCTTGCATCTTCAAGAGCTTCCTTAGCTTCCTGACCGATGGTGTAAAGGCTGGAGGGGTTTCCGAAAACGTTTTCCATGTAAGGGATCATGGCATCTATAGCGCTGCGGCTCATCTTTGTTGTTGCAGCATTATCAGCATAAATTTTCATACTGTTTGGCTCCTTTCTTTATTCCCACTAAAAAAGTAGGTTTTTCCGTAACTAATCATAACAGAAAAACCTACTATGTCAATAGGATTATAGGCTATTTAGTAAAAAAACAGGCGTCGCCGTAACTGAAGAAACGGTACTTCTCTTCTACGGCTGTATTATATGCCGCAATGACATGTTCTCTGTCGTACAGAGCGGAAACCAGCATGAGAAGCGTAGACTTGGGCAGATGGAAATTGGTAATGAGGCAATCGACCATCTTGTACTTGTAACCGGGGTAAATAAAGATCCCGGTATTTCCGGAACCGGCCTTAATGAGTCCGTCTTCTCCCGCTGCGCTTTCCATAGTGCGGCAGGCCGTTGTACCGACGGAAATAATACGTCCGCCGGCGGCCTTGGTCTCGTTTATGAGCTGAGCAGCTTCTTCACTGACGTGGTATTCTTCAAAATGCATGTGATGCTCTTCGACCTTATCTACCTTTACGGGACGGAAGGTTCCGATACCTACGTGAAGAGTTACAAAGGCCAGCTTTACACCCATAGCCTTGATTTCTTCAAGAAGCTCCTTTGTAAAGTGAAGACCTGCAGTAGGAGCGGCAACGCTGCCCTCTTCTTTTGCATAGACCGTCTGATAGCGGTCCTTGTCCTCTTCTTTGCTGGCTCTTTCTATATAAGGAGGAAGAGGCATTGATCCCAGTTCTTCCAGAACGGTCATGAAATCTCCGTCGCAGGTAAAACGCACGTGACGTGTCCCGCCTTCAGAGTTTTCAAGAATTTCAGCACGAAGCTTTCCGTCGGCAAAAGAAACAAAATCTCCGGGACGAAGACGCTTTCCTGGACGGACAAGGGTTTCCCAAACGTTGCCTTCGATCTTTTTGGAAAGAAGGAACTCTATGTGGGCACCTGTGCCCTCTTTTATACCGAAAAGTCTTGCGGGAATGACCTTGGAGTCATTGAGTACAAGGCAGTCTCCGGGACGGAGATATTCTTTGATATCGCTGAACCTTCTGTGTTCAAGTTCATCGGTATCCATATGCAAAACTAAAAGACGGCAGCCGTCCCTCTGTTCGGACGGCTGCTGTGCTATAAGTTCTTCTGGTAATAAATAATCAAAATCAGATACGTTCATTAGAGCGACTTTAACTGCTTAAGCTGAATTCCTGTGTAGTAATAAGTAAGAATTGCGTCGTAAGTATAACCGGCACTGGCCATGGAAATGGCGCTGGTCTGGGGAAGGCCGCAGCCGTGTCCGTAACCGATCCCGCTGAAATAAATAGCGCTTGCGCTGGTGGTAACGATCTGCTGACTGTAAACTGGCTTCTTGCCGGAAACGCCGGAAATGGGCTGAGCAGCGCCTGAACCGGTAGCGAAAGCAGAAGAAAGATCAACACTTGAAGTGCTTCCGTCGGCGTTTACAGCAACTGCTTCCGCAGAAGAAAGCTGTCCTGAAGTAGTTGCGATTCCGCTTCCGGACTCTATTGCAACTCCGGGGTAGGAAGAACCGCCCATGGAGAAGAATATGGACTGAAGTGTCCCGGATCCGATTACGGATACTATGGATTTGCTTGAGGGATTATATGCGCCGGTAAGGGTAACGCTGCCTGCGTCTCCCGTTATGACCATGGATCTTACGCCGCCGCTTGCGTAGCGTGAAGTGATCTCAACACTTTCGATATTGCCGACGCCCAGGCCCTTGGACTTGAGTCTTGACGCAAGATCAGCAAAAGTGATGGAAGAATTCCAGACCTTAAGAGGTGAATAAGGATCGGGAACCGCTCTCAGGTAGGAAATGGTTCCGCCCCATACGTCTTCGGAGTTCATGGTGTACCCGCCGCTGCTTGCGTAATAATAGCCGCTGGCGACCTTTCCTCCGCTGACGAGAACAATGTCTTCAGTTTCTCTGCATGCTCTGATGGTCTGGTCCTTCTCTGCGCTTACACCCTTGTAACTCTGGCAATTGGTAGTAGTACAGAGGTCAAAACCGTACTTGCCGTGATAACCGTAATGGGCTACGGCAAAGCTTCTGCTGGCTACAGCCTGTGCCTTGAGAGCTTCAATGGGATTGCCGGCGGACATTTCCGCGTTGAGGGAACCCCAGAGATAATGCTCAAGATTTACAAAGTTGATCACAGCCATTTTAGTGCTGCTTTCAGCCTTGAACATAACACCGTCGCGATATCTGGAAGAACCGATGGAAATAATAC
This sequence comes from Clostridia bacterium, assembly GCA_024402995.1. Classification (GTDB taxonomy): domain Bacteria; phylum Bacillota; class Clostridia; order Peptostreptococcales; family Anaerovoracaceae; genus JAKSSR01. Next base: position 6,023 of record JAKSSR010000052.1, on the reverse strand, counting down.
GTTCGTCAGGATCGTCGGCAGCGCTCATAAGAACATCATCTGCGCAGACACCGGTAAGAAGCATGTTATTATCAGCATCATATAGGTTTACGACGCCGTTTTCGGTCTTTACGATAAGAACGGAATAAAGACGTAAATCAATGTCGGGAACATATCCGCGTCCGATGACCTTAGCAAGGAAAAAGCCATCAGCACAAGAGACGGTCATTTCCGCAACAGCTCCGCCGGAAACAGAGGAACAGGAAGAATATAGACCGACAGTCACAAAGCCTGACTCCTCCCCTTCGGGAAGAGGTTCCGGTTTTTGTTCAGGAGCATTAAGACTTGCCAGCATAAGCTGTTCTTCAGATTCGAGGTAGAGCTTCTCTTTTGGGAGACTGTCATGTCCCGCAGATTCGCTTACCGGAACTTCAGCGTCGGCTATTTCAGAAGTAGCTTCCTGAGGAATAACAGGCTGAGCCCATGCATATGAATCGAAAAAGACACCGCCGGCTGTAATAGCTGCTATAAGCAAGCAGGCGACAATAATCTGTATTCTGTTATTACGTTTATTATTGATGAACATGAATTGGTTTAAAGTGCCTCCGGGACAGGAATACCAAGGTGTTTATAAGCTGCATCTGACACCATTCTGCCCTTAGGAGTTCTGAAAAGGAGTCCGAGCTGCATGAGATACGGCTCGTACACGTCCTCAATCGTTACCCTTTCTTCGCCCAGGGATGCGGCGATAGTTTCTATTCCCACGGGTCCACCATGGAACTTCTCTATTATAAGCGATAATATTTTTCTGTCAAGTTCCTCAAGTCCCAGCTCGTCGATACCAAGGGAGCTTAAAGTTTCTTCAAGTATTGATTTATCAATATTTCCGTCGCCCTTGACCTGGGAGAAATCACGGACTCGCTTAAGGAGTCTGTTGGCGATTCTCGGAGTACCGCGTGAACGCATGGCAAGAAGTCCCGTTGACTCCTCATCAATGGAAACACCCAGTATGTCTGCCGTTCTGTGGATGATCTGGGAAAGCTCCTTTTTATTGTAGAGTTCAAACTTTGCGATGACGCCGAAACGGTCTCTGAGAGGTGCAGACAGACTGCCTGCTCTGGTGGTTGCACCGATAAGCGTAAATGGAGCAAGACTCAGTCGAATGGAGTTGGCCATGGGACCTTTGCCCGTAACAATGTCTATGGCAAAGTCCTCCATTGCTGAATAAAGCACTTCTTCTACAGAACGGTTAAGGCGGTGGATTTCGTCTATAAACAGCACATCACCTTCGTTAAGATTGGTGAGAATTGCCGCCAGATCACCGGCTCTGCTGATGGCCGGCCCGGAAGTAATACGCAGATCAACGCCCATTTCTTCCGCAATGATTCCGGCAAGAGTGGTTTTTCCAAGTCCCGGAGGTCCGTAGAAAAGAACATGATCGAGACTTTCCCCTCTCTGCTTTGATGCTTCTATATATATCTTCAGATTGTCGGTAACGCTGCTTTGACCGATATAGTCTGCAAAACGTTTAGGGCGTATGGAACGCTCCAAAAGTTCCTCATCTTCCATCTGGCTGCTTCCTACCATTCTCTTTTCGTAATCCATTGCTTTCCTATCTGCGTGCCCTTAAGGCCTGCTTGATGTATTCTTCCGTGGTAAGGTCTTCCTGAGTAATGCCTGACAGCAAACCGAGAGCCTCTGTTCTTCCGTATCCAAGACTGAGCAGAGCCTGAAGAGCTTCATCCTTGGGGCTGCCCTTCTTAGGTGCTTTTGCAGCTGCAGAAGCACTGGGGGCGGCTGTGATCTCGCCAACCTTGTCCTTAAGTTCCAGAACAACTCTCTGTGCCGTCTTCTTGCCCACACCGTTGGCACGGGTAATGGCAGCGTCATCTTCAAAATAGATGGCCCTCTTCAGTTCTTCTGCCGAAGAAAAAGCACTCAGCATAGCAAGAGCCGCCTTGGCTCCGACACCGGAAACGGTCTGAAGGAGACGGAACAGCCCCTTTGATTCCTTGTCCGTAAAGCCGAAAAGTCTTATATCATCTTCACTTACCTGCATAGAGGTATAAAGAACAATCTCTTCGTCAGGCTGAGCAAGAAAAGCCGGGCTTCCGTCGGGGACATAAACCTCATATGCAATACCGTTGGACTCTATGGCCACCATGCCCGGCATGGTTTCTGTAATATATCCTCTTATATAATGAATCATATTTCACCTACTTCATTACCTGAAGTCTTTTCTTCATCTCTCCATTATAACCGTGGCAGACCGCTGCCGCAAGTGCATCGGCAACGTCATCAGGCTTTGGGACGGCGTCAAGGGCAAGTATGCGCTTGATCATTGCCTGGACCTGAGGTTTCTGGGCATGACCGTTGCCCGTTGTACAAGTCTTGATCTGCATGGGAGTATATTCATAAATAGGCAGTCCGTTATTGCTGCATGCAAGAATAGCAACACCTCTGGCTTCACCTACAAATATTACAGTTTTCGCATTGGTGTTAAAGTACAGTTCTTCTATACTTACTTCTTCAGGATTGTACTCCGCAATAACATCCATAAGACCATTATAAAGGATCTTAAGACGTTCAGGCATGGGAGTATCCTTATCGGTCGTAATTGCCCCATAAGCCACGGGATAAAAGCTGTTGCCCTTTTTATCGACTACGCCATAACCCATAATAGCGTAACCGGGATCAATGCCCAGTATTCTCATGAAAACCTCCGAATAAAAACATTTGTTTGTTTTATTCTATCACAGATATTCTTATTTGTCTTTATTAATTTTTATTTGTCATTTGATGGCAAACGTGATATAATGGAAAAAATTTCGATTAATTTTAGAAATTTTATAAAAGGCGGAGAAAAAATGAGATTTGAACGAAGAGAAAAGATTCTTGAACTCATCAAGAACCAAGATGTTGACACTCAGGAAAAACTTGCTGATTTACTTAATCAGGAAGGTTTCAAAGTGACTCAGGCTACAGTTTCAAGGGATATCAGAGAACTGCAGCTGGTAAAGACCACCAAAAAGAACGGCAAGAACTGCTATGCCCTTCCGGAAACTATTAACCGCGAAGAAGAGCGTTTCGATCTTATCTTCAAGCACACTGTTCAGGATATAAAGACATCCGGCAACATGATCATTCTTAAAACACTGAGCGGCTGCGCAAATGCAGCAGCAGAAGCCATTGACACTTCTGACATTCCTCAGGTTCTCGGTTCCATCGCAGGCGACAACACTGTGTTCATCGTCGTTGATGACCCTGCGAACATTGACATTGTCGTCAAGCGCTGCAGAGATGCTTTTGACAAGTAGGACATGATTTCTCACGTAAGCATTAAAGATTTTGCAATAATCAAAGACTTGAGCCTGGACCTTTACCCCGGGCTCAATATTATTACGGGCGAAACAGGCTCCGGTAAATCGGTAATCATTGAAGCAATCAGCATGGCTCTCGGCAGCCGTGCTGATTCTGATTTTATAAGGGCAGGAGCAGACAAGGCAGCCATTACCCTCATTGCCGATTCCGACTCAGAAGAGGTAACAACCCTTCTCACCGAGTTGGACGTTCCCACCGATATGCCTATGGTTCTTCACAGGGAAATCACTGCCCAGCGAAGTCTGTGCAGAGTCAACGGCACCATAGTTCCCCTGTCGGTCTTGAACAAGATCTGCAAACATGTGGCAGACATTCACGGTCAGTACGATCACCAGTCACTGCTAAACACGGACAGCCATATAGATGTCCTTGATGCCTACGGAGCCCAGGTAGCAGAAACTCTTGAACAGACAGCCGCCCATTACGACCGCTACGTTTGCGCGGCCAATGAACTGTCAAGATTACGCAAAAAGCTAGAAGATTCCCGCAGACAAAAAGAACTTTTCGCATACGAAATATCGGAAATAGACGGTGCCGCGATCACTCCCGGCGAAGATACTGCCCTGGCTGAAGAAATTGCCGTAATGGAACACAGTGAGCAGATATACGAGGCTCTTTCCCGCTCTTACGACGCCCTTTTCGGAGACGACGGTGCATCAGAAACTCTGGGCAGCGCCATGAATGAACTGCAGGGCATTGAGAATTTCTCCGCCGATATTGAAGCTTGCTCTAAGACCGTTGCGGACGCTTACTATAACATTGATGACCTGAGTCGAGATCTCAGAACTCTACGCGACAACGTGTCCTTCTCTCAAGAAGAACTTGATGAAAAAATAAATCGCCAGGAAACCATAGAAAGACTTAAACGCAAGTACGGCGGAAGCCTTGAGGCTCTTTTCGCTTACAGAGACAAGGCAGACGCGGCGCTTAAAGTTATTGAGAACGCGGACTCCGAAATATCACGCCTTGAAGGAGAAATCTCCAAGGCAAAGGAACAGTATCTGGAATGCGCAAGAACATTAACGGCCCAAAGAACAGCTGCGGCAAAACTCCTTGAAGAACGCATAAGTCTGGAACTTTCCCAGCTGGCCTTCAACGACAGCAGATTCCACGTAAGCATAAAGCCGGCCGCCCCTTCTCCCAAAGGGCTGGATCAGGTAGAGTTCCTCATAGCGACCAATAAAGGCGCGGAGCTACGTCCCCTTGCCAAAATAGCCAGCGGCGGCGAACTTTCAAGAATCATGCTGGCAATGAAGCGTATTATAGGTCAGCTTGACGCGATTCCCACCATGATATTCGACGAGATCGACACAGGCATAAGCGGCGCTACAGCGGGTGTCGTGGGAGAAAAGCTTGCCCAGATAGCTGAAAACCACCAGATAGTCTGCATTACCCACCTGCCCCAGATAGCCTGCAGAGGCCTGCATCATTTCAGGATCGCCAAGATCTCAGATGAAATAAGCACTCAGACTACAGTCGTTCCTCTCAGTCCTCAGCAGCGAACAGAGGAAATCGCCCGCCTGCTGTCGGGAACCAGCATTACAGACGCGGCAAGGCTTCAGGCAAAAGAATTATTAGGATATTGATATGAACGATGTGATCATTTACCTCGGAGCAGCCAGCGCAGGCCTGCTCCTTGGAAGCATTTTGAAGAAACAAAATATTGTGATTAAATGGACTGCCCCACTGCAGTCCATTTGCTTGTACATATTGATTCTCGTCATGGGAATGCGTATGGGATCCAACCGAGAAGTCATTGACAACCTGGGATGTATCGGTTTTTCGGCTCTTGTCTTTACACTATTTGCTCAGACAGGAACTATAGCCTGCATGTTTGCAGCAAGACGTCTAATGGGCTTTGATCGAAAAGGAAGGCTGATTCAGCCTTCTGAGGACAAAGAGAAGACCGATAAGAATAATGCACCCGGAAGATTTAACAAAACGACTGTCATTGTTGTACTGGCAGTCTTTGCCGGCATTCTTTTGGGGTATTTCGCAATATTAAAATATACTGAGGCGGGAATCATTTTCAAAGGTGATATAGACAATTTCAGCAAATTGGCCGCAGCAGTAATACGTGCAGGGCTCATTGCCCTTCTCATATTTGTAGGCATGGACTTGAGCAAAGAAGAAAACGTCTTAGCCAACATTAAGTCTGCCGGATTAAGAATACTTGTCTTCCCTGCAGCCGCAGCAATCGGCTCCCTTCTTGGTGCTTTTATTTCCGGACTTATACTCAGAATCAACCTTAACGAGGCCCTTGCCATAGGCTCAGGCTTCGGATGGTACACCCTTGCCCCGGGAATGATCATGGACGCAGGCTGCGTCCGGGCAAGCGCAATAGCATTTCTTCACAACGTAAGCAGAGAACTTGCAGCAATAGTCTTTATGCCTATAATAGCTGTGAAGGTGGGATATATAGAGTGCTGTGCCATGGGCGGAGCAGCCTCAATGGACGTGACCCTGCCAGTTGCAGTCAAGGCCACAGATGCGTCAATGGCTATATACTCCTTTGTCATCGGTGTGGTCTTGACAATATTCGTTCCTATCCTGGTTCCATTGATGCTTGCTCTCTAGATCACAAATCTAAAACGGTCCCTTTGGGACCGTTCAGACTGAAGACAAAACTAAGTTTTTCTTGGTTTTGTCTTTTGTTTTGTAAA
>JAKSSR010000051.1 GCA_024402995.1 Clostridia bacterium | reverse complement strand
AAGAACGGCAGAGGTCCTTCCTGGGCTAACTCCCTCTTCGAAGACAACGCTGAATTCGGTCTTGGTATGGCAACCGCAGAAAGACAGCTCAGAGAAAAGGCAAAGACTGTCGTAGAATCCCTCATGGGCGCAGACGCTAAGGTCGACGAAGCTGCAGCAGCATGGCTTGCAGACTTCAACGATGGCGCAAAGTCCAGAGCACAGTCCGAAGCTCTCGTAGCAGCAGTCAAGGCTTCCAAGAAGCTGACCGCTGAACAGAAGGCTGCTCTTGATGAACAGGCTGACTACCTCGTCAAGAAGTCCATGTGGGCTCTCGGCGGCGACGGCTGGTCCTATGATATCGGTTACGGCGGACTTGACCACGTCCTCGCTTCCGGCGAAGACATCAACGTCCTCGTATTCGACACCGAAGTTTACTCCAACACCGGCGGACAGTCCTCCAAGGCAACTCCCGCTGCAGCTGTTGCAAAGTTCGCTGCATCCGGCAAGAAGATCAAGAAGAAGGATCTCGGCATGATGGCTGCTTCCTATGGTTACGTTTACGTAGCACAGGTAGCTATGGGCGCTGACAAGTCTCAGTTCCTCAAGGCTGTTATCGAAGCAGAATCCTATCATGGTCCTTCCCTCATCATCTGCTACGCACCCTGCATCAACCACGGCCTCAGAAAGGGCATGGGCAAGACTCAGGACAACGAAAAGCTTGCAGTTGAATGCGGTTACTGGCAGCTGTTCAGATTCAACCCCGAACTCAAGAAGCAGGGTAAGAATCCGTTCACTCTTGACATGAAGGAACCCACCGGCTCCTTCAGAGAGTTCATCATGGATCAGGTCAGATACTCCTCCCTCAAGAAGGAATTCCCCGACACCGCAGAAGAACTCTTCCAGATGGCAGAAGAAAACTCCAAGGAAAGACTCGAAGGCTACAAGAAGCTTGCAGCTCAGGAATAATCCTAAGGGTTTCATAAAGACCATTGAGGGTCCGTCGAAAGACGGACCCTTTTTTTATCTTCCATCCTGTTTGACGGTCTTGAAAAAATGTGTTTCAATAATGAATAAAAAAAGCCGCGGGAGGCAAAATGGAAACTAATATCAGGTATATAAGAAAACAGGAGAGAATGACTCTTGAGGAACTGAGCAGCAAGACGGGGATCACCGCTGCTTATCTGTCAATGATCGAGCGTGGAAAGCGCGAGCCGACCCTCTCGACTCTTATGAAGATAGCCTCTGCTCTAAATGTAATGACTGAATCCCTTTGGACTGCCATAACGATACCCCAGGCCGGAGTCAGCAAGGACGGTTTTACTCTCGTTCGCGCAGAAGAGAAAAACCTGAAAACACTTTATCCCGGAGTAGAATACGCTTCACTTACTGAAAACTATCTGGTCGACGGAAGAAGCGTCGGTATGATCTCTCACTACGGTCGCCTTTTGGCCGGCGGAGATACCAATCCCGGAGATACTGCGACTCACGAAGAAGACGAGCTTACTTTTATGCTGTCGGGAACCATGCGCTGCGCAGTCGGTGACGAAGAAGTTATTCTTAAGGTCGGCGATACATTGCTCATTAAACGGGGTCTTGCTCATAAATTCGTCAATGACGGAGAGGAGACTGCGGAATACCTCCTCGTCCGCTACGCACAACAAATTTAACTCTTGGTTAAAATTTCGTTGACCAACATAAGTTACAATGCTAAAATCAATACAGTTGCAATTTTTGTTACTTCAAATCACTAAGGAGGATTTGTAATGAACGCCAAGAAAATCTTAAGCATTATCCTGGCTATGGCAATGGTTCTGGGACTTGCCGCCTGCGGCAAGACTGAACAGCCTGAAGGTCCGGTCATCAATACCGAAACTGAGCAGACTGCTGATACCACAACCACTGAGCCCGAAGCCACCGAAGCTCCCGAAGTTGTTCGCCCCGAAAGCTATGAACGCTATGATGACGAAGAACTTTACATGGAGATCTTCGGAAAATTCTATGATTACGAACAGGCCGGCCTTGCTGCCGACGACTTTGACGAAGCTCTGCTTCTTTATGCAAGAGCTGAAGCTGAACTGCTCGGAACCTATGCTGTCAACCCGCTTTATACTTATGAAGCAGGTTACGCAATTTCTTCTCTCGCTCCCAATACCGGTGCTTATTACATGGGCGCCGGCAGCTCCAGCGTAGAAAACTGCGTTGCAGCTGACAGACTCATCACCGCAGAAGACCGTGAGGCTCTTCTTGCTCTGTGGGAAGCATCTCTCACCAGCGATGACGAATACGATCCCAAGGCTTACCTTGAAGAACACGGCTATGGAATCAAGACCGATCTTGTCGGCGTATTCGGTTCCATTCCTACCACTCTTGACCGCTGCCTCACCTTTGAAAGCAAGGACTACAGTTATCTGGATCCCACCAACCTCACTCTCGTAGACCATGACTATAAGGGCAAGCTCTACGGTAAGTGCGCAGAATCCTGGGACGTATCCGATGACGGACTCACCTACACCTTCAATATCCGTAAGGGTATCAACTGGTACACTTCCGAAGGTACTGCATATGCAGAACTGACCGCTAACGACTGGGTCGCCGGCTTCCGCCATCTCTGCGATGCTCAGTACGGTTACGAAGCATACCTTCTCTCCGTCGAGGGCGTTTTCGATTACGCTTATGCAGGCGGTTCCTGGGAAGATGTCGGTATCAAGGCTCTTGATGACTACACTCTCCAGATCACCTTCACCGAAGAAGACGATGCATTCCTTGACTATGCATCCAACTCCTTCTACCCCATCTGCGATTCCTGGTTCCTTGCTCACGGCGGTGCCTACGGTGTTGAAGAATACGCTGCAGCAGCCACTTCCGGCAACTACACCTACGCGGACAGCTCCAACGTAGCATCTCAGGTCTACTGCGGACCCTACTACTTCAACAAGATCACTTCCGGTTCTGAAATCAAGTATATCAAGAACAAGAACTACTATGATGCAGACAGCGTTCTTATCGATACTCTTGACTATGTCTATGATGACGGTTCCGTCGTAACCCAGCTCTATCAGGATGTCCTCAACGGTACTTACTACACCATGGGCCTCAGCGCTGATGACGGTACTCTCCAGATGGCAAAGGAAGACGGTACCTTTGATAAGTATGCTTACGTTGACGAAGGCATCGGTGCAAACTACCTGATGCTCCTCAACCTGAACAGAGGCACCTACGTTCTCGAAAACGGCGGAGCTTCCTCCGTTGCAAAGAACGGCGACGAAGCAAAGCAGATCGATTATCAGCTGGCTATTACCAACAAGAACTTCCGTAAGGCTCTTATGACCGCATTCGACAAGATGGCATTTGTCTCTGTCGCTATGGGCGAAGACCTTGCAGCGATCAACATCAAGAACATTTACACTCCGTATGAGCTCTGCAGACTGTCCAAGGACGTCACCGATGAAAACGGAAACAGCTTCACCGAAGGCACTCCCTACGGCGACATCGTTCAGTTCTACGCTGACGAACTCGGCCTTGACATCGATCTCCAGGATGAGACCAATGGCTGGTTCAATCCCGAAGTCGCTAAGGAAGCTCTCGAAGCAGCAAAGGAAGAACTGGGCGACGCTGTCACCTGGCCTATCCACATTGACTGCATCAGCATGCTGGGATATGCTCCCTACATCGCTTCCACCACTGCCTACAAGGAACTCATTGAAGGCGTTCTCGGTTCTGAAAACGTTGTTGTCGACGTGATCGACACCGACAACTGGGACGACTTCCTTGCCGCTGCCTGGCTCTTCACCGACGGTGAATCCTGCGGTACCGATATCTTCTGGGATATCGCATGGGGCCCTGAATATGCAAATCCCTGGAACGACCTTAATGCCTTTGATCCTTACGGATCCGGCTACATGCCCAAGTTCTTCGGACTGTTCTAATCAAAACTACTGTATCAGGGGATGGTTACCGGCCATCCCCTTGATTTTAGAAGGAAAAGAAAATGGCAAAGTATCTCCTGAAGCGAATACTGTTTTCTCTCTTTGCCCTTATTGTCGTTACGGGGATCGTAATGGTACTGGTATACACCTATACCAACAGAAACGATCTGCTCAAATCTGACGATAACTGGAAGAAACGCAGCGGCAATGAGCAGAAGCTTTATGAATACACTGTATTCCAGCGTTACGGCTATCTGGAATTTGTAGATTACACCACTTTTTTGAAAACAAAATACCTGGAAACAGAAGGGGAGTCCTATACTCAGAACGAGGACTACAAGAAGGCTAAGAACGCGATTTCAGATTCAGCCACTTTCCAGGATTATCCTGACGTTGCCGAATTTATCGACAAGTATTACGGCGAGGGCTATGATTTTGTTTATATGCCCGTTCTTAAATACGCCTCCGGCAAAGAAAAGGCCGGCGGAGGCGCTATTTTGCTTGCGGTCAACGAGAAAAGTGTCTGGAACAGACTCTGGGACTATATTACCGGCTTTATTACATTTGAAAGCAAATACGATGTAGAGGACGAGAACCTGACAGATCGCTACATTCGCTGGGAGGACGATCCCTATTCAAAACTCCCTGCTCTTGTCGGTTCCGGAACAAAGCACAAGTATCTCATATATTTTGACAGTCGTTTCCCCTTTATTCATCAGAACCTGATCAAGATCAACCTGGGTATTTCTTCTGTTACATATAAGAATCAGGAGATCACTGACGTCATCAATACTCCCACCGGAGATATGAAGGTCGTTACAGTCCAGTATCCGACTCAGCTGGGTACAGATCAGTATACTGAAACCTCCATCGACTTTCACAGCGTTACTTACAACAATGCCGGTGTAAGTGATTCTGACAGGGCGATTTTCACCGATAACTATACCGTTTATTCTTACCAGAAGAAGGGGCTTACTATGCTCGAGAACTCCTTCATCATCGGTTTTATCGCTACGGTGATCGCTTATCTCATGGGCCTTCCTTTTGGTATTTTCATGTCACGCCATAAGGACGGTCTTGCAGATAAAACAGGTAATTTCTACATCATTTTCATGATGTCGGTTCCTTCTCTTGCTTATATCTTCCTCTTTGCGACTATCGGTACCACTCTTTTCGGATTCCCGTATAAATTCGCAACTTCCACAACGAAGATAGGCGGCTATATTCTGCCTGTAATATGCCTTGCTCTTCCCGGACTGGGCAACGTTATGCGCTGGATACGCCGCTACATGATAGACCAGATGAACGCTGACTATGTTAAGTTCGCCAAGGCAGAAGGCTTGTCTGAACAGGAGATTTTCAGCGGACATATTTTCCCCAACGCAATGGTCTATCTGATGCAGGGCCTTCCCGGAAGTATTCTGGGATGCCTTACCGGCGCCATTATTACAGAACGCGTTTTCGCGGTTCCCGGTGTTGGCGGCCTTTTGACCACTGCTATTGACTCAAAGGATAACGGTATAATAATCGCCTGCACGGTCTTCTATACTTTCCTGACTATCCTTTCCATTATTCTCGGAGACCTTCTCCTTTCACGTTACGATCCGAGAGTTTCTCTGACAGACGGCAAGGGAGGAGGCAGATAATATGAACGACAACTACGATTCTCTGTTTTATTTTATAGACAGCAATACCATAGAGTCCGAGAAGATCGTCGCCCCAAGATATTCTTACTGGGAGTCAGTCTTCCGGGTTTTCTTCAGAAAAAAGAGCAACTGGATCGCTTTGTTCCTCCTTGCTGTGCTTTTCATAGGCGCCTTCGGCATTTCATGGTTCTGCCCCTACGAGCCTTTTGAAAACATCACCGACTCTGCAACCTTCCATCTGAATCCGTCACAGGCCATGGAGTACTTTGGAGAGCGTTCTTTCAAATGGTGTCTCGGGACAGGTCTTCACGGCAACTCCATTGCTTACGGGATCCTTTCCGCAGCAAGGACCTCTCTGGTTCTCGCCGCTATTTGTTCTGTCATAAACATGACTGTAGGCGTACTCATCGGCGCGGCCTGGGGGTATTCCAGAACAATGGACTCCATAATGCTGGTCGTCTACAACATACTCGCCAACATTCCTTACATACTTCTCATATCGGTCCTTGTTTACGTAATAGGCGCAGGCTTCTGGAGCTTTATTTTCGCTCTTACCGTAACCGGTTGGCTGGCTATTGCCTTCTTTATCAGAACTCAGGTCCTGATCATTCGCGACAGAGAGTATTCCCTTGCATCCAGATGTCTCGGTACGCCTACAGGACGTGTTATTACGAGAAATATTCTGCCCTATATGACTTCTGTCATCGTTACTCTGCTGGCAAGCGAACTTCCGTCCTATATTGGCATGGAAGTCTTTCTTTCTTACATCGGCATAGGCCTTTCCGCATCTATTCCTTCCCTCGGACGAATGATACAGGAAGCTCAGGGTGTATTCCTCACCTATCCGTGGGAATTCTGGCCGCCGGTAATCGTTGCGTCCATCATTACAGTTATTCTTTACGTTTTGGGACAGAATCTGGCTGATGCCTCGGACCCCAGAACACATATGTAGGAGGTGTGAGAAATGTCTGAAAACGCAAAGCGTGACGTACTCCTCTCCTTAAAGGACGTAGAGGTAAAATTCAATGTAAGAGGCCGTTATCTTACTGCCATCAGAGGTGTTTCTCTTGATATTTATGACGGCGAATCCCTTGCCATTGTAGGGGAATCCGGATCCGGCAAATCGGTGCTTACCAAAACCTTTTCCGGAATGCTGGACAGTAACGGAACCATAAGCGCAGGGTCTATCACTCTGTATGATAAAGCTCTTTCCGATTCCGAAATAGACCTGACCAATCTGAAAAAAGCCAGCGAATGGCAGAAGATAAGAGGACGCAGGATCGCTACGGTCTTCCAGGACCCCATGACATCCCTCAATCCCATTCTTACCATAGGTAAGCAGATGTGCATGGTCATAGAAAAGCATCAGAGATGCAGCGGTGAAGAGGCCAAAGCGCGAGCTATTGACATTATGCGCAAAGTAGGCATAGACAATCCCGAAAAGCGTTTTGACGATTATCCCTTTATGTACTCCGGAGGTATGCGTCAGCGTATTGTAATCGCCATCGCTCTTTCCTGCCGTCCCAAAATACTTATCTGCGATGAGCCGACTACAGCTCTTGACGTAACCATACAGACTCAGATCCTGGATCTTATCAAGGAACTGCAGCGCGAACTGGATTTCACAGTCGTGTATATTACCCACGACCTTGGTGTTGTGGCCAATGTGGCTGAAAGAGTGGCAGTCCTTTATGCGGGCCAGATCGTAGAAATAGGTACAGTTGAAGAAATATTCTTCGATCCCAGACATCCCTATACCTGGGCGCTTCTGTCTTCTCTTCCCCAGCTTTCAGTTAAAGGGGAAGATATGTATTCCATTGCGGGCACGCCGCCGTCACTCTATAACAAGATCACCGGCGATGCCTTTGCTCCCAGAAACAAATATGCCATGGCCATTGATACTGTCGCAGAGCCTCCTATGTTTAAGGTCTCCGAGACTCACTATGCCAAGACCTGGCTTCTCGATCCCCGTGCTCCGAAGGTCGAGCCTCCGGAAAATATCAGAAACCTGCATGAAAAAATGCTGGCCGGCTACGTAGACTACAGCGAGGAGGATTACTGATGGAAGAAAATAAGAAAGTACTCTTATCGGTGGAAAACCTGGATGTCGTCTTTAAGCAGAACGGCAATGAGTTCAAGGCCATCGACAATGTAAGTTTCAATGTCTATGAAGGTGAGACTCTGGCTCTTGTCGGAGAATCCGGAAGCGGCAAAACCACCATAGGCCGTGCCATTGTGCGCATTAATCCCTGCACCAACGGCGCAATATATTACCGCGGAGAGAAGATCTCAGGCAAACTGTCCCATGAAAAAGACAGGGAAGTCGTAAGAAAGATCCAGATGATATTTCAGGATCCCGCTGCGTCTCTCAATGAACGCGCTACCATTGAATACATCATTTCGGAAGGTCTTTACAATTTCCATCTTTATGAGAACGAGGAAGACCGTATGGCCAAGATCAACAGGGCCATTGACGATGTAGGACTGCTTCCCGAGCATCTTACCCGCTATCCCCATGAGTTTTCCGGAGGCCAGCGCCAGCGTGTCGGTATTGCCCGTTCCATTGTAATGGAACCTGAGTTTATCATTGCCGACGAACCCATTTCAGCTCTTGATGTTTCCATCAGAGCTCAGGTGCTCAACCTCCTTAAAAAGTTCCAGCGTGAAAGGGGACTGACCTACTTATTCATTGCTCACGATCTTTCTGTTGTCCGCTTTATCAGTGACCGTATTATCGTTCTTTACAAGGGACGCATTATGGAAGTTGCGGAGACAGAAGAATTATTCCATCATCCCATGCATCCTTATACAAGGTCTCTTCTTTCGGCGATTCCCATTCCTGATCCGCTCATTGAGAAGAAAAAGAAGACCTTTGTCTATGATCCTGAAAAAATGCATGATTACAGCAAAGAAGAACCTGCTTTAGCTGACATCGGACATGGTCATCTTGTTTTCGGAAGCCCGTCCGAAATTGAAAAATACAAGGCTAAAAGGGAGCGATGAGCTATGGAGAATAGGCGTAAAAGAGCTTTTACCCTTGCTCTTGCGTGCAGTATAGCATTGACCGGCTGCGGCCGGGCTCAAGCATCGCAGGAGACTGCCTTACCGGAGGATACCCAATTGGAAATAAACGAAAATATCATTACTGAACCCGCCGCCGAGGAAATCGTTCACGGCAGCGGTTATATTTGCAATGACGAGGCAACGGAAAAACTGGTCCGCAGATTTGCAGATCCCATGGATTTTTCCGGTTCTGTACTCGTCGCCAAAGATTTTGAGATTTTATATGCTGATGGCTTCGGACTCGCCGACGGTCCTGGCAGCGAGGCTCTCTGCGCCGACTCTGTCTACGCTGTAGGTTCTATCTCAAAGCAGTTTACCGCCGCCGCTGTTCTTAAGCTGGCCGAGGAGGGAAAACTCAGTCTTGACGATAAACTGAGCACCTTTTTCCCTGAATGGCCTCAGCACAAAGACATAAGTCTCTATAATCTGATCCATATGCAGTCCGGCTTGGAAAGAGACTTCTGGAATATCGCCTACAGAGAGTACGGATATACCAGTATGGACCAGGCTGACCGTTTCCAGCTTACCCCTCACAAGGAGTTGGAACTGTTCAATTTGCTCTATGCAGATCCCCTTCACTATGAGCCGGGCTCCGAGTA
Organism: Clostridia bacterium; assembly: GCA_024402995.1. Classification (GTDB taxonomy): domain Bacteria; phylum Bacillota; class Clostridia; order Peptostreptococcales; family Anaerovoracaceae; genus JAKSSR01. Next base: position 4,148 of record JAKSSR010000051.1, on the reverse strand, counting down.
TCAGTATTCCAATCTGAATTACTGGCTGCTGTCCAAGGTCATCGCAGCAGTATCAGGCATGTCATACAATGAGTACCTGGCAGAAAACTTCTTTAAAGTTTTTTGCATGGAAACTGCAGGAACTGATTACCCGGAAGGCATAGTGCCAGGCCACTATGACGATGAGAAAACTGAAGAGAACGCAAGCCTTTATACCGGCTGCGGTTCTGTCAGTGCCAATGTATTTGACCTGTTTAAGTGGGCCAGGGCTCTTCACGGAGGCGAAGTCCTTTCTGAAGAAAGTTATGAGACTATGACTGAAAAAGGAGTAGGCTCTTACTGCTGCGGACTGGTAAAAGAAGGCGTCGTTCTCTGGCATAACGGTCAGCTCAACGGCTATAATGCTTATATGAGTTACAATACCTTTAATAAGGTTTTGCTCATTGTCCTTTCCAACAGCAGAACTTATCGCTTCAACGGAGAGCACAGAGACCTCCCTGCGGAGCAGTTGGCTTCATATTTAAGCCCGCTGCTTAAATAATCATATTATGGAACAAAAAAGACACAGTCCGGGACTTGATGAGAGCTTGGAACTGTGTCTTTTGCTTGACTACTTGAAAATTTATGAATATACTTAATTGTTAATGTTATTTTGATAATTTTTAATATACAGAGGAAGTATTATGTACAGGAATTTATCAGACAAGCCCATCGCCGAGGTTCAGATGAATCAGGCCGAAAAGTGGGAAGAAGAGAAACTTCTTGAAAGATGCATAAGCGAAAGGGACGGCGAGCCCAGCTTTATCTTCTATGAAGGACCTCCCACAGCAAACGGCAAGCCCGGCATCCACCACGTCATCGCAAGAACTCTCAAGGATTCTGTATGCCGCTATAAGACCATGCAGGGCTACAGAGTTACCAGAAAAGCCGGTTGGGATACCCACGGTCTGCCCGTAGAAATCGAAGTCGAAAAGCAGCTGGGATTTTCCGGCAAGCAGGATATCGAAAAGTACGGTATCAAGGACTTCAACGAGAAGTGCAAGGCATCCGTTTTCTCCTATGAATCCATGTGGAGAGACATGACCAAGAGAATGGGTTACCTCATCAATCTCGATGATCCCTATATCACTCTCGATAATAATTACATTGAAACCGGTTGGTGGATCCTCAAGGAATTCTTTAAAGCCGGACTCATCTATGAAGGACACAAGATCCTTCCTTACTGCCCCCGCTGCGGAACAGGCCTGGCTTCTCACGAAGTCGCTCAGGGCTATAAGATGGTCAAGGTCAATACCCTTACCATTCCCTTCAAGGCAAAGGCAGAGGAAGATACTTATTTCCTTGCATGGACCACTACTGCCTGGACTCTTGCCGCAAACGTCGCCCTTACCGTAGGCGCAGATATTGATTACGTTAAAGCAAAGCAGAACGGCAAGTATTACTACGTCGGAAAAGCTCTGGCAGACAAGGTCCTGTCCGCAGGCGGCGAATACGAAATCGTTGCCGAAATGAAGGGCAAGGATCTTGAATACATGGAATACGAGCAGCTGATGCCCTTTATCAAGGTGGACAAGAAGGCTTTCTTCGTCACCTGCATGGACTACGTCAGCACTGCAGACGGTACCGGTATCGTTCACACTGCTCCCGCATTCGGCGAAGACGACTACAACTGCGGCAGAAAGTACGGCCTGCCTGTAGTCAACCCCGTAAACGAAGAAGGCAAGTACACCGCAACTCCCTGGGAAGGTCACTTCATCATGGAAGACGGTCTTGATGTGGAGATCATCAAGTACCTGGCAGCAGAGGGCAAGATCTACGCAAAGGAAAAGCTGGAACACAACTATCCTCACTGCTGGAGATGCCACACTCCCCTGGTTTATTACGCAAAGCCCTCCTGGTATATTGAAATGACCAAGCTCAAGGATCAGCTGGTGGCAAACAACAAGACTGTCAACTGGTTCCCCGAATTTGTCGGCGAAGGCCGTTTCGGCAACTGGCTTGAGGAAGTCAAGGACTGGGCTATTTCCAGAAACCGTTACTGGGGTACTCCTATCAATATCTGGCGCTGCGAATGCGGTCACCTGGAATCCATCGGCTCCCGTAAGGAACTGGTCGAAAAGGCCATCGAAAAGATCGACGAAAACATCGAACTTCACAGACCGTACGTAGATGACGTTCATCTCGTCTGCCCCGAATGCGGCAAGACCATGAGCAGGATCCCTGAAGTTATGGACTGTTGGTTCGACAGCGGCGCTATGCCCTTTGCTCAGAGACATTATCCCTTCGAACATAAAGAAGAGTTCGATACGGAATTCTTCCCCGCAGACTTCATCTGCGAAGGTATTGACCAGACACGCGGCTGGTTCTATTCTCTTATGGCAATTTCCACCTTCATCAAGGGCAGAGCTCCTTACAAGAACGTTCTGGTCAACGATCTGGTTCTTGACAAAGAAGGTAAGAAGATGTCCAAGCACGTGGGCAATACTGTCAACCCCTTTGAGATGTTTGACAAGTACGGTGCTGACGCTACACGCTGGTACCTCCTTTACGTTTCCCCCGCATGGACTCCCACCAAGTTCGATGAGGACGGTCTCATTGACGTTCAGGGCAAGTTCTTCGGCACACTGAGGAACGTATATAACTTCTTCACACTTTACGCAAACAACGACAATATCAATGCCGCTGAGTGCTTCGTCCCTTACGCTGAACGTCCCGAGCTGGATCGCTGGATCCTGTCCCGCTTCAACAAGCTGGTCGCGGACGTTACTGCAGCTATGAATGTTTATGATCACAACAAGACTGTCCATATGATCCAGGACTTTGTTGTTGAAGATCTGTCCAACTGGTATATCAGAAGAGCTCGCCGCAGATTCTATGCAGACGGAATGGATCTGGACAAGAAGAGCGTCTATGCAACTACCTACGAGGTGCTCGTCGGCATTGCAAAGCTTATCGCTCCCTTCGCTCCCTTCATTTCCGACGAACTCTACATCAATCTTACCGGTGAGGATTCTGTCCATCTGGCAAAGTTCCCCGTCAGCGACGCATCCCTCATCGATACCGATCTTGAAGTCAGAATGGATCTGGTCCGCAGCATCGTCAACATGGGCCGCGGAATCAGAGAAAAGTCCAAGATCAAGGTACGTCAGCCCCTTGGTGAACTCCTCGTCGACGGTCAGTACGAGGAATCCATCGCCTACATGGCAGAACTGATCAAGGAAGAACTCAATGTAAAGAATGTCGTATTCGAAAAGAATATGGACACTTATCTTAACTATTCCCTCAAGCCGGACTTCCGGGCTGCAGGCCCCGTTCTCGGAAAGAAGATCAAGGCCTTCGGCGGCGCTATCGCAAAGATGGCTCCCAAGGGAGTAATGGCTGCATTTGCCGACGGCGGCAAGCTGGTTCTGAATCTCAATGGCGAAGATACTGAAATTACCGAAGAGCTGGTAAGCATCTCTGTTTCCGCCAAGGAAGGCTTTACCGCTGCTCTTGAAGGTAATCTCTGTGTGATCCTTGATACCACTCTGACAGCAGAACTGGAAGAAGAAGGTCTCGCAAGAGAGCTTATTTCCAAGGTCCAGCAGATGCGCAAAAACAAGGACTTTGAGATGATGGACCGCATAAACGTCTACGTAGACGCAGACGAGGCTGTTCTGGCTGCAATAAAGGCCTTTGAAGCCTATATCTGCGGCGAGGTACTGGCTGACTCCATTGTTGTCAAGACAGGTCTGGATGCCTTTGATCTGAACGGCCATAAGACTGGTATCGATGTTGAAAAGGTACAGAAGTAATTTAATATATACATATATGTGTAATGAAAAACAGGGCGCCTTGTGCAGCCCTGTTTTTTGTGCTTTGAAAGGAGTGGAAACACTACATTTGGTGGACTCAAAAAAGATAAAACTAATTTCAAAAAAACACTTGCTTTTTGTTTTTGAAGTGCTAATATATTGAACTGCGCCAAGCAATAGGGCGAACGCCCAAAGGCTTAAAAATGAGTCAAAAAACTTTCTTCAAAAACTTGAAAAAAAGTTGTTGACAAAACAAGAGCTCGGAGTTATACTCTTAAATGTTCCGCGCCAAGCGGAGAGTGCTCTTGAAAGAGAGCGCAAGCACCTTGAAAACATCATAGTGTAGAATTGAGTCAAAGGAATCATTAAGTTGAT
>JAKSSR010000050.1 GCA_024402995.1 Clostridia bacterium | reverse complement strand
TCCCACTCAATGGTGCTGACGGGCTTGTCGCTCAGATCCCAGAGGACGCGGTTGACGCCGGGAACGGTAGCGATAATGCGGTCGCGCATGGTAGTCAGCTGAGACCAGGTGAGTTCGGCGGTCTGTGCGGTAACAGCGTCGACGGAGTTGACAGCGCGGATCACGACTGCCCAGCCCATGTAGCGCTTGCCGTCCTTGATACCGGTGGACTTCATGTCGGGAATGACGCAGAAATACTGCCAGGGAGCGGGGTTCATCTTGCCGATCTCTTCACGGACGATAGCGTCTGCTTCGCGGAGAGCATCGAGACGGTCGCGGGTGATTGCGCCTACGCAGCGGACGCCGAGTCCGGGACCGGGGAAGGGCTGACGGTATACCATGGAATCGGGCAGGCCGAGTGCCTTACCGACCATACGGACCTCGTCCTTGTAAAGGAACTTAACGGGCTCGCAGAGTTCGAAGTTCAGTTCTTCGGGGAGACCGCCCACGTTGTGATGAGCCTTGACGCCCTTGGATTCGAGAATGTCGGGATAGATAGTGCCCTGAGCCAGGAAGCCTACGCCCTCCAGCTTGGAAGCTTCTTCTGCGAAAACGTCAATGAAGATCTTGCCGATGATCTTACGCTTGGTTTCGGGATCGGAAACGCCGGCAACGGCATCCAGGAAACGGTCAACAGCATCTACGTAAACGAGGTTTACGGGGAAGTTTTCAGTGAAGACCTTGCAGACCTGTTCGGGTTCGCCCTTGCGCAGGAAACCGTGGTTTACGTGTACGCAGGTGAGACGCTTGCCGATAGCCTTGGAAATAAGTGCTGCGCAGACGGAAGAATCTACGCCGCCGGAGAGAGCCAGAAGGACCTTGCCTTCGGGACCGACCTGGGCATTGATAGCAGCCAGCTGCTCATCGATGAAAGCCTGGGCCTGCTCTACGGTTGTGATTCTCTGAAGAGATTCGGGTCTTACATCACTCATTGGAATTTACCTCCTTGATGTAATATATCAAAACTATATTTAAACGAAGTTAGTTGTCATTCCCCTAAGGAACCGATTATCTGGAGCTCTTGTCGGTGTTCTTGAGAATGACGTCGTGAGCGCCGCCTTCAACAATGGAAGTTGCGGAAACTCGTGTCAGCTTGGCTTTCTGCTGCAGTTCTTCGATGGTGAGAGCGCCGCAGTTGCACATGGTGCTTCTGACCTTGGCAAGGGACTGACGTACGCCGTCAGAAAGGGAACCTGCATAGGGAACGTAGGAATCGACGCCTTCCTCGAAGGAAAGCTTGGAGTCACCGCCCAGATCGTAGCGCTGCCAGTTGCGGGCACGGTTGGAGCCTTCGCCCCAGTACTCCTTAACATAAGTGCCGTTGAGGAAGAGCTTGCTGCTGGGGGATTCGTCAAATCTGGAGAAGTAACGTCCCAGCATGACGAAGTCTGCTCCCATGGCCAGAGCCAGGGTAATATGATGATCGAATACGATGCCGCCATCGGAGCAGATGGGGATGTAAACGCCTGTTTTCTTAAAATATTCGTCGCGTGCTCTTGCAACGTCAATGACGGCAGTTGCCTGACCGCGGCCAATGCCCTTGGTTTCGCGGGTAATGCAGATGGAACCTCCGCCGATACCGATCTTGATGAAGTCTGCGCCGGCTTCTGCAAGGAAGTTGAAGCCTTCTGCGTCAACTACGTTGCCTGCGCCGATCTTGACAGTATCGCCGTACTCCTGGCGGACCCACTCAATAACTCTCTTCTGCCACTCAGTGTAGCCCTCGGAGGAGTCTATTACGAAAATATCAGCGCCAGCAGCAATAAGCGCGGGGATTCTTTCTTTGTAGTCTCTGGTATTGACGCCTGCGCCGACTACATAGCGCTTCTGGTCATCCAGAAGTTCGTTGGGATGAGCCTTGTGAGAGTCGTAGTCCTTGCGGAAAACGAAGGACTTGAGGCGGCCCTCATTGTCAAGAATGGGCAGAGCGTTGAGCTTGTTGTCCCAGAGTATGTCATTTGCTTCGGAAAGGGTGACGCCTTCCTTGGCGGTGACCAGCTTTTCAATGGGGGTCATGAAAGCGGAGACCGGAGTGTCCATGGTGAGACGGCTGATACGGTAGTCTCTGCTGGTAATGAGACCGAGCATCTTGCCCTGGGCGGTACCGTCGTCGGTGACTGCAGTAGTGGAGTGACCGGTCTTTTCCTTGAGAGCCAGCAGCTCTGCCAAGGTTCCGTCAGGACGAATGTTGGCGTCAGAGCTGGTGAAGCCGGCCTTGTCGCTCTTGACCTTGGCGACCATGGCAGCCTGGCTTTCAATGGACTGGGAAACGAAGATGAAGGAAATGCCTCCCTCTCTGGCAAGGGCAACGCCCAGACGGTCGCCGGAAACAGCCTGCATGACTGCGGAGACCATGGGGATATTCATGGAAAGAGCAGGTTCTTCCTGTCCCTTGCGGTACTTGGTAACGGGTGTTTTAAGGCTTACCCTTGAGGGGATGTGCTCGGGTCCGGAGTAGCCGGGGACCAGCAGGTATTCACTGAAAGTATGTGATTCTTCGGGATAAAAGTATGGCATTTTTCTCTCCTTATCCTAGTCGGTGATTCCTAAGTATTCTTCGAAGCATATGCCTCTGTTGTAGATCTCTGCGGCGACTTCAACGCCTACGTAACGGATGTGCCAGGGTTCGTAGGTGTAGCCGGTAATGTCTTCCTTGCCTTCCAGGTAGCGGACTATGAATCCGTATTCGTGGCAATGCTGGGAGAGCCACTTGCCTTCTTCCGTCTTGCCGTACTCATAGGAGATGGCCCAGTTGACGGAGGGGCTGGAAACGTCACAGCAAAGGCCGGTCTGATGTTCGCTTTCGCCGGCTCTTGCGCTGAATTTGTTGGCGGCTTCTTCGCCGTTCTTACTGACGTAAGAGGAGAAGAGGCTGGCCTGATAGGTATATGAACGGAAGCCTGTACGCATTTTGATCTGGTAGCCGGCTTCTGAGGCGCCCTTGATCAGTTCCTCCAAAGCGTCTGCCGCTATCTTGCGCATCTTCTTGGTATCACTGTTGCCTACGCCTTCAATGCAGCTGCTGACAGTGACCATGTCGCCGGGCCAGTAGTCTTCTGAAAGGTGATGGGTCTTATTTGCAAGAAGGAGCCAGTCGTCGGTGACTTCAGAAGTGACAGTTATATTGCCGTTTCCGGAGGGCTTAGGCGTTTCAGGTTCGGAAGTGCCTGCAGGAGTTTCAGCGGCAGCAGGAGTTTCGGAACCTGTACTTTCAGCTGCGGGAATTTCAGTATTTACGTAATCAGGCTCGTTGGGATCTGCGTTTTCGGTGCTCTGAGGCTTCTGACCGAAGACCATCTGGCCATCTTCGCCGGTGGCAACGATTTCGCTTCCTTCGTCGGAGGAATTGCTTTCGCCTTCTTCCTGAGCGGCCTGGATCTGATCTGCGTAGTTATGAGTAAACTGCCCTTTTTCCTGAGAATTGTTTTCAGACTGGGTATTGAGTATGACGGGAGTCTGTTCGTCAGAATTCACTGTTTTTCCGCCTATGAGCTTGACAGCGCCGGCGACTACGGCAACTCCTAAAATGGCAAGTAGAAGCAAAGAGCCGACATTGCTGTTTTTCTTAGTATGTTTTGACATTTAATTTCCCCTGTTATTTTTGCGCGATAATAGAATATTATACAACAAGCGCACTTCCCCTTCAAGAATTATCAGTCACGTAATCCGCGAACTTCTATATCTACTCCGAGAACGTTAAAGGCCGTCATGGACGATACTGCGTCATATACTTTTGATTGTAAGGCTTCTGCCAGCTGACGGACCTTGCAGCCGAATTTGAGGAGAAGAATGATCCTCACAAACATTCCTTCAGAACTGTTGTCCGAGCTTACCCAAAGGATTTCGTCTATACCGGTCATGCCGTCGGCAACGCAATGGACAATGTCACCGATAGCTCTGTCGGAAATGACAAAGTCGCCCAGATAACTGTAAGTAGGACGGACCACACTGCGTTCAAATTCGTCGGGGATCATTTCAGTGCCGAGGTGCCGCTTAAAGCCCTTTCTGGCATCGATGAAATAACCGGAAAACTGCTTTTTGACCTGCAGGGTTGGGACCGGAATAACGTGGATACCGCCTTCATCCCTTGATTTTCTGGCGATCTTGCGTTGGGCGGCAGTAGTGATCTCTTCTATCTTGACTATGCGGACGGGGGGATCCAGTTCTAGTTTTTCGCAAATAAGGCGGACCATATCATCGGAGGTGCCCAGGACCAGCAGCTTGTCAAGTCCGGATTCCTTTATAGCTCTTGCCACGGAGCTGCGATGCTCTTCTTCGTTGAAAATGGCACAGCGCACAGCTCCAAGTTTGGTATTTTCCTTCTTGGCAGACTTTCCTGCCACTATTTCCGTTCCGCGAATGAACAGGCCGTCGTCGATAAGGCCTTCAATGCCCAACTCTCTGCAGAGTTTACTGGCGTTGTGGCTCTTTCCTGTTCCGCTTTTTCCTGATAAACCGTATACTTCCATAAAATTTTTGAGAAATTGTTAAATTACTTGTTGCAAATGTATTTTTATGCTATACTCTCTGCGGACGGAACTTTTTCCGTTAGAATCTAATCCAAGGAGGCACAAACTATGGCATACGTAATTTCCGATGCTTGCATCAGCTGTGGTGCATGCGCAGAAAACTGCCCTGTAGAAGCTATCAAGGAAGGTGACGGCAAGTACGTTGTTGATGCAGATAAGTGCATCGAATGCGGCGCTTGCGCAGACAACTGCCCGGTAGAAGCTCCCAAGCAGGCTTAATCAAATTGGAGCAAATAAGGGTCGCAGCTTTGCTGCGGCCCTTTTATTGTGCCTTATACGGGATGATTGATGTAATAGACCAAAGTCTGAAGTCCGTCGGAGAGATGCATGTTTTCTACGGGAATGCCATCCGCCTGAATGTCAATGGGGGCAAAGTTCCAGATACCCTTCACTCCCCCGTGGACCAGATCCTCTGCGACAGCCTGCGCTGCCCCCTTGGTTACGGTGATGACCGCAATGTCCACGTCATTGCTCTTAAGGAAGGCAGGAAGCTCTGAAGCGGTCTGGATCTTGACTCCGCAGCTTTCCATACCGACGAGAGCGGGATTTACGTCAAACATACCTACGATCTCATAGCCTGCGTCGTAAGCTCCAAGGAAGTTGGCAATGGCCTGGCCAAGTCTGCCGCAGCCAATGACCACAAGCTTGTAGGTCCTGTCAATGCCAAGTATTCCGATGATCTCAGCATAGAGTTCCCTTACGTTATATCCGTAGCCCTGCTGACCGAAGCCTCCGAAGTGATTCAGGTCCTGACGTATCTGAGAAGCGGTAAAGCCGATTTTTTCGCTCAGTTCTCCCGAGGAAACCCTTTCGATTCCCTGATTCATCAGTTCCTCAAGAGTTCTTTTATATCTTGACAGTCTTCTTATTACTGCGTTTGAAATTTTACCTGTACGAGCCATAGAAAACCTCTTTATCCAAAAATATGATATTAAATCATATCATAATTTGTATTTCCGAACAAGTTTTTGTAAGTAAACTCCCTATTCATACCTAAGTGCATCAATGGGGTTGAGGGCAGCAGCCTTCCTTGCGGGAAGGAAACCGAACACCACACCTATAGCCGCGGATGCGCCGAAAGCAAGGGCAATGCTCTGAAGTGTCGGAGTGACTGCCAGTTCAACGTCCAGAAGCGCTGTGACCAGCCAGGTAGCCAGAGATGACAATGCATAACCGAAGGCAATGCCTACGATTCCGCCCATGGCGCTGATGACAGCCGCTTCAATTACGAACTGAGAAAGAATATATCTTTCCTTGGCACCGAGAGCCTTTCTTATACCTATTTCCCTGGTTCTTTCCGAAACGGAGACCAGCATTATGTTCATGATCCCCACGCCGCCTACGACCAGGGAAATCCCGGCGATTATGGCCAGGACTGTAATTACAACGTTCAGCAGGTCGTCCATCATATCCAGGATCTGGGACATGCTTATGACCGTATAAGCATCCTCGCTGCGAAGCTTGTCATATAAAGCGTTTTCAAGAACGTCAACAGCTGCATCGGCAGAATCTTCGGAAGTGATGGTGACTGTATACGAGGTGATATTCGCCGAGCGAATGAGCCTTGCCGCAGTAGAATAGGGAACGTAAACAGCATCGTCTGTCCCCCCTTCTTTCGCCTCGTCGTCCTCCTGCTCAAGGACTCCGACTATATTGAAGACCTCACCGCCTATGCGTATGGTCTTGCCCAGAGCGTCACTGTCGTACCATTCTTCGTCCAGATAACTTCCTATGACGCAGTCGTGGGTGCGCTCCTTGACGTCCATGTAGCGCAAAGTGCGCCCTTTAGCCAATGTGTAATTGTTTATAGCGAAATAATCTGTGCCAACGCCTGTAACTGAAGTCCGGCTCAGGCTTTCGCTTCCTATTTTAGCCCTGCCTCTGAGAGCTACCGTTGGAGAAAATTTATCCAGGCACTCGGAGTTTTCCCTGACGATTTCGGCCATATCCTCAACTTCCAGTGTCCTGGTTGTACCGGATCCGGTAATGGTGACGTTCAGAATGTTGGTGCCTATGCTTTCAAAGCTGTCGGTCATGTATTGCTCCATGCCGTTGCCCAGGCCTATGATGACCATGACGGAGGAAATGCCGATGATTATGCCCAGCATGGTAAGGAAGGTACGGGCCTTGCTGCTTTTAATGTTGCCGAAGGCCAGGGAGAAGTTTTCACTGAATCTCATTTCCCGCAGCCTCCTCTCTGTGTACCTTTGAAGCCGGATCACTGGCAAGACCGTCGAAAACGACTTTGCCGTCTTCAAGCCTTATGACACGCTCGGCAGTTGCCGCAATGGAATTATCATGGGTGATGAGGACCACCGTATTGCCCTTGTCGTGAAGGTCGCGGAGAATACCAAGAACTTCACGTCCGGTACGGGAGTCTAAAGCGCCCGTAGGCTCGTCGGCAAGAATTACGGAGGGCTTATTGGCCAAGGCCCTTGCAATGGAAACTCTCTGCTGCTGACCGCCGGAGAGCTGGCTGGGACGGTTTTTCAGCTTATCGGCAAGGCCGACGCTTTCCAGGACCTCCAGTGCCCTTTCCTTGCGTTCCTTCTTGCTGTAGCCAGCGTACATGAGAGGTACGCAGACGTTGTCCAGAACGCTGAGTTTTGCCAGCAGATTATACTGCTGAAAAATAAAGCCCAGCTTGGCGTTTCTGAACTCGGCCAGAGCATTCTTGTCCATTTCGCCTACGTTTTTCCCCTCAAGAAGATACTCCCCGCTGGTGGGAACGTCCAGGCAGCCTATTATATTCATACAGGTGGATTTGCCCGACCCCGATTTGCCGACTATGGCAACAAATTCCCCTTCGAAGATCTTCAGGGAAATATCGTCGGCCGCCCTCACTATGGTATCGCCCATTTCATAGGTCTTGCAAACATTGCGAAACTCTATGAGAGGCATCTTTGTGTCCTTATCCATGATTTAGAAGCCTCCCATGCCGGAGCCCATTCCGGGTCCCATGTTCTTCTGAATGGTCCACAGGAGACCGGTTCCCGAAGCGGAGCTGGGAATATATGCAATGCTGTCGCCTTCTGACAGCCCGGACAGGATCTGAACGTAGTCTTCGCTGCATGCACCGGTGGTGACCTTTACGAAATCGTAACCCTCGGGAGCGCCTTCACCGGTATGACCGTCACCGGTCTTTACCATGACCAGATCACCGTCGTTTACAGCGTCAGCAGGGACGCTGAGAACGCTCTTGTTTTCGCTGATGACTATTTCAACATCAACGTTCATTCCGGGGAGCAGCCCCTCGGGAGAAGCGATCTTTACAGTAACGGGATAAGTGGTGACACCGTTGGTGCTGGTGCCGTTAATGCTCATTTCGGTGATCTCAGCCTCAAATTCTCTGCCGGGTACTGCATCGGCAGTTACGATGGCCTGCTGGCCTACTTCCACCTTGGTAATATCAAGTTCATCAATGTTGAGAACGATATTAAGATAAGAAAGATCGAAAATAGTGCAGAGGACCTTGCCGCTTTCCGCGTTTTCACCTTCCTTGTAATACTTGTCAACTATGGTTCCGTCAATAGGAGCCTTAATGGAGTAATTGTCCAGTATGTCGTACTGCTTTTCTACGGACAGCTCCGCGTCGCGGAGGGAGTCTGCGGCAGCCTTGATCTCATCGGAAAGAGTGTCGCTGGAGAGGACCATAATGGTCTGGCCCTTCTGTACGTATTCACCTTCTCTGACGTAGACGGAGGCCACTGTTCCGGAAATTTCATAGTAAACAGTAGTCTGGGCAACAGGTTCCAGGCCTTTGACGCTGCTTATGGCGGGGTAAATTTCATTGCCGCCGGCAATTATGACGGCAGAAGCTTCTTCGCCGGCTCTGAGTGCGCCGGGATTGGCCACCTCAATGGTGACGGCAAAGCAGGAAAGACCGGTGTCTGAGACCTTCTTGAATCCGGAGACCTCTCTGACCTTACCCTCTGCTGTGAGCATTTGATCCGCCACAGATATTTCAGCCTTTTGACCAACCTGAATAAGGCCGGAATACTCATCGCTGTAGTATTCGGTAAGGATCAGGGTATCAGTATCACTGATGGAGGCGGCAGCCATTGACATGCTGACCTTGCTTCCGGAAACGGCGCTGATCCCCGATACGTATCCGCTGATGGGAGCCTTTACCGTAAGGTCACTCTGGGATCCGATCTTCTTGTCGTAATTTCTGCGAGTCTGGGAAAGGGCCAGTTCAGCTCTCTCAATGCCGTTGGCCGTATCGGAAGAGTCCACCTCGTAGAGAATGTCGTCTTTTGAGACAGTGTCACCGGTGACGAAATCAGCCTTCAGTATTTCGCCGGAAACCAGAGATATTACAGTATATGAGTTGGCAGGCTTCAAAGTGCCGCTGCCGGTAAGGGTCTCCGTAATATCACGTTTTGTGGCAGCATCATATTCGTAGATATCGGTCATGGCGTCGCTGACTTTTTTCAAAAGCATGCGGGGGATCAAGATTACCGCTGCGGCGATGAGTCCAAGTATGACCGCGATTATTATCCACTTCTTTAACTTTTTCCTGTTTGTATTTTTATCAGCCATTGCTCTTATCTCCTGTTTTATTCTTAATACTTTATTTTATCACTGAAAACCTCCAATTCAATTGCATAGATATAAGAAAATGTGCAGAAAATCCGTTATTTGTCTCATTTGCGGTTTTATGCTATCATAAAGTGTTATGAGTATTGTACAAGCAAAAAACATTTGTAAAACATATGGTATCGAAACCATTCTTGACGACGTTTCCTTCCTCATCAACAAGGGAGACCGCATAGGCGTCGTCGGCATAAACGGTGCCGGAAAAAGTACCCTCATCAAGATACTCGCAGGAGAGATAGAGGCCGACGGAGGCGAACTGGCCATTGAATCGGGCCTCACCATAGGCTATCTGAAGCAGCGGGACCACTTTCCCGACGGCGGAACAGTCCGAGAGGAAATGGCAGCATCGGCAACGGCCGAACAGAAAAAAGCCTTCGAGGAGCGCAAGGGCTACAGCTACGAAAGCGGTATAACCGGGATTCTCAGGAGTCTGGCCTTTACCGACGACTACCTTGACAAGCCCGTATCCACCCTTTCCGGAGGCGAAAGGACCCGTCTTGCTCTGGCCGCCCTTCTTCTTCAGGAGCCGGATCTGCTCCTTTTAGACGAGCCTACCAACCATCTTGACATCGGTACTCTGAAGTGGCTGGAGCATTTCCTGAAGGGCTACAGCGGAAGTCTGGTAATTATTTCCCACGACCGTTACTTCCTGGACGTCACCGTCAACCGCATTTTCGAGATCGAAAACCGCAGACTTACTGCCTACAAGGGCAACTACACTGAGTTTAAAGATAAAAAGCAGCTCATATACGACGAACTGCTGAAGCACTGGGAGCAGGAGCAGGCAGAAATTGCCCGTCAGGAAGAGATCATCAGGCGCTTCAAGGAACACAACACGGAGCATCTGGTCAAGAGAGCCCAGTCCAGAGAAAAGCGCCTTGCCCACATTGAAAGGCTTGAAAAGCCCACCAATTTCAAGGAAAAACTCAACATAAAGTTCACGACTCAACTCAACAGCGGCAACGACGTTCTCAGCGCAGAGAACCTTTCCATGAGCTTCGGCTCGGGAGACACTGCCCGCCGCCTCTTCTCAGGAGTCAACATCGACATTAAAAAAGGCGAGCGCATCTGCATCGTAGGCCCCAACGGCATAGGCAAAACGACTCTGCTGAAAATTCTTCTCGGGGAGCTTCATCCCGACAGCGGTTGGGTACGCTTCGGCGTCAACGTTCAGCCGGCCTACTACGATCAGGAGCAGCAGAACCTGAACATGGAAAACACCGTGCTCAACGAGATCCACAGTGCTTACATCAAGTACGACCAGGTGGAGCTGCGCAGTCTTTTGGGGCGCCTGGGCTTCCACGGAGATGACGTATTCAAGCAGGTCAAGGATCTGGCCGGCGGGGAAAAGGCAAAGCTTTCTCTGCTGAAGCTTATGATGAGCGGTGCCAATCTGCTGATCATGGACGAGCCCACAAACCACATGGACATTAAGGCCAAGGAAGTCATTGAAGACGCTCTCATGGACTTCCCCGGGACCCTTATCCTGGTTTCCCATGACCGTTATCTTCTGAGCCGCATACCCACTGCCATTTACGAGCTGGGAAGTGACGGAATACTGGTCTTCCCCGGAAAATACGAATATTACGAGCAGAAGACCGCCGCTCTTTCTTCAGGAAGAGCCTACCTGAACCAGATGGGCAGCGCCAATGCCAGCGACAAGCTGAAAAACGAGGCAGCTCAGAAGGCCATGAGCAAGGAGGAACGCATAGCAGCCCGCCAGAAGGAAAAGGAAGAAGCTGCAGCAAAGCGCAAAGCGGAAAAAGCCCTTGCCAACGCAGAGACAAAAATTGCGGAAACTGAAGCCCGCATAGGCCAGCTGGAAGCAGAACTCTGCAAGTCTGAAGTATTCTCCGTTCCCTCAAAGGCAGCAGAAGTCAGCAGGGAGCTTGAGGCCTGCAAACAGCAGCTTGAAGAATACTACGCTCAATGGATGGAGATGCAGTAAATTTCTTAAAAAAACACTTGCGCAAATGAAACTCCGCGCTATAATAAAAACGTACTTTGCCGAAAGGACATTTTAATCGGAGGATACAGAATGATTTTTGAAAAGATCCGCGACATTCTCGCAGAACAGCTCGGCGTAGATGCCGAAGATATTAGTCTCGAAACTAACATTATGAAGGACCTGGAAGCCGATTCTCTTGATGTTGTTGAAATCATCATGGCAATCGAAGACGAGTTCGAAATTGAAATACCCGACGAGGACGCAGAACAGCTCCAGACCGTCGCAGGTATCGTAAAGTATATCGAAGACAAAGAATAACAACAGAATAAAGAAAAAGGGCGGCAGGCGCTGAGCCTGCCGCTTTTATTATTGCAAGACAGAGTTCGGGATATAGGACACACCTGAAAAAGCGGTTTTTCCCTTTACTACAGCGGTGTAAGTCCGGATCATTCGGCCTATGGAATTATCTGTAAATTCCGGAACATAAACAGCATATAATCTCTGGTATGTCACGTCAGAAAAATTCAGTTCCTGCAAAATGGGACATTTTTGCTTTTTTTCACCTCTATGTCATGCATTTTTGAAGGTCAAAGCAATGCAGTACGGAGACTTCCACAAATCATTATAGAAATTACGCATTTTCATAATAAAATTACGCAGGCTATTATCCTCGCAGATCGTTCGGAAGATCAGAAGACCAGAATTCATCATAAATGCCTTGAGGAAATATTTTTTTACATGACATAAACTGCAAAAGCAGCCGCCAATGTCCCATTTTGCAGGATATATTCATTTTCAAAGTTTTTCAGTTCTGAAGTTTGTTCTTAAAATTCCTGAACGCTAAGTGTTTTCTTAAACACTAAAGCCGCGAAGTTTATTTCTAAAACTCAAAAAGTACGGACAACCCGTTTCCGCTGCTTCTGATTTAATTGTATTCAAGTAAAGCGGAAGGCCTATTTTGACCTTCCGCTCTGTTGATCATATTAAGTTTTGACCACTATTCCAGATAACTAACAAGGTCTGATACCCCCCAAATATACAAATCGTCAGCTGAACAATTTCTGGGTCAATTCCTCACTGCACTTGAGCAGATCATCCACCAGCAATGAACATATGGGCTCCATATTATCGGAAGCACCCGTACAGCATATCGTCCCGAAAAGCATCCCACTCTTATCATAAATGGGTACTGCATAAGCGGTAACTCCTTCGCTTACTTCCCCGTTTTCTATTGCATATCCTCGTTCGAGAGTTGCTCTGCAGTCCTTTCTTATCGCTTCCGGAGAGGTCTTTGTAGCTTCCGTGAACGCGTAATTTGATGATTCCAGATATTTATCAAGCTGAAGGTCTGTGTACTGTGTCAAAACCAGTTTACCTGACGCTGATGCGTGATATGAAAGCTGGTATGTTACTCTCGCAGGCGGTTTTGATACATCTGCGATAATTCTGTCCAGAAGAAAAAGGACGTTGTTGGCATAACCATAAAGAAGTACCTCCATGCGATATTTTGTAAAAAGACGCATGACATATACGATTCCAAGATCATAGAGCTGATTCATTTTTGCTGTCACAGCTTCATTGTGCTTTGCAAGGATAGCCTTTCCGAGACAATATCTGCCGGTACTCAAATTCTTCGCAAGATATTGACGCCTTATCAGGGTATTGATTATTCCCAATGCAGTGCTCTTATTCAGGGAAACTTTCTCACATATAACCGCCAGGGAAA
This sequence comes from Clostridia bacterium, assembly GCA_024402995.1. Lineage (GTDB taxonomy): Bacteria > Bacillota > Clostridia > Peptostreptococcales > Anaerovoracaceae > JAKSSR01. The sequence continues at coordinate 736 of JAKSSR010000050.1, read as the reverse complement.
GCTCCGTCTCCTTTTCATTGAAGCACTCAAGGATCTCAACAGCTCTGTCGACTGACTGGATTATCTTCTCGCTTGTATTCTCTTTCTTTGCCAAGTCAAATACCTTCCTGTTATTCTGTACTTATAAAAAAGAATAACTGAAAAATTTGAAATAGTCAAATAAATATGCCGCAGTCGAAAATCCGGCTGCGGCATTTGTCTACTCATTATCCTTGAGTACTCTTATAAAGTTTTTATAGCAGATCTTTTCAATCTCATCATCCGTGAAGCAAGCCGACATAGCATCGGTAAGTACAGGCATTCCGCTGAAATCCTTCCACTCCAGCTTTTCACCTATACCGTCATAATCTGATCCCCATGCCAAAGTATCCGCTCCTGCGATATTCTTTATGTACTGCATATGACGCAACACACTTTCGATGCTTGAACTCACACGGTTACCGTTTTCAAGAAATTCACCGCAAAAATTAATACCGACTATGCCTCCGCATTCAGCAAGTGTCCGGAGTTGATCATCAGTCAGATTCCTCTGATGAGAACAGAGACTCCTGGCACACGAGTGACTGGCAACAAAAGGTTTTTTCGAAACAGATGCAACATCCCAGAACCCCTTATCGGACAAATGAGATACGTCGACTATCATACCCAGTTCGTTCATGCGCTCTACCGCACAGAATCCGAAAGGCTTTAGACCTCTCACATTATTCGCAATGGGATCGGCATTGTTGGGCCAGGC